>JBFWWD010000229.1:0-9655 GCA_050246385.1 Geminicoccaceae bacterium
TGTTGGAGAAGGGCGCCACGGAAAGGCCGCCCGTGCCCGCCGCCAGGGCGCCGACGGCGACGATGCCCTGCGCCGCCGCGGGGATCGAGGCCGCGATCTCGTAGTCGGGGTCGACCTCGCGCCGGCTCTCGTTGCCGGCGGCGGCGACCAGCACCGTGCCCTGGCCGAAGGCGACGCGCGCCTCGACCATCTCCATCAGCGCGTCGAACATGCGCAGATTGCCGCGATAGGCCTCGAGCGCCAGCGAGGTGGCGAGGTCGGCCGGCCAGCTCTGGCCGACCAGCCGCTGCACCATGCCGGGGAAGTCGAAGCCGAGCGACATCGAGATCACGTCGGCATTCTGCTGCAGCGCCCACTGGATGCCGCGGAAGATCATGTCGGAATCGCCGCTGCCGTCGTCGGTCAGCACCTTGCCGGCGAGCAGGCTGGTCGCGCCGGTGGCGACACCGATGCGTGTGCCCTCGACCTCCCGGCCGAGGATGGTCCCGGCGCAGTGGGTGCCGTGGCCCTGGCGGTCGCCATTGCCGGAGCCGGAGAAATCCGCCTCGACGACGGCGACGCCGGCGAAGGCCGGATGCGCGGCCTCCACCCCGGTGTCGAGCACGGCGACGGTCACGCCGGCCCCGGCAAACGGCGACTCGTCGGCCTTCACCGCCGAGATGCCCCAGGCCGTCGTGCCCGCCTGGGCCTCGGCGGCGAAGGGGCGGATCAGGCTCGTCGGCATCACCGGTGCGATCGCCGCGACCGCCGGATCGCGCGCGGCGTCGCGCACGTCGCGGGGGCTCAGTGCCGCGGTTTCCACCTGAGGCTCCGGCGGCGAGCGCAGGCTCTCCAGGCTGGGGCCGACACTGTGCGGCCTGAAGGGATCGCCGGTATCGGTCCGCCGCGCGTCGCGCAGGACCGTGTAGCTGCGGGTCGCCATGCCGTTCCTCCTCGCTCTGGTCCAAGCCTCCTCAAGCTAACATACCATGCGATGGTCGGAGGTGAGATAGCGCACAGCCTCGGGGCGTCAGCCTTCGAGCGCGGCGGCGTTGATCTCGATCAGGTGATTGTCGGGGTCGTTCAGATAGGCCTGGGGATAGCCGGTGACCGGACGGAGCCGGATCACGAGGTGCATCGGGTCGCCGGGATCGACGTCCTCGCGATAGCCGAGGCGCTTCAGCCGCTCGACCGCCTCGCCGAACCGGGCGACGCGGATCGCGAAGTGGAGCTGGTTCGGATCGGTCCCGCTGCCGCCCTGCGGCTCGTCGCGGTCGCCGATCAGGTGCAGCTCGCGGTCGCCGAGGCGGAACCAGGCACCCGGGAACGGGAAGGGCGGCCGCTGGATCTCCTCCAGCTCCAGAACCTCGCGGTAGAACGCCCGCGAGCGCTCGAGGTCGCGTGTCGGCAGGCTGACGTGATGCAGCTCGAGAATCTCCATGGCGGCCTCTCCCTGATGGCTGGCCCGGCTGGTCTACACCCGCGCGGCGGGCCTTGCACCCGCCGCCCTATTCCGGCAGGCCCGCCAGCCGCAGACCCTCGGCCCAGCGGTCGAAATGCTCCGACTGGCGGAACGGCAGGAAGCCGCGGAGCCCCCCGAGACGCAGCCCGGGGGCGAGGGTGCGGACGCGCTCCATCGCCCGCGACGCCATCTCCGGCCGGCCGGAGAGCGCCCCCGCCGCGGCACAGACGCAGGCGGCGACCAGGAAGTCGGGCCGGCGCCGCAGGGCGGACTCCGCCCATTCCGACGCCATGGCGTCCCGACCCAGGCAGAAGTGGGCCTGTGCGACCACGATCTCCATGCCGAAGGTGTGGGGGTCTTGCGGGCTGAGGCGCATGGCGCGCTTCGACTGCTCGATCGCAGTCTCGGGATCGCCGAGATAGACCTTGGCGGTCCCGCTGAACAGCCAGACCCAGGCGAGATTCTGGTTGAGCGCCAGGGCCTGGTCGAGCAGGGCCGCCCCCTCGTCGAGTTCGCCCGCCACCACCACCAGCGCCGAGCCGGCATGGGCAAGGCAGACCGCATCGTGGCGGCCCAGATCGATGGCGCGCCGGGCGAGGCGCCGGGTTTCGGCGACCTCCGCGGCCGGGTCCTCGGCCCAGCCGAAGGCCTTGCGCTGCAGATAGCAGCGCGCCGCCATGGCGTAGGCGACGGCATAGTCGCCGTCGAGCTCGGTGGCACGGGCGAACAAGGCCAGCGCCTCGGTGTTCCCCATCCGGCTGAAGCGGTGGAACGCCGCCATCCCGCGCAGATGGTAGTCATAGGCGCTCAGGCTCTCGGTCGGCTTGCGCTTGGCGCGCTCGATCTCGGCCTGCTCCAGCCGCGGGGCAATGATGCCCACCACGCTCGCGGTCACGCGGTCCTGCAGATCGAACACGTCGGCGAGCTCACCGTCGAACCGGTCGGCCCAGAGGTGCGCGCCATTGGCCGCGTCGATGAGCTGACCGGTGATCCGCACCCGGCTGCCGGCCCGCCGCACGCTGCCCTCCAGCACGTAGCGCACGCCCAGCTCGCGACCGACCTGCTTCACGTCGACCGCGCGGCCCTTGTAGGTGAAGCTCGAGTTGCGGGCGATCACGAACAGCCAGGGCAGCCGCGCGAGCTCGGTGATGATGTCCTCGACCATCCCGTCGGCGAAATATTCCTGCTCGGCGTCGCCGCTCATGTTGCTGAACGGCAGGACCGCGAGCGACGGCCGGTCGGGCAGCGGCGGTGCCGACAGCAGCCGCGGCGGCTCGCCGTCGCGCGCGGGCAGCACCCGGTAGGCGCGCACCGGGCGCGACAGATTCTTCACGCGCTGCTCGCCGAGATCCTCGAAGCTCGCCGCGACCTTGCCGCGGACCTCCTCGAACAGATTGGCGGCGATGCAGATGCCGCCGGGCTCGGCGAGGCTCTCCAGGCGGGCGGCGATGTTGACGCCCTCGCCGTAGATGTCGCCGCCCTCGCCGATCACGTCGCCGAGATTGACGCCGACGCGCAGGCGGATCGCGTGGCCTTCCGGCTGCGCGGCGTTGGCGGCCTCCATCTCCCGCTGCAGTGCCAGTGCCGCCGCGACCGCGGCCACGGCGCTGGCGAACTCGATCAGCACGCCGTCGCCCATGAACTTGACGATGCGGCCGCCATGCCCGCGCAGGACCGGCTCCAGCACGTCCCGTCGTCGCTGCTTCAGGGCCGCGAGCGTACCCGCCTCGTCCGCCTCCATCAGGCGGCTGTAGCCGACCACGTCGGCCAGCAGCACGGCGGCCAGGCGGCGGTTCATGGCAACCTCTCGTCGCTGCCTCGAGACTAGCTGGAAAGTGGAGCAGGAGCCATGGCCCCGTGCCCGCGCGCGCCGGACATGCTAGCTTGGCCGTATAACTTGAAGTGATCGGGAGGCCGGCATGGCGCTGGAAATCATCGGCCCTGGCTTCGGCCGCACGGGGACGCATTCGCTCAAGCTGGCGCTCGAGCAGCTCGGCTTCGGTCCGGCCCATCACATGTACGAGGTCCGCGACAATGCCGAGCAACTGCCGGCCTGGGAAGCGGTCGCGCGCGGCGAGAGCGTGGATTGGGACGAGGTGTTCCGGGGCTACCGGTCTCAGGTCGACTGGCCCGGGGCGCGGGTGTGGCGCGAGCTGGCGCAGCGCTGGCCCGAGGCCAGGGTGATCCTGACCGTGCGCGATCCCGACGCCTGGTTCGACAGCGTCCAGGCGACGATCGCGGGCTTTCTCGCCGCGCGCGGCCAGCTTCCCGACGCGCACGCCAACGCGATCGCCATGATGGGCCAGGCACTCATCGCCGAGCAGGTGTTCGACGACCGCCTCACCGATCGCACCCATGCGACCCGGGTGTTCCGGGATCACATAGCGGCCGTACAGGCGGAGATCGCGCCGGAGCGGTTGCTGGTGTTCGACGTCAAGGAGGGCTGGGAGCCCTTGTGCGCGTTCCTCGGCGTGCCGGTGCCCGCGACGCCCTACCTCCACACCAACTCGTCCAGGCAGTTCGTCGAGCAGGAGTGGAAGCAGGCTTGAGTCAGGGCGGGTAGGCCCCGCGGGCGGACGACCCGGCGCGTCGATTGATCCAGATCAAGGACCCATCCTTCGCGGCGTGGCAGGCGAATCCCGTCACGGGGAAGGGGCTCATGCGGAACATCAAGCGCGCGTTCTGGGGTCTGCTGGCGCTGCTGAGCGTTCTGTGGCTGGCGGCCGAGCCTTCCGTGTTCCAGTCGGAGGGCTTCTTCGCGATCCGCGCGGTCGTCGTCCAGTACAGCGGCACGCTCGCGATCGGCGCGATGAGCGTGGTGATGCTGCTGGCATTGCGCCCGCGCTGGCCGGAAGGTTGGCTGGGCGGGCTGGACAAGATGTACCGCCTGCACAAGTGGCTAGGCATCGCCGCCCTCGTCGTCGCCGTGGCCCATTGGCTCTGGGCCAAGGGACCGAAATGGGCGGTGGGCTGGGGTCTGCTCGAACGGCCGAGGCGCGGCGCGAGGCTCCCGATCGAGAACCCAGTCGAGGCGTTCCTGACCGGTTGGCGCGGCACCGCGGAAGGCGTCGGCGAATGGGCCTTCTACGCCGCCGTGCTGCTGATCGCGCTGGCCCTCGTCAGGTATTTTCCTTACCGGCTTTTCTATAAGACCCATCGCCTGCTCGCCGTCGTCTACCTGATCCTGGTGTTCCACACCGTCGTGCTGACGAAGTTCAGCTACTGGACATCACCGCTCGGTGTGGTGATGTTGCTGCTCCTCGCCGGGGGCAGCTATTCGGCGGTGATCGTGCTGCTGCACCGAGTCGGCGCTGGCCGCCAAGTTCAGGGCAGGATCAGCTCGCTCCAGTACTATCCCGGAGTCCGGGCGCTCGAGGCCGAGATCGAGGTGCCGCAAGGCTGGCCCGGGCACAAGCCGGGGCAGTTTGCGTTCGCAACCGCCGACCGATCCGAGGGCGCGCACCCCTACACCATCGCCTCGACATGGCTCGACCGGGATCGCCGGATCACCTTCATCACGAAGGAGCTGGGCGACCATACCAGCCGGCTGCGTGAGAAGCTGCAGGTCGGGCAGGAGGTCAGGATCGAGGGACCCTACGGCCGCTTCGATTTCGACGATGGCCAGGCAAGGCAGATCTGGATTGGCGGCGGCATCGGCATCACACCGTTCATCGCCGCCATGAAGCATCGGGCCCTGGAACTTCGGGCAACTCCGCAGAAGCGACTGTCGGCGGTCGATCTGTTTCACACGACCGCCGATTATGACGAGACGGCACTCGCCAAGCTGGCGGCGGACGGGAAAGCCGCGAACATCCGCGTGCATGTCCTGCTCGAAGCCCGCGACGGCCGGCTGACGGGCGATCGCATCCGCGCAGCCGTGCCGGATTGGCGCTCGGCCAGCATCTGGTTCTGCGGCCCAGCCAGCTTCGGCGACGCATTGCGGCGGGATTTCGCCGCGCACGGCCTGTCCGTGGCGGAGCGGTTCCATCAGGAGCTCTTCGCGATGCGCTAGGAAGGGAGGCAAGACGATGCCGATCAGTTTTGCGACGAGTCGCCCTGTCTCTCTTCCCAGCGCGGCCGGGTCATCGCGAACACCTCGCCGAGCCGTGCGTACTGGTCGTAGCCGAGGCGCGCGATGGCATCGAGCCGGGTAGGGTCGACCTTGCCGTCGACGAACAGCTCGTCGGCGACATGCACGCCGGTGATCCGGCCGATCACCATCCGCGCGGGTTGATCGGGGCTCGGGGATTCGAGCTCGACGATCTGGGAGAGCACGCATTCGAGGTGGACGGGGCTGCCGGCGACGCGCGGCGGCCGCACCGTGATCGCCGGCAGCTTCTCCAGCCCGGCATGGGCGAACTCGTCGAAACCGTGCGGGGCGGCGATCGAGCTGGCGTTGATCGCCTCGCGCAGTGTCCAGGTGGCGAAGTTGACCACGAACTCGCGGGTGGCCGCGATGTTGGCGAGGCTGTCCTTCAGCCCGCCGCGCTCGTGTGGAGCGGTCGCCGAGAACATGACCTGTGGCGGGCGGTAGGCGACGGCATTGAAGAAGGAGTAGGGCGCCAGATTGGCCCGCCCTTCGCCATCGAGCGTCGAGATCCAACCGATCGGGCGCGGCAGGACCAGAGCGTTGAGGAGCCCGGCGCGCGGGGCATCGGGTGCATCGGGGCGATAGAACATCCGATCTCCTGATCAGGCGAAGACGATCCTGACGGCGTCAAGTTCCGCAGGCAAGTGGCCGGGCCGGACGGGCAGCCGTGGCAGCCACGAGGCAGCCGTGCAACGGTTTGCTCATGGATGGACAAGAGGTTAGCCGATCGGGATCGATTTGGCTGTCAAGGGGAGAAAGGTCTTTACAGGGGGCGTGCGGTGCCCCATATGCAGCCATCCGAAAAGAGGCCTATGCACAGCGGCGCGCGCGGCGGCGGCATTCTGATCGCTTAACTCTGTCCGGGGTTGGGAGGTCGGTATGGCTGACACCTACAGGGGCGCTGCGGCGCTTATCACTCATCGCTCTCCGGTCGACCCCGTCGTGGGGCTGCGGCCGCATCTGATCCAGGCGCGCGCCCGGCGTGTGCTCGCGGCCTTTCCCGGCGACGTGTTCTACGCCGTCAAGTGCAACGACGCGCCCGAGGTCCTGCAGGCCCTGTGGGCCGGCGGGGTGCGCGAGTTCGACACCGCCTCGATCGGCGAGGTGCGGGCGGTCCGGGCCCTGCTGCCACGGGCGCGCTGCCACTTCATGCATCCGGTCAAGAGCGTGGGCGCCATTGCCGAGGCCTATCACGACCACGGTGTGCGCCGGTTCGTGTTCGACCATCCCGACGAGCTGGCCAAGATCGTCGCCGCCACCGGCTGTGCGGAGGATCTGGAGCTGTTCGTCCGGCTCGCCGTGCCGGGCGAGGGGGCGCTCTTGACCCTCACCGGCAAGTTCGGTGTCGGCGTCGAGGACGCGGGTGCTCTGGTGCGGGCCGCACGCGGCCATGCGCGCAGGGTCGGGCTCACCTTCCATGTCGGCTCGCAATGCGTCGATCCAGCCGCCTATAGGCGGGCGATCGGCCTGGCGGCACAGGTCGTGCGGTTGGTCGGCCCGATCGACGATCTCGACGTCGGCGGGGGCTTCCCGGCCATCTACCGGGGCGACGAGCCCGAGTTCGAGATGTTCGTGCAGGCGGTCCGCGAGGCGGTGACGCGGCACGGGCTCGACTGCCGGCTCCAGTGCGAGCCGGGTCGGGCCTTGGTCGCGGACGGTGCCTCGGCCCTGGCGCGCGTCGAGCTGCGCCGCGGCGACAGCCTCTACCTCAACGACGGGGTGTACGGGAATCTGGCCGAGCTGAAGTGGATCGGCCCGCGCTTCCCGATGCGGCTGGTCCGGGCATCCGGCGGACCGACGGGCAGGCCGATCGCGTTCGATCTGTTCGGGCCGACCTGCGACAGCATCGATTCGATGCCGGGCCCGCACTGGCTGCCGGCCGACACCGACGAGGGCGACTGGGTCGAGGTCGGCATGATGGGCGCCTACAGCAACGCGCTGAAGACGGGCTTCAACGGCTTCGGCAGCGAGCGCATGGCGATCCTCGACGACAGCGGCTGGTATCTGCACGGCTCCCCGGGGTCGGCGGAAGCGGTGTCGCTCGCGGCCTGATCAGGCGAGAGCGTGGGCCGGTGCCAAGCCTCACGCGGGTTCCGCATGTCCTCGGCGATCGTGGCCGGGCTGGGATGTTGGAGAACCGGCCATGGCCAGAATATTGGCCGGGCCGGTTCTCCGCGACTTAACTTGGACTATCGCTCCCTATTTAATCGGAGCGGCGGCGGACTGCTGAGCGGTGCTCGCCAGCGCTGTCTTCCACGTCGAATTTGAAGCATTCCGCATGAAACCATGCAATGAGATGCTGGCTCGTTAAAACGATATAGTGAGAAAAAATTGCCTAGCTGGAGACATTTGAATGTGCGCTACCGAACTTTACGTTCCGGACTTGTCGAGTTCTGATAACCTATGATCGAATTCCCTGATGTGCAAATAACATTCGCAGGTGACGCGCTCGAGTCCGGGGAGGTCCACGATCGTGATCACGCCGCGGTGGCTGCGAACCAGTCCGTCACGCTCCAGGTGATTCAACGCCATGGTGACGCCGGGCCGGCGCACCGCCAGCATGACCGACAGGAACTCCTGCGTGAGCGGCAGCTCGTCGCCGTCCAGGCGGTCACGGGCCATCAGCAGCCATCTGGCGCAGCGGTGCAGGATGGAATGTCGGCCGTTGCAGGCGGCCGATTGGGATGCCTGCGCCATCTCCAGGGTGAACGCGTGCAGCAGCCGGCGCCGTAACGCAGGCATCTGCTCGACACAGCGCTTGAGAACGTCGAGCGGCATGCGACGCGCTTCGCCCGGCAGCTGAACCATGGCGCAGTTGAAATTGAGCCGGTGGGCGCCGAAGAGCGGCATGGTCCCGACCATGGCTTCGCGCCCGATCAGTCCGACCTCGACGCCGAGCTTGTCGCGCTCGAGCTGCGCGACCATGGACACGAAGCCCGCCTCGATGAACCAGACGTGCGATGCCTGCTCGCCGGGCTCCATGAGGATCTGTCCCCGGACCAGACGTGCGCGCGTCAGGTGTGGGCGCAGCTCCCGAGCCTCGTCGGGGCGCAGATTGGCGAGGATGTGATTGCGAAACCTCGGTTGACCCGAGGTCGGCTCGTAGGGGTCGGGCGGAGACAATCTTCTTCCCGGCAACGATGAGCTCCATGAAATCGCAGCGTCCGCAGCAGCAGAGTTCGATTTTCGATCGCACCAGCTTAGCCGCCGACCAGGCAATCTTCCATGCCGGTAGGCCGCCGGCTCACGGCACAATCGAACATTCGGGCCGGCGACCGCCGATCGAGTGCCGCGACCGCCGTCACGCCGCCGCCAGATACCCCGTCACGATCTTCTGCACGCTCGGATAGTCGGTCTTGCCGGTGCCGAGGAGCGGCAGCCCCGGGCGGTGCAGCACGTCGGCCGGCACCATCAGCTCGCTGACCCCGGCGGCGCGCGCGGCCTGCTGCAGCCGGTCGCGGTCGAGCGACTGGTCGGTGGTGACCAGCACGATCCGCTCGCCCTTGCGCAGGTCGGGCAGCGCGACCACGGCGTGCTGCGCGTCCGGGCTGAGGCGGTGGACGAGCTCCTCGACGGCACCCAGGCTGACCATCTCGCCGCCGATCTTGGCGAAGCGCTTGGCGCGGCCGAGGATGGTGACGAAGCCCTGCGCGTCGATGTCGACGATGTCGCCGGTGTCGTACCAGCCGCCCTCGGGCGGCTGCAGGACGCCGGGCTGCTCGTAGCGCAGATAGCCCAGCATGACGTTGGGGCCACGGACCCAGAGCCGGCCGCCACGCTCCAGCCCCGCCACCGGCTCCAGCCGGCTCTCGATCCCCGGCAGGAGCCGCCCGACCGTGCCCCAGCGATAGTGCATGGGCGTGTTCAGGGACAGGACCGGGGCGGTCTCGGTGGCGCCGTAGCCGGTGAGGATGCGGATGCCGAACTTGTCGAACCACTGCTTCTGGGTCTCGTCCTGGATCGCCTCGGCTCCGGCGAAGGCGTAGCGCAGGGAACGGAAGTCGTAGGGGTCGCCCATCTTCCCGTAGCCCTTGAGGAAGCTGTTGGTGCCGAAGATGATGGTCGAGTTGCTGTCGTAGACCAGCTCCGGGACGATCCGGTAGTGCAGCGGCGAGGGATACATG
>JBFWWD010000230.1:0-9580 GCA_050246385.1 Geminicoccaceae bacterium
CGTGGCCGGCGGCGGCGGCCGCGGCATGACCGTGGTACGCGCCGCCGACGAGCTGAGCGACGCCGTCCGGTTGGCGCGCACCGAGGCGCGCGCCGCGTTCGGCGACGACCGGGTCTATGTCGAGCGCTTCCTCGACCATCCGCGCCACATCGAGGTCCAGGTCATCGGCGATGGCCGCGGCCGTGTGGTCCATCTCGGCGAGCGCGATTGCTCTCTGCAGCGCCGCCACCAGAAGGTGGTCGAGGAGGCGCCCTCGCCCGTGCTCGGTTCCGAGCAGCGCGAGCGGCTCGGCGACACCGTGACCGAGGCCCTGCGCAAGCTCAGCTACCGCAGCCTGGGCACGGTCGAGTTCCTCTACCAGGACGGCGAGTTCTACTTCATCGAGATGAACACGCGGCTCCAGGTCGAGCACCCGGTCACCGAGCTGGTCACCGGCATCGACCTGGTCCGCGAGCAGATCCGGCTCGCCGCCGGCGAGCCCCTGGCCATCACCCAGTCCGACGTCGCCTTCACCGGCCACGCGATCGAGGTGCGGATCAATGCCGAGGATCCGCGCACCCTGCTGCCCTCGCCCGGCCGGGTGAACGCCTTCCACGCGCCGGGCGGGCCGGGTGTGCGGATGGATTCGGCCCTCTATGCCGGCTACACGGTGCCGCCCTACTACGACAGCCTGATCGCCAAGCTGATCGTCCACGACGTCGATCGGCGGACGGCGATCCGTCGCCTGGAGCGATGTCTGGAGGAGGTCGTGATCGACGGCATTCCGTCGACCGTGCCGCTGCTGCGCGCCATCTTCGCGACCGACGACGTGCGCGAGGCGGAGTTCGACACCACCTGGCTCGGCCGCTTCCTGGCCGGCTGGAGCGAGTGACCGGGCGGCGGTGACCCCGCTCGAGCCGCCGCCGGAACTGCTGCTGCGGGCCTATGCCATCGGCGTGTTCCCGATGGCCGAGGACTTCGACAGCCCACGGATCGAGTGGATCGAGCCGCGCCGGCGCGGGATCATCCCGCTGGACGCCTTCCATGTCCCGCGCAGCCTCAGGAAGGCGATGCGGCGGGGTGGCTACGAGGCCCGGCTCGACCACGATTTCGCGACCGTCATCCGCAACTGCGCCACCCCCACCCTCGACCGCCCGCGCACCTGGCTCAACCAGGCCCTGATCCGCTCCTACACGGCGCTCGCGCAGGCAGGCTTCGCCCACAGCGTCGAGATCTGGCGCGATGGTGCTCTGGCGGGCGGCCTGTACGGGGTCCGTCTGGGCGGCGCCTTCTTCGGCGAGAGCATGTTCTCCCGGGTGCGCGACAGCAGCAAGATCGCGCTCGTGCACCTGGTCGAGCTGCTCAACGCCGGCGGCTTCGTCCTGCTCGATGCGCAGTTCGTGACCGATCACCTGCAGCAGTTCGGCGCGATCGAGATCGGCCGCCACGCCTACCTCGCCCGCCTGCGCGCGGCGCTGCAGGTGCAGGCGCGATTCCCCCCGTCCGGCCCTCTGCCCGGGAATCCTCCCGCGTGATCAGCCCTGGCTCGGCTGCGGCGGCGGCACGGGCGGTGGCAGCGCCGGCTCCGGCGGCACGGGATCGGGCTCCAGCGGCTCGGCGCAGGCGATCGGCCAGACGTCGTAGACCGGGTGCTCGAGCGCCGAGAGGGACGGGCTGGAGGCGAACATCCAGCCGCTGAACGCGACTTGGCGCCCGCGCTCCGGGTCGGCGACCGCGATCTCCAGGAACACGGCACTCTCCGGCGGCTCGGTCGGCGGCGTGGTCAGGCAGGCCCGCGCGGTGATGCGCAGGGTGCCGAACGCGACCTCCTCGCCGATCGGCAGCCGCAGCTCGGTGGTGCGCGCGGTGATCTTGTCGAGCCCCTGCAGCACCGCCACCAGATGCGGCCGCACCGGCCCGTCGGCCCGCGCCGCCGCCGGCAGCAGGCAGGCGATGCCGAGAGCCAGCGCGGCGATCCGCCTCACTGCGCTCCGTCCGCCGCGGAGCTTCCGCCCTGGCCGCTGAAGATGTAGCGGCCGATCAGGTCCTCGAGATTGACCGAGGACTGGGTCAGCCTGATCTCGCCGCCATCGGCCAGGATCTGGTCCTCGCCGCCCGGCACGACCGAGAGATACTTGCCGCCCAGGAGGCCGCTGCTGACGATCGCGGCCGAGCTGTCGGAGGGCAGCTCGACGCCGTTGCGGACGCTGAAGGTCACCTCGGCCCGGAAGGTCTGCGGGTCCAGCTCCTGCGACAGCACGCGCCCGACCTTGATCCCCGAAATCCGCACGTCGCCGCCGTTCTCCAGCCCGTCGACCCGGTCGAACCTAGCGCGCAGCGTGTAGCCGCCGGGATCGCCGGCATCGCTGCGGCCATAGGCCCAGGCCAGGAAGCCCAGGGCCACGGCGAGCACGGCGGCGCCGAGCAGGGTCTCGACATGGTTGCGCGACATCGGTTCCGTCTTTCTCAGCCGTCTTTCGCGGATTCCAGCCCGAGCAGAGCGCGCGCGAACGCCGCCGCCTCGAACGAGCGCAGGTCGTCGATCGCCTCGCCGACGCCGATCGCGTGGATCGGCAGGCCGAAGCGCCGCGCCAACGCCACCACCACCCCGCCTTTCGCCGTGCCGTCGAGCTTGGTCACGATCAGCCCGGTCAGGTCGACCATGTCCTTGAACACCTCGACCTGATTGTGGGCGTTCTGCCCGGTCGTGGCGTCCAGCACCAGCACCACGTCGTGCGGTGCCTCGGGATCGACCTTCTTGAGCACGCGCACGATCTTGCGCAGCTCGTCCATCAGCCCCTGCTTGTTCTGCAGCCGGCCGGCGGTGTCGATCAGCAGGAGGTCGGCCCCCTCCGCCCGAGCCCGCTCCAGCGCGTCGAAGGCGAGCCCGGCCGGATCCGCCCCCTCCTTGCCGCGGATCACCGGCACGCCGTTGCGCCGGCCCCAGATCTCGAGCTGCTCGACCGCCGCGGCGCGGAAGGTGTCGCAGGCCGCCAGCACCACCTTCAGCCCGGCCGAGACCGCCTGGTTGGCGAGCTTGCCGATGGTCGTCGTCTTGCCGGTGCCGTTGACCCCGCAGACCAGCACCACCTGCGGCCGGAACCGCGCCCGGTGCGGCAGGGGCTCCGCCACCGGCTCCAGCACCTTGGCCACCGCCGCCGCGAGCGCCTCGCGGATCTCCAGGTCGGTGACCTCACGGCCGTACCGGTCCTTGGCGACCTCCTTGACCAGGGCCGCGGCGGTGTCGACCCCGAGGTCGGCCAGGATCAGGGCCTCCTCGAGCTCCTCGAGCGTCGTGGCATCCAGCTTGCGGCGCGCGACCACCACCTCGGCGATGCGCTCGGTCAGGTTGCTCGACGAGCGCGACAGCCCGGCCTTGAGCCGCGAGAACCAGCCTCTCGGACCGCTCATGCCTCGGCGAACCCCACCAGCATGCCGTCCTCGACGCCTCGGATCGCCAGCTCGGTGACCGCACCGGCCGCTGGCACCTGCGAGCCCGCCCCGATCCGCACCGGCGCGAACTGGTCGGTGTGCCCGGCCCCGTCGCGCTCCAGCAATGCCCGGCGCCGCTGGCCGAGCTGGCCGCGCAGGAACCCGTCCAGCGCCGCCTCGCCACGGGCGCGCAGCCGTGCCGCCCGCTCCTTGCGCAGCGCCGGCGCCACCTGCGGCATCCGCGCTGCCGGCGTGCCGGTCCGCGGCGAGTAGGGAAAGACGTGCAGGAAGGTCAGCCCCGCTTCCTCGACCAGGTCCAGCGTGTTCGTGAACATCGCCTCGTCCTCGGTCGGAAAGCCGGCGATCAGGTCGGCGCCGAAGACCAGGTCGGGCCGCAGCGCGCGCAGCTCGCGGGTCAGCCGGATCACGTCGCCGCGCAGATGCCGTCGCTTCATCCGCTTGAGCACCAGATCGTCGCCCGCCTGCACCGACAGATGGAAATGCGGCAGGAGCCGCGGCTCCGTCGCCACCAGCTCCCACAAGGCCGGGTCCGGCACCGCCGGGTCGTAGGAGGATAGCCGCAGCCGGCTCAGCTCCGGCACCTCGGCCAGCAGGCCGGCCAGCATCGCCCCGAGACTCGGCTGCCCGGGCAGGTCGCGGCCATAGGAGGCGATGTCGACGCCGGTCACCACCAGCTCGGCATGGCCGGCCGCCAGCAGGGCCCGCGCCTGCCGCGCGACGTCCGGCAGGGGAATGCTGCGGCTCGGGCCGCGGCCATAGGGGATGATGCAGAAGGTGCAGCGATGGTCGCAGCCCTGCTGCACCTGCAGGAAGGCGCGCGTGCGCCCCTCCAGCCCGTCGACCAGGTGATGTGCGGTCTCGCGCACCGCCATGATGTCGGCGACCTGCCGGCGCGATGCCGCCTCCAGCCCGGCCCAGGTCTCCGGCCGCAGCTTCTCGGCATTGCCGACCAGATGGTCGATCTCGGCCATTGCTTCATAGGCTGCGGTGGCGACCTGCACGCCGCAACCCGTCACCACGATCCGCGCCCCGGGCCGCTCGCGCCGCAGCCGGCGGATGGTCTGCCGCGCCTGCCGGTCGGCCTCGGCGGTGACCGTGCAGGTATGCACGATCACCGTGTCGGTCAGCGCCGCGGCCTGCGCGTGCCGCCGCATCACCTCGGATTCGAAGCTGTTCAGCCGGCAGCCGAAGGTGACGACCTCGACCTCAGCCGGCATCGAGCAGCTCCGGCGCCAGCATGCCCGAGAACACCCGGGCCGTCGGCCCGATCAGCGTCACCGGCCCCTCGCCCGGCCAGGTGACCTCGACCTCGCCGCCGTCGAGCGCCAGCCGCACCCGGTTCCCGACCAGCCCTCGCCGCCGTGCCGCCACCACCGCGGCGCACGAGCCGCTGCCGCAGGCGAGCGTCAAGCCCGCGCCACGCTCGAACACCCGCAGCCGCAGCCGGTCCGTGCCGACGAGCTGGGCGAAGCCGATATTGCCCCCCTGGGGCAGGATCGGATGCCGCTCCAGCTTGGCACCCAGGCTGGCGGCGTCGACCGCCGCGAGATCCGGGACCAGGAACACCAGATGCGGATTGCCCATGTTGACCGCCGCCGGGCGCGGCAGCCCCGGCACGTCCAGCGGCAGCTCCAGCGTGTCGCACGCCTCGGCCAGGGGGATCCCCTGCCAATCGAGCACGG
Organism: Geminicoccaceae bacterium; assembly: GCA_050246385.1. Classification (GTDB taxonomy): domain Bacteria; phylum Pseudomonadota; class Alphaproteobacteria; order Geminicoccales; family Geminicoccaceae; genus Benzoatithermus. The sequence continues at coordinate 5,115 of JBFWWD010000230.1, forward strand.
GCTCGCCCATGACCACCCCGATCCGGCCGTCGGGCAGGCGCTCCGCCGTCAGCCGCCGCTGGCCCACCGCCAGCCGCAGCCGCGGCGGTGCCCCATCGTCGAACAGGTAGCGTGCCACGCAGCGCGTGCCGTTGCCGCACGCCCCCGACTCGCTCCCGTCGACATTGAAGAAGCGCAGCCGCGCGTCGTCCTCCTCGTCCGGCTCGATCAGCAGCAGCTGGTCGAACCCGACCCCGCGATGCCGGTCCCCGATGCGGCGTACCGCCTCCGGCGTCAGCGCGATCGGCGCACGCCGCCCGTCCAGCACGACGAAGTCGTTGCCGCAGCCATGCATCTTCGCGAACGGAACAGGAGCCATGGGCCGGGGGGATAGACGTGCCCCGCCCGCGGCGCAACCTCCGGCCGCCGTGACCCTGGCGTCAAGCGCGAGCTGAGCTATATCGGTCGTCGCCTGCCCGAGGGAGTGCGCGCATGATCCGGTCGACGATGCTGATGGCCGCGTTGCTGCTCGCTGGCCACGCGCTGGCATCCGACCGCACGCCCGCTCCGGCGGATGCCGCCGTCTACTTCATCACCCCCATGGACGGCGAGACGGTCACCGGGCCGATCACCGTCCGCTTCGGCCTGAAAGGCATGGGCGTGGCGCCCGCCGGCGTCGGCACGCCGAACACCGGCCATCACCATCTGCTGATCGACACGGCCGACCTGCCCCCACTCGACGAGCCGATCCCGGCCGACGACCACCACAAGCATTTCGGCGGTGGCCAGACCGAGACCACGCTCGACCTGCCTCCCGGCTCCCACACCCTGCAGCTCCTGCTCGCCGACCAGAACCACATCTCCTTCGACCCGCCGGTGGCGTCGGAGAAGATCACGATCGCGGTGAGGTAGAGGGGTCCTCCCGCGGGAAGGCCGACCGACACGCCGTGGAAAGCGCCGGTGCGATGCTGCGTGGCAGCATGACACATGGCGCGGCGGCTACGGATCCCCAGCTAAGAGTGCTCCGGGCCGCTCAGACGACCCGGCCGGATCAGGGGGCCTCGCAACCTCCGGCCCTCGGCGATGGCAATGCCTCCGCCCTGGCCGGCGTAGTCGGAGACCCGACCCATGGACATGCTCAAGGACACCTTTCGCGGCTGGGCCGTGCGCCAGGAGTTCCACGCGGCCCTCGCCGAGCTGAGCCGCTTCACGGACCGCCAACTCGCCGACATCGGCCTGGAACGCGGCGATCTTGCCCGCGTCGCGCTGGAAGAGGCGGAGCGCCGGGTCGGCGCGCCCGCCAGCCCGCGCGATGTCGCCGCCGACAGCGCACTCTGGCCGCGGCCGTTCACGGCCGTCGCCAAGTAGCACCCGTGCCGGCGGCCCCGCCCAAAGGGGCCGTCGGCCGGCTCGATGGCCGTAGCGGCCGCAAAGGCCCGTGATCCGCACGAGCAGATCGACCAGCGCTTGGTTCATCTCCATGGCTTCCGGCGTGAAACGCTGGTCGTCTCGCAGAAAACCTCGATCAGGCCGCAATGAGGACAACGAAGGTTGCTGCAGTCTTCCATACATTCGTGACTCTGGCCCCAGGAGGTCCACTTCTTGCTCGATCAGGGGAGAAGGCAGCATGCCGAGCGCAAAGCATGAGGGCGAGAGGGGACAGACCTCCGTGCGCGTCGAGTTCCGAGTGTGGTTCGATCCTGGTTCCCGCCACATCAAACTTGCTGGCGGCGGGCTGATCTCGACAGTCTGCGACGATCAGGACAGCAAGCGATATCACCCGAACTTGTATCGCAAGCTCGCCAAGCTGCTCCGGGAGTCCGGCGCGCCGGCGCCACCAGCGGGAAACATTGGGCCGAACAGGAACGATGATGAGAGCGCGACGTCCCTGATCGAGATCTCGATCGACAGGCCGACGACGTGAGGATCGACTAGCTCCCGCGCGAGGGCGCTGGCCTACCGGCCTACCTCCGCTTGACTTTCCGCCCCTCCGGCATCAGAAGCGTGCGGCTTGCGGCCGTGCTGCGGCCGCCTATCTGACGGACAGGAGAGCGAGCGCGCCCGGCACCCCCGGAAAGGCGGAGGTGCGGAGCGCGCGGTATGGCGTTGATGTTCGAGAGCCTGACCACCCGCCTCACCGGCGTGCTCGACCGCCTCAAGCGGCGCGGCGCCCTGACCGAGGACGACGTCTACGAGGCGATGCGGGAGATCCGCGTCGCTTTGCTGGAAGCCGACGTCGCGCTGCCCGTCGTCAAGGATCTGGTGGCGCGCGTGCGCGAGCGCGCGGTCGGCCAGGAGGTGATCAAGAGCATCACCCCGGGCCAGATGGTGGTGAAGATCGTCCACGACGAGCTCGTGGCGATCCTGGGTGCGGAGACCGGCGAGCTGCGCCTCGCCTCGCCACCCGCGGTGATCCTGATGGCCGGCCTGCAGGGCTCGGGCAAGACCACCACCAGCGCCAAGCTCGCCCGCCGCCTGCGCCTGAGGGAGCACAAGAAGGTGCTCCTGGCCTCGCTCGACACTCAGCGCCCGGCCGCCCAGACGCAGCTCGAGGTGCTGGCGCGCCAGTGCGAGGTGGCGAGCCTGCCGATCGTGACCGGTCAGGGTGCGCTCGACATCGCCCGCCGCGCGCTCGAGACCGCAAGGCGCGAGGGCTACGACGTCCTGATCCTCGATACCGCCGGCCGGCTCAGCATCGACGACGCGCTGATGACCGAGCTGGCCCAGGTCCGCGACCTCTCCCATCCGGCCGAGACGCTGCTGGTCGCAGACGCGCTCACCGGCCAGGACGCCGTCAACACCGCCCGCATCTTCCACGAGCGGATCGGCGTCTCGGGCATCGTTCTCACCCGCATGGACGGTGACGCGCGTGGCGGTGCGGCGCTCAGCATGCGCCACGTCACCGGCCAGCCGATCAAGCTGGTCGGCATGGGCGAGAAGCTCGACGCGCTGGAGCCTTTTCATCCCGACCGGGTCGCCGCCCGCATCCTCGACATGGGCGACGTGGTCTCGCTGGTCGAGCAGGCCTCCGAGCTGGTCGATAAGGAGGATGCCGAGAAGCTCGCGAAGAAGCTCGCCAAAGGCAGCTTCGATCTCGGCGACCTGCGCGGCCAGCTCATGCAGATGCGCAAGATGGGCGGGATGAAGGGCATCCTCGGCAAGCTGCCCGGCGTGCAGAAGATGCAAAAGCAGCTCGAGCAGGCCAATGTCGACGAGAAGCTGATCGGCCGCCAATGCGCGATCATCGATTCGATGACGCCCAAGGAGCGCAAGAACGCCGACCTGATCAACGCGTCGCGCAGGCGGCGCATCGCCGCCGGCTCCGGCACCTCGGTCCAGGACGTCAACCGGCTGCTCAAGCAGCACCGGCAGATGCAGGACATGATGAAGCGGATGAAGAAGGCCGGCGGCATCCAGAATCTCTTCGGTCGCGGCGGCTTCCCGCCCGGCCTCCTGCCGCGCTGAGCGCGGCCGCAACCCGGAGCTAGGACCAAGACATGGCCGTTCGGATTCGCCTGGCGCGTGGCGGCACCAAGAAGCGCCCGTTCTACCGCATCGTCGCCGCGGACGCGCGCAGCCCGCGCGACGGCCGCTTTCTCGAGCGGCTGGGCAGCTACAACCCGCTCCTGAACAACGAGGACGCCAACCGCATCGTCCTGAACGAGGAGCGCATCCGCTACTGGCTGAGCCAGGGTGCGCAGGTCAGCGACCGCGTCGCCCGCTTCCTCGACACGTCCGGCATAGCGCCGGGTGCCACCCGTCAGCGCGGCACCGGCAAGCGCGCCGCCGAGCTCGCGGCCAAGAAGGCCGCCGCCGAGGCCGAGAAGGCGGCCTGATCCGATAGGCGATGGCGCAGGACAGGCCGATGGTCTGCGTGGCCCAGATCGGCGCACCCCACGGGGTGCGCGGCGCGTTCCGGCTCCGGTGCTTCACCGAGGTGCCGGAGAGCGTCGCCGCCTACGGGCCCGTCCATGACGAGGCCGGCCGGCCCCTGTTCGCACTGCGCATCCTCGCCGAGGCTAAGGGCGGCCTGATCGCCACGGCTCCCGGCATCGAGGATCGCGACGCCGCCGAGGCCGTGCGCGGCCTGCGCCTCTTCGTCCCGCGCGAGCGCCTGCCCGCGACCGAGGAGGACGAGTTCTACCACGAGGATCTGGTCGGCCTCGCCGCCAGGACGCCCGAGGGCGCGCCGCTCGGCCGGGTGATCGGCGTCCACAATCACGGCGCCGGCGACATCCTCGAGGTCGAGCTGGAGCCGGGCCGGACCGAGCTGGTGCCGTTCACGCGCGAGGCCGTGCCGGTGATCGATCTCGCCGCGGGCTCGGTCGAGGTGGTGCTGCCGTGAGCGCCTGGACCGCCACCGTGCTCACCATCTTCCCGGAGATGTTCCCGGGGCCGCTGGGCCTGTCGCTCGCCGGCAAGGCGCTGCAGCGCGGCGACTGGCGGCTGGACGCGGTCGACCTGCGCCGCTTCACCAGCGACCGCCA
>JBFWWD010000231.1:0-9526 GCA_050246385.1 Geminicoccaceae bacterium
GCGCCTGCCGTGAATCGCCGTGGGGAACGGTTGGCAGGAGGGCACGGTCTTCAGACCGAAGACGGCAGCCAGCCGGCGCGGCGCGGTTGGCAGGAAATCGCGATACCAGCGCATGATCTCGTGCGCATGGATCGCGTCCCAGAAGATCGGGCCAGCATACACCTGGTCGACCGGATGGGCACGAAACAAAAAGCTCGTCACCACCCCGAAATTGCCGCCACCGCCGCGCAACGCCCAGAGCAGGTCCGCGTTACGGTCGTGGCCAGCCGTGACCTGCGAGCCGTCCGCCAGGACGAGCTCGGCCTCGAGGAGATTGTCGGCGGTAAGGCCATAGCTGCGGGTCAGGTAGCCCGTGCCGCCGCCAAGCGCGAGCCCGCTGATGCCTGTCGTCGAGACGATGCCGGCGGGTACCGCCAGGCCGAAGGGGTGCGTCGCCCGATCGACTTCGCCTTGGGTGCATCCGGCGGCAACTCTTATCGTTCGGGCCTCGGGGTCGACCTCTACACCCTTCAACGCCGACAGATCGATCACCAGCCCGCCGTCACAGCTGCCCAGGCCGCCACCGCTGTGTCCGCCGCCGCGTATCGCAATCAGCATTCCGTGCACGCGCCCGAAGTTTACGGCGGTGCTCACATCGGCAGGGTCAACGCATCGCGCTATTATCGCAGGCCGCTTGTCTATCATGCCATTGTATAAATGCCGGCCCTCTTCATATTCTTGGCCGCCGGGCGTCAGTATGGTTCCGCGGATACTGAGTGAAGCCACGGGCTCAGACATGCTTCACCTCCACTCCTGCGAAAGGTGAATTGCCGAGTGTAGGAGCGTTGCAGCCGTGAGTCGATCTAGAATCTACCGCGAATTCGCCAGATCGGCTCGACGCACCTGACGATCAGGTCGCGGGCGACGTGGCCCCAGGCGATCGTTCCGGATAGGCATCCTGTGACCAGGGAGCGAGCGCTCGGGCTCAGCCCGGGAAGAGATACCCAGCGCCGCGGACCGTCTTGATCAGCTCGGGCTTGGCTGGGTCCTGCTCGAGCTTGCGTCGCAGCCGGGTGATCCGGTTGTCGATGCTGCGGTCGAAGGTGTCGCCGTCGCGGGCCGGAGCGAGGCGCAGCAGAGCCTCACGATCGAGCGCCTTGCCCGGGTTGGTGGCGAACGCAGCGACGAGATCCAGCTCCATGGGAGCGAGGTGGATCTCCGCGCCGCTGCCATCGATGAGCCGGAAGCGCTTCACGTCGAACCGATAGGGGCCGAACGCGAGGATGCCCTCGGGGAGAGCTGCGCGGCCGGTCCTGGGTCGCCGGCGCCGGAGCACCGCTGCGATGCGTGCGGCGAGCTCGCCGAGCGTGAACGGCTTGCCGACATAGTCGTCCGCACCGACCTCGAGCCCGACGACCCGATCGATGGTCGTATCGGCCCCGGTCAGCATCACGATGCCGGGGTCGTGATGCTCCCGCAGCCAGCGTGCGAGCGCAAAGCCGTCCTCCCCGGGGAGGCCGACGTCCAGGACGACCAGGTCGGCGGGAGCGGCCTTGAGCAGACGGCGCAGCTCCTGTCCGTCCCCGGCACCGCGCACGACATGGCCGGCGGCGCCGAGATACTCGGCGAGCATCGCGCGCAGGTCGGGCTCGTCGTCGACCACGATCAGCTCGGGCATGCTCGTACGCTTCTGTTTGGGCCGGCGTCTCGGCCCCAGACATTCCACCCGCAGGATTGCCGCGCAAGCCGCCAGCGGTGACACAATTGAAACAGAGAGGCAGCTTCGCGGCACGGAACTGAAACGGAGCGGCCTCACGATTCGGGGAAGGCCTGCGGTCGGCGCTCTCGGCAATCCGCGCCAGCGGCCGCCCTTGACTAGGCTGATGCGGCAATGACCATGGCCTCCCACGTCGCACCCGTCGCGAGCGGACCGACCGCAGCGGCGAGCCGAGGGGAGGCCAGCCGGATGGTTCGCCAGCACGCGCGGCGGTTGACCCGTCACTACGCGCTCCTGCTCTGTGCCCTGGCCGTACCGCTCCTGCTGCTTGTGATCGCCCTCGCATGGCAGCAGTTCATCGACCAGCGACGCGATCTGCTGGAGGAGCTGGCAGGCAGAGCCCGGACCGAGCGGGTCGCGCTCGAGCCGGTGCTGCAGGCCGCGGTGAGCCATGTCGATGCCATGCGGGAGTTCATCGAGAACCGGCTCGCCGGGCAGATGCCGCAATCGCCCACGGCGTTGCGCCCTGCCCTGACGCTGCGTCGGCACGCGGATGGAATCGAGGGCGTGTTCCTCGACCAATTCGCCGACACCGATCAGGCGGCGCAGATCGGCAATGTGCTCGCCGATCCGGCGGTGCTCGATGCCGACACCGGCGAGCGGCGCGAGCTCGATACGGCGCTCGAGACCTTCGCTCTGATGCGGCACGCCCATCTTTCGGCGCCGCAGCTGCACTGGAGCTACTATCTGTCGGCGTCCGGCGATTTCGTGAGCATGTTCCCGTTTGCGCCGAGCGACAACTTCATCGCGGCGGGCGGTTACTCCTCGATCCGCGCGCTGATCGCGGGCTGGCTCGGCTACGACGTGTTCCTGAGCGGCACACCCGCGCGGAACCCGGAGCACCGGCCCTACTGGACGGGCGTCTACCAGGACGCGGGCGGGGCCGGGCCGATGATCAGCTACGCCGCCCCGGTCTATGCCGACGGCCGCTTCATGGGCGTGGTCGGGACCGATATCCTGCTCGACTTTCTCTCGGCCTTCCTCGGCGAGATCGACTGGCCGCTCGGCGGTGTCTGGATCGTCTCCGATTCGGGCGGCATGATCGTCGCCCGCCGCGAGGATGGCGCCACCGCCGACCCCGCTCTGCCGCCGGCGTTGGCTGCGATGCCTCTGCCTCAGCTGCTCGCGGACACGGGTGGCTTTCGTTCGATCGACGGTCAGCTGATCCTGACGCAGCGGCTCGCCGACTCGCCGTTCTCGCTTGTCTATTCGTTGCCCGAGGAAGAGATCGCCGGCCTGTTCCTGCCACGGGTCAAGCCCTACGCGCTGATCCTCGCGGCACTGATGCTGACTCTGCTGTGCGCCTATCTGCTGCTCCAGCGGCAGTTCATCCGGCCGGCGCTCGCGCTCGTGCGCCATATCCAGGACGAGAGCGAAGGGATCGCGCGGGCGAGCGCCGTTCCGGCGATCTGGCGTCCGTGGTTCGCTGCGGTTTCCGACGCCTTCGAGCATGGCCGCATTCTTCAGGGCCGGCTCGCGGCAAGCGAGGCGCAGCTGCGCGCGGCCGCTGAGAGCATCCCGGACGGCCTTGCCATCTTCGACGCCGAGGATCGGCTCGTCTTCCACAACAGCAGCTACCCTGAGAATCTGAGCGAGACGGTCCGCGCGACCATGGCCCTCGGCAAGCGCTGGTCCGACTGGGGGCGCGAGGCCGAGGCGCTGGGCCCGATCTATCACCCAGAGATGGGCGAGCACTATCTGCAGCAGCGGATCGCGGATCGGGCCGCGGATTCGGTCGATCGCGAGCACCGTCTGATCGACGGGCGCTGGGTCCGGACGCGCGAGAGCCGCATGCCGGACGGTGGCCGCGTTCTGCTGACCAACGACACCACGCTCGAGCGCCGGCTGCGGCAGGAGCGGAGCCTGATCGCCGCAGCCATGGCGCAGGTCGGTGATTCGATCGAGATCACGGACGACGCCTATCACCTGCTCTACGTCAATCCCGCCTTTACCAGGCTGACGGGCTTCACGGCCGAGGAGGCGCTCGGTCGCACGCCCGGCGAGCTGATCCGCAGCGATCAGCACCCGCCCGAGTTCTTCGCGGAGCTGGACCGGCGTACGCGCTCGGGCCAAGTCTGGCAGGGCCGGATCATCAGCCGCCACAAGTCGGGGCGGCTGCTCTACCAGGATGCGACCATCTCGCCAGTGTTCGACGAGAGCGGCGCCCTCCTCTGCTTCTGCTGCGCGAAGCGCGACGTCAGCGACCGCATCCGGGCGGAGGCCGCGCTCGAGGAGAGCCGTCATACCTACGCGGCCGTGCTGGAGGCAGCCCTCGACTGCTTCGTCAGCATCGATTCGGACGGCCGGATCATCGAGTTCAACCCGGCGGCGGAGCAGACGTTCGGCTACTCCGCCGGCGAGGTCCGCGGCCGGGAGCTCCACGAGCTGCTGATACCGGCAGCGCTGCGCGGCGCGCATGTCGCCGGCATGAGGCGGTATCTCGAGACCGGGGAATCGAGGATCCTGGGACGCCGGCTGGAGGTGACGGCGCTGCGCAAGGACGGGACGACGATCCCGGTCGAGCTGGTCGTCGCCGCGACGCGGCAGGAGGACCGCCCGACCTTCATGGCCTACATGCGCGATCTGAGCGAGCAGAAGCGCACGGAGGCGGCGCTCCGGGCCAGCGAGGCGCGCTTTCTCGCGGCGGCCGCGAGCATGCCGGACGGTCTCGTGATCCTCGATGCCGAGGATCGGATCGTCTTCTTCAACAACCGGCATCCCGAGATGCTGCCGCCGGTCCTGCGCGAGGGCCTGGCGCTGGGGGTCCGCTTCGGCGACTGGATTCGCGAGAGCCGGGCCCGGGGCCCGATCTACCATCCCGACATGGGCCCGGACTATGCCGAGCGACGGCTCGCCACGCGCCGCGAAGGCTTCACCGAGCGCGAGCACAAGCATGTCGACGGGCGTTGGGTGCGGGTCCGCGAGGCACCCATGCCCGACGGCGGCCGCGTCATCCTCACCACGGACATCACCGAGCGGCGCGAGGCGGAGGCGCGCTTTCTGGCGGCGGCCGAGAGCATCCCGGACGGTCTCGCCATCCTGGATGCCGAGGACCGCTTCGTCTTCTACAACAGCCGCTACCCCGCCCATCTGACGAAGAATTTGCGTGAGGTGCTGAAGCTCGGCCAGCGTTTCGAGGACTGGATCAAGGCGGGTACCGCGCGCGGGCCGATCTACCATCCCGACATGGGCGAGGATTGGATCGAGCGCCGCCTCACCCTGCACGCCAAGGAGGACAGCGAGCACGAGCACAAGCTCATCGACGGGCGCTGGTGCCGCTTGCGCGAGAGCCGGATGCCGCACGGCGGCCGCGTCATTCTCACCAGCAATGTCACCGAGCGGCGCCAGCGCGAGGAGCAGCTGTCGCTCATGGGGATGGCGGTCGACCAGGTCGGTGACGCCGTGGAGATCACTGACGCGGGCGGGCGCTACACCTACGTCAATCGCGCCTTCGAGCGGCTGACCGGCTTCGCCTCGAGCGAGGTCGTCGGGCGAAGCCCGCGCGAGGTCCTGGCCGGAGGAGAGTCGGACGGCATCTACGACGCGATCGAGCGTCATCTCGGCGAAGGCGGTAGCTGGCAGGGGTTGATCGTCGCCCAACGCCGCGACGGCGAGGCCATCTTGCTCGACACCACGATCTCGCCTCTGCGCGACGCGCGCGGCCGCATCACCCATCATGTCGCCGTGAAGCGCGACGTCACCGAGCAGGAGAAGGCGGAGGCGGCCGTCCGTGCGAGCGAGGCGCGGTACCGGGCGGTCGTCGACACGCAGCGCGAGTTCATCGCGCGAATCACCCCGGACGGGCGGCTGACCTTTGTCAACGACGCCTACTGTCGCTATTACGGGCGCACGCGCGAGGAGCTTCTCGGCCGCAGGTTCAACGACTTCACCGCAACCCTTCCGGCGGATCGGACAAGGGACGAGGTGCATCTCGCGTCACTGACTCCGGACAGTCCCTCACGCGCCATCGAGCTGCGCCGGGTGCTGCCCGACGGTCGCCTGCGCTGGGTGCAGTGGGTGGACACCGCATTGTTCGACGAGGAGGGCCGCCTCGTCGAGATCCAGGCCGTCGGCAGGGACATCACCGAGCAGCGCGAGAGCGAGCAGGCGCTGCTGAAGAGCGAGGCCAGCTACCGGGCGCTGGTCGAGACGCAGACCGAGTTCATCCTGCGCCAACGGCCCGACGGCATCCTCACCTTCGTGAACGAAGCCTATGGCCGATACATCGGCCTGCCTCGCGAGCAACTCCTGCGGGGCGACTGGAATGATTTCGCACTCATCATCGAGGAGGATCGCGACCGGCATACGCGGCATCTGGCGGCTCTGACGCCGGAGCAGCCAACCGCGTCGATCGAGCTGCGGGCGCTCTTGCCCGACGGCACGGACCATTGGGAGCTCTGGGTCGACACGGGCATCTTCGACCGCGATGGGACGATGATCGAGATCCAATCGGTCGGCCGCGACGTGACCGAGCGCAAACGCAGCGAGCTGGCGCTGCGTGACAGCGAGGCGCGTTATCGGACGCTGGTCGAGACGCAGACCGAGTTCGTCCTGCGGCAGCTTCCCGAGGGGCGACTGACCTTCGTCAACGAAGCCTACTGCCGGTATGTCGGCAAGCCGCGCGAATACATCCTGTCCGAAGAATTCAACGGGTTGGACATGATGGTTCCGGAGGACCGGCCTCGCTTCGAGGCTCATCTGCGCAGCCTGATGCCCGACAATCCGACGGCCATCATGGAGACACGTGCCGTCCTCCCGGACGGCTCATTCCGTTGGGAGCGTTGGATCGACACCGGCGTGTTCGACGATGCGGGCGAGCTGGTCGAGCTGCAGTCCACGGGGCGCGACATCACCGACCAGAAGAAGGGCGAACTGGCCCTGCGGGAAAGCGAGGCGCGCTACCGTGCCGTCGTAGAGGGGCAGACCGAGTTCATCCTGCGAATCAGGCCCGACGGTGTGCTCACATTCGTCAACGATGCCTATTGCCGATACCGGGGCCTCGACCGTGCCACGCTGCTCGACGGCTTCAACGACGTCATCCACTACCCCGTCGAGGAGCAGGAGCGGATCGAGGCAGCCTGGGCCGGCCTGACTCCGGCGAGGCCGACGGTCACCTACGAGGTCTGCGAGGACAAGGACGGGCGGCCCAGCTGGGAGGAGTGGACGGACACGGCGGTGTTCGATTCGGATGGCCGCGTGGTCGAGTATCAGGCGATCGGCCGTGACATCACCGCGCGCAAGCTCGCGGAGCAATCGCTCCGGGAAAGCGAGGCGCGCTACCGGGCTCTGATCGAGACCCAGTCGGAGTTCATCATCCGCCGCCGGCCGGATGGGCTCCTGACCTTCGTCAACGAGGCGTTCTGCCGATATACTGGCCGTACCCGCGAGGAGATGCTCTCACCCGGCTGGAACGACTACGATCTGATCGCACCCGAGGATCGCGAGCGCCACGACCGGTTCGTCGCCTCGCTCACGCCCGAGCATCCGGTCGGTACCATCGAGATCGCCGCCATCCTTCCCGACGGCCGGCGCCGGACCGAGCAGTGGAGCAGCGTCGGCGTGTTCGACGACGCCGGCAAGGTGGTTGAGATCCAGGCTGTTGGCCGCGACGTCACCGAGCGTCGTCAGGCCGAGCATGCGCTCTCGGAGAGCGAGGCACGCTTCCGCCTCATCGCCGAGAGCGTTCCACTGCCGATCGCGATCACGGCGCTCGACCGCTACTGCGTCCTGTTCGTCAACGCCAAGGGGCGCGAGGTGTTCGGGCTCGATGCCGGCGAGACCGACGGCGATCGGATCGAGGGCATCTGGGTCGATTCCGCCGCGCGGACCGAGATCGCCCGCCGCATCGTCCGGGATGGCGGGGCCGACCAGGCCGAGGTCCGGATGCGCCGGGCCGACGGCAGCGAGTTCGATGCCATCATGTCCGCCCGCCCGCTCAACTATGGCGGCGAATCGGCAGTTCTCGGCGTGATCACCGACATCACCGAGCGACGGCGCATGGAGGAGGCACTGCGCGAGAGCGAGGCTCGGCTGGCGGCATTGATGGACAATGCGCCCTTGGTCGTCCACCTCAAGGATCGCGCCGGCCACTATCTCCTCGCCAACCCGGAATCGGCCAAGATCTTCCACCGCCTGCCGGCCGAGGTGATCGGCCGCACGGCCCATGACGTCTTTCCGCCGGACGAGGCGGACCTGATCGAGCGACATCATGCGGAGGTGCTGGCGATCGGCACGACCCTGTTTCACGAGGAGTACCAGCCGAGCCTCGAGGCCTACCAATGGAGCATGGTGATCCGGTTTCCGATTCGCGACGCCCACGGCAACATCGCGGTGGTAGGCTGCTTCGCGCTCGACATCACGGAGCGCAAGCGCGCCGAGGCCGCGCTCAAGGCCAGCGAAGCTCGCCTGGCCGCGTTCATGGAGAATGCGCCCGTCGGCATGTACCTCAAGGATCTCGAGGGCCGCTACCTGATGGCGAACTCGGAGATGGGCAAGCTGTTCGGGCGCCCGGCGGAAGCGATGATCGGCCGCACCGCGGACGACGCGTTCCCGCCCGAAGCGGCGGCCACGATCGCGCGTCACAATCGGGAGGTGATCGAGACCGGGCGACCACTGGTGACCGAGGAAGCCCTGCCCGATCGGACCGACTATGCCTGGAGCATGATCATCCGCTTCCCGATCCGGGATGAGGCGAGCGCCATCACGCATATCGGTGGCTTCAATCTCGACATCACCCGCTCGAAGCTGGCCGAGGCCGAGGTCAAGGCCAGCGCCATGCGTTTCCGCGCCATCGCGGAGGTGCACCCCACGCCGATGATCATCACGCGGCTGGTCGACCGTCAGGTGTTGTTCGCCAATCGCGCATACTCCGACACCTTTCGTGTCGCATCGGAGGACCTGAACGGGTTCGATCGCGGCCAGCTCTACGCCGACCCCGCGGACCGCGAAGCAATCTATGCCGACATCGCCCGCGGTGATCGGATCGACGGCCGCGAGATCGTGATGCGGACCGCGTTCGGCGACCTGTTCCCCTCCGTGCTCACGGCGCGCGGCATCGACTATGAGGGCGGGGCCGCGGTGGTCATGAGCTTCCTCGATCTCAGCGCGTTGAAGCGGGCCGAGGCGGCGCTGCGCGCCAGCGAGCAGCGTTTCCGCGTCATCGCCGAGGCACATCCCATGCCGCTGGTGATCGTGCGACGGCAGGATGGCCGCCTGATGTTCGCCAACCAGCCGTTCCGCAGCCTGTTCCGCCTGACGGGCAAGAATCTCGAGCGCTTGCAGCCGGAGGAATTCTACGCGGAGGCAGGCGCCCGCGAGCGCTTTCTGACTGCGATGCAGGCGGAAGGGATGGTCGAGGGGCTGGAGCAGGTGCTGCGCCGGATCGACGGCTCGACCTTTCCGGGGGCGACCACCTCGCGGCTCATCGAGTATGAGGGCCAGCCGGCCTTCGTCACCTCGGTGGTCGATCTGACCGAGCGCCGCGCCGCCGAGGCGGAGATCCAGAAGCAGCGCGAGACCCTGCACCAGAGCGAGAAGCTCGCCGCGCTCGGCGCCCTGCTCGCCGGCGTCGCGCACGAGCTGAACAACCCGCTCTCGGTGGTGGTCGGCTATTCGAGCATGCTGGAGGAGCTCGCCCAGGATGCCGCCTCGCGGCAGCGCGCGGCGCGGGTCCATGCGGCGGCCGAGCGCTGTGCGCGGATCGTCAAGACGTTCCTCGCCATGGCCCGGTCGCGCCCGCCGCAGCACGGACCCGTGCGCCTGGCCGAGGTG
>JBFWWD010000232.1:0-9458 GCA_050246385.1 Geminicoccaceae bacterium
AGAGGCCGCGGCGTGGCAGGGCATCACCTTGCCCAGCGGGGTCACATTCAAGATCGTGCTGCCCCAGCCGCCCATGCAGGGTTTGGGCCGCTTCGCCCAGTAGTCGGGAATGACATAGTCGATGGCCAGCCGTCCGCGCAGCTCGCGGCGTGAGCGCTCGACGATCGCCGTCGCCGCCTCGAGCTGGTCGCGGGTCGGCATCAGCGCGGCGCGGTTGAGCAGCGCCCAGCCGTAATACTGGACATGCGCCACCTCGAGCCGGTGCGCGTCCAGCTCGACCGCGAGGTCGATCATTCCCTGAAGCTGATCGAGATTCTGCCTGTGCACGACCGCGTTGACGGTCAGCGGCAGTCCGGCAGCCCTGATGGCGCGAGCGGCGAGCAGCTTCTTGCGATGTCCCTCGCGATACCCGCCGACCCGGTCGGCCACCATCGGCTCAGCACCCTGAAAGCTGAGCTGGACATGCTCCAGCCCAGCCTCGCGAAGGTTGGCGATCCGCGCCGGGTCGAGCATCACGCCCGATGTGATCAGGTTTGTATAGAGCCCGAGGCCGCGAGCGTGCTCGACAATCTGCTCGAGATCGGCGCGTGCGGTCGGCTCGCCGCCAGAAAGATGGAGCTGCAGCACGCCCAGCGCGGCCGCCTCGTCGAGCACGCGGCACCATTCCGCCGCTTCGAGCTCGCTGGTCGCGCGATCGAGCTCGAGCGGATTGGAGCAGTAGGGGCATTGCAGGGGACAGCGGTGGGTCAGCTCGGCGAGCAGCCCCATCGGCGGCTCGCTCCACGGCTCGCGCCGGCCGAACATGCGGTCACCCATGGCCACCCTCGACGGCAAGAAAGCCCTGGTCGGCGAGATTCTGCAGCATCTGCCGCACATCGCCGCTGATCGTCTCGCGCGGCGCGTCGAATTCCTCCGCGAGCCCCTCGACCACGGCACCGAGCTGACATCCGCCGCCGACCCGCTCGATGATCGTCACCGACGTCGGGCAGGGGAACAGCACCCGCTCCGGAGCGAGCAGGACCCATCGGTCGCGTACCCGATCGAAATGCAGCCGGACCCAGGGTGGCAGCGCCACCATGTCGGTCTCGGCAAGCACGTCCAGGCTCATGCCGCCCTCACCGCCACATGGTCCTCGGGCACGAAGGCGCCGGTCGGAATGCCCCCGCTGAGGACGTAGGCATGATGCAGCGCATCGAGCTGCGCCCACAGCACGTTGCACTTGAAGATCAACGCGTCGACGACGGCGAGGCGCTTCTCCGCAGTGTCCGCGTGCTCTCGGACATAGGCCAGAGCGAACCCGGCATCCCGTGGCGCCTGGTCGAGACGACGGCGGAAATACGCCATCATCTCCTCGCTGACGAAGCTGTAGTGCTGCAGCAGCCCGGGGATCCGCTCCTCGTGGATCTTGGGCGCGAACAGCTCGGTGAGGGAGGAGGCGATCGCTTCGAGCAGGGTGCGATCGCGCACGAAACGGACATAGGCGTCGACCGCGAACTTGGTCGCCGGGAGGATGCCCTCTTCCGAGGTCACGTAATCAGGATCGAGCCCGAGGCCTTGGCAGAGCCGCAGCCAGCGCACGATGCCGCCCTCCTGGTCTCCCAGACCGTCATGGTCGAGCATGCGCTCCATCCACTCACGACGCAGCAGGCGATCCTCGCAGCGCGACATCAGCGCCGCGTCCTTCATCGGGATGCGGCTCTGGTAGTAGTAGCGATTCAGCGCCCAGGCCTGGACCTGGCCGCGGTTCAGCCTGCCGGTGTGCAGCAGTCGATGGAACGGGTGCAGGATGTGGTAGCGCTCCGCCCCGATCTCGCGGAGGGCGGCCTCGAGGGCGTCGGCGCTCTCAAGAGCACCATAGCGGGTTGCGCTCACAGTCTCAGCTCCATGCCGTCCTGGGCCACCTTCCAGCCGGCCCACTCGAGCTCGGTGCGCTCGGGGCTGTCGGCGAGAAGTGCCGGATTGGTGTTGTTGATGTGGATGAACACGCGCTGTCCGATCCGCAGGTCGCGCAGCCGCGCGATGGGGCCGTCCGGGCCGCTCATGCTGATATGGCCCATCCGCCGCCCGGTCTTGGCCCCGATCCCCTGCACGATCATCTCGTCGTCGCGCCAGAGCGTGCCATCCATGAACAGCAGATCCGCCCCGTCGATCCGGCGCCGCAGCGGCTCGGTGATTCGGGCGCAATTGGCGAGATAGACCATCCGCCTTCCACCCGCCGTCACCTCCAGGCCCAGCGTGTCGCCCGCCATGGCTTCGGTATCCACCGCTGCCACCTCGCGCTCGAGATAGAGCGGCAGCTTGCCGGGCGCGAGGAACGGCCGCACTACGGGGCCGAGCGCCGTCCCGACCGCATCGGCGAGCAAGGTCTCGACCTCTTCGATCAGCCGACGCCGCGGCACCAGATCCCGGTTCACGACCTCGAAGATGGGATTGCGCTCCAGCACGTCGAGAACCCGCGCATGCGCATAGATCGTGAACGGCGTGCCTTCCCTCAGATGCAGCAGACCTGCCACCGCATCGACATCGGCATTGGTCAGCACCACAGCCGCGATCGGCGAGGATCGTTCTCCGCCCTGCGGGTGCAGGCAGGGATTTGCCTCGATCTGCTGTCGTAGATCAGGGGCCGCATTGACCAGCGTCCAGCGCCGGCCATCGACAGAGATGGCGATCGAGGCCTGGGTGGCGGGCAAAGCCCCGGGATCACCCCGCCTCGCCCGACGGCAGGCCTCGCTGTCCGCATTCCACTGCGGAAATCCGCCGCCGGCGGCAGCGCCGAGAACGCGCACGCGCATGTCCGGACACGCCGCCGGCGACGTCGATGCCGCTGCTTAGGCCTGAGCCGGCAGGTACATCGTGACTTCCATGCTCACCGGGGTCGTCTCGACCTTCGGCGCCTGCCAGGTCTTCTTGGTCATGGTCGTCTCCCTTTTGGGTTGGCGAACCGGCAACGATGCCGGCCACCAGCATGTGGCATGCGCCACCCCGGGTGACGACTTTTCCGTGCCATAGCCCGAAACTTATGCCTTGGTGCGTGCCCCGGACGAGCGGGAGGTCCGACCCAGGAACGGCGGCGCCGGCCCGAGTGGCGGCAGCGTCATGGCGCTCGCGGCCTGCCGGAGGCACTCCAGGAACACCGCGAAGGGTTGAGCCCGGCGATATTGCGGTGGGACCAGCGCCACGATCGGACGGTCCATCCCGGGCACCGTGTGCAGGTCGATCTCGTAGGCGGGTCGGCCGCCGAGCTGGGTGCAGAGCTGCGGCACCAGCGAGACGCCCAGGCCCGCCTGCACGAGGGCGAGCGCCGACTCGTAGGTCCGGCACCAGGCTGCCACCTGGTGGCGCGGCAGCACGCGCCGATACCACTCGTCGATCCGCTGATTGTGAAGATTGCCGAAATTGAACTGGATCGTGCGGTTCAGGACGCGCCGCTGATCCTCCGTAAGATCCCAGTCCGGGTCGATCACACAGCCGAGATCGAGGCCGCGTGGCACGGCGAACACGTATGGATCGCTGCCGAGCTCGATCCGAGTGAACGAAATCCGGTTGGCCGCAAGCGAAACCGGCGAGAGCACCGCGATCTGGAGATTTCGCCCATAAAGCTGCTCGAGCGCCTCCGCCGGCGCCAGCTCGTGCAGATCCAGCTCGAGATCCGGCACGAGCTCTGCCGCCAGCCGGTAGGCCTCGGGGATGATGGTGCGCGCGACCGAGGCGAGGGCACCCACCGAGATGCGCCGCTTGCGGCCCATGCTGTACTCGGCAAGCCCTGCCTCGGCCTCGTCGATCTCGGCCAGCACGATCTCCGCCTTGCGCAGCAGGAACCGGCCTGCGTCGGTGAGCACCAGCTGATTGTTGACCCGGTCGAATAGCTGGCCGCCGAGCGTGTTCTCGAGCTTCGCGAGCTGCTGCGACAGTGCGGGCTGGGTCACGCCCAGCTGTTTCGCGGCGCGGGTGAGCGAATCGCTGTGGGCGACCGCCCAGAACACGCGCAGCTGATTGAGGGTGATCACGGTCGCACCGCCATTCAGCTCGGGCCCAGCCGGCCCACTCCCGGCAGCTTGATCGCGAGGCCGAGCGGGTCGACGCCGATCACAAGGCCCAGGAGGTTGAGCTCCATGCCTTCCTTGACCCCGACCGCGATGCCGAGCAATCCCCCGAGCGAGATTTGCAGCCCTGTCCCACTGGGCGTGGTCGCCGCGATCTGCCCGCCCAGGAAGTCCTTGCCGATCGCGGTCGAAGGAAGCGCGAGCTTGAGCTCGGGGACCTCGCGGCCAATCCACGCGACGAACGTGTTCGAATTGGGACCGGGCCAGGTCACGTAGGCGTCGGCATACGGATAACGCCCGATCGCGTCCTCGATCTTTGGGATCGCCGCGGCCGCTTTGGAGCCACGCAAATCGACCACCAGCTCGGGATCGTTGCCGGCCCAACGCCCGTCCGGCGGGCGCAGATTGCGCCGGACCGCCGGAGCACCCCGGTCCACGCCCCAGCCGACCACCTCCCAGCGCGTGTAGGCGCCAGCGCCTTCCGGCTTGTAGACGAGCCAGGAATGGACCGCGAACGCCCCCTTCCAGCCCCATGCCCGGGCAGCATAGACCTGCACGACCGCCTCGGGATGCTCGGCCGGCGAAGGCGCGAGCCCGGTCGCGTCCCAGCGGGCGCGGCTCCAGTGTTCGGCCCGTGCGGACAGGACCAGCGCGGCCGAAACCAGAAGCGGCAGCACGAACAGACTCACCAGCCAGATAGCGGAGCGCATCGACCAATCACCTGGAGCATGACTGGAGGATGGGTTTCGCTCCGTCGCGGCGCAAGCTCGACCGTCAGATCAGCAGACGCAGGACATGGTCGAGGCGCTGGCGTCCCGCGGGCGTGGCGATCAGCCGGCCATCGCCTCGCCGTAGCCATCCCGCCGCAAGCGCCCGATCGAGCCCCCGACCGTCCAGCATCGTCGTGACCGGCCCACCCGCCACTCGCGCGAGGCGCTCCTCGTCCACCCCTTCGCTGAGCCGCAGACCCATCATCAGCATCTCGATGGTCTGCTCGCGCCGGCTCAGGAGCTCGCGCTCGATCTCGCCGGTGCCGTCCCGTTCGACCGCGGTCAACCACCGTTCCGGCACCCGCTCGGTGTGGGTCCCCACGCGGCACTCGCCCAACGTCAGTCGACCGTGCGCGCCCGGACCGATCCCGACATAGTCGCCGTACCGCCAATCCACGAGATTGTGACGGCATTCCTCGTCCCGCCTGGCATGGTTGCTGACCTCGTAGGCTGCGAGCCCTGCGGCGGCGAGAGTATCTTCGGTCAGCTCGTACAGCTCGGCCTGCTCATCCTGGTCCATCGGCACCAGGCGCCCAGCCTCGACCAGAGCATGGAACCGCGTCCCGGGCTCGATGGTGAGCTGGTAGAGCGACAGGTGGCCATTGGCATGCTGCAGCGCCCGCCTCAGCTCACTCCGCCAGGCCGAGGCCGTCTGCCCGGGGCGGGCGTAGATCAGATCGAAGCTGTGGCGGGGAAATACCTCACCGGCGAGATCGACCGCCGCGAGCGCGGTGGCGACATCGTGCTCGCGGCCCAGGAACGCGAGATCGCGATCGTCCAGCGCCTGCACGCCGAGCGAGACGCGGTCCACACCGGCGGCGCGGAACCCACGGAACAGCCCCGCCTCGACCGAGGTCGGATTCGCCTCCAGCGTAACCTCGACGTCCGGGGCGGCCGACCAGCGGGTGAAGGCCCGCTCGATCACCGCCCCCACGGTTTCAGGGTCCATCAGCGACGGCGTGCCGCCGCCGAAAAAGATCGAATCGAGCCGGCGACCTCGGGTCAGCTCGGCGAAATGGTCCAGCTCGGCCAGCAGGGCCGCACGCCAGCGCACATGGTCGACACCGGCGCGGACATGGCTGTTGAAGTCGCAATAGGGGCACTTGGCTCGGCAGAACGGCCAGTGGACGTAGAGCGCAAAGCCGCCCTCCGCTAGGATCGCGGGCGATGGACGCGCCGGAGCCATTCCATGATCGACCACTTCTCGCTGCCCGTGTCGGATTACGCGCGTTCGCGCAGGTTCTACGATAAGGCGCTCGGAGCACTCGGCTACAAGGTGCAGATGGAGGTCATGGATTCGCCGGATTACGTTGGTGCCGGCTACGGGCCCGCCAATCTGCCGGAGCCGAGGTTCTGGATCGGAGCGGGACGGGCGCCGGGACCGGCGCCGGTCACCCCGGCCGGCCAGCATATTGCGTTCAAGGCCGGCAACAGAGCAGCGGTCGACGCGTTCCATGCCACGGCGCCGGCGGCGGGCGGGAGCGACCATGGCCCTCCCGGCCTGCGCCCGCACTATCATCCGAACTACTATGCCGCCTTCATCCTCGATCCCGACGGACACAGGATCGAGGCCGTCTGCCATCACTCGGAGTGATCTGCGTTGAGCCTTCAGGCGACGTCCACGCGACCAGGACGCCCCGCGCGCGGGATGCCGGGCGCGGTCGTGCGTGTGGTGGCGCCAGCCAGGCTGCACCTGGGCTTTCTCGACATGGAAGGCAGCCTGGGGCGGCGCTTCGGCAGTCTCGGACTGGCCCTGGAGGGCATCGCGACCCGCTTGCGGGTCGAGCCGGCAGTGGAGACGGCCGTTACCGGCGAGGCCGATCTCGACCGAGCCGACCGGATGCTCCGGCGCCTGTCCGACTTCTGGGGACTGCCGCCCGTCCGCGTCACCATCGAGGAAGCGATCCCGCCGCATGCCGGTCTGGGGTCCGGCACACAGCTCGCGCTGGCGCTCGGGACCGCCTTGGCGGAGCTGAACGACAGACCGGTCCCGCCACGCGAGATCGCGCGGCTGCTCGAGCGTGGCGCCCGATCCGGCATCGGGATCGGGGCGTTCGAAGAGGGCGGCTTCATCATGGACGGCGGCCGGGGTGCGGTGGACGAGCCGCCTCCCATCACGGCGCGGCTGCCCTTCCCGGACGCGTGGCGCATTCTGCTGATCTTCGACCGCGCCGGGACCGGCTTGCACGGTTCGGGCGAGGACGGAGCGTTCCGCAGCCTGCCGCCCTACTCGCCCGAGCTGGCGGGACGACTTTGCCGTTTGGTTCTCATGCAGCTGCTACCCGGGCTGGCCACGGCGGACCTGGACGCCGTCGGCCCCGCGATCGGCGAGATTCAGCGCGAGGTCGGAGACTATTTTGCCCCCGCGCAGAACGGCCGGTTCGTGAGTCCCGCCGTCGCCGAGGCGCTGGACTGGCTCGAGAGCGAGGGGATCGCCGGGATCGGCCAGAGCTCCTGGGGCCCAACGGGATTCGCCATCCTGCCCGATACGGGTACCGGTAACCATCTCCAGCGCGAAGCCGAGCGCCGTTTCGGAGAGCGATACGAGAGCCTTCGCTTCGTCGTCATGCGCGGCCGGAACCGAGGTGCGGAGGTCGCCGCCATCCTCTGACGGCCCATGGCTTGGCACGCCAGCCGTGTTGATGCCATAGGGAGCGGATCAGGTCCGGAGGCCGCCCGTGTCATCACCGAAGTCGATCCTGCATTTCCTCACGCCGCTCAAGAACGTGAGCCCGTTCGACGTCAACATGGCGACGGACGCCGGCTTCGACGTGATCGTTCCCTATACCGATGTCGACCTGAAGGAAGTCGCGGGTCTGGTGCAGGACGCGATCTTCAGCCGCGCCCCCCAGAACGGCGCCTACACCGCGGTCCTGATCGGTGGTCGCGAGCCGATCCTCGCCATGGACATGCTCGACGCGGCGAAGCAGGCGATGGTGCCGCCACATTTCGAGATCTCGGTCATGGCGGACCCCTCGGGCGCCTTCACCACCGCGGCCGGGATGATCGCGGTCGTGGAAAAGCACCTGCGCGCGAAGGGCAGCGAGCTGGCCGGCCGGCGCGTCGCGGTCTTCGGCGGCACAGGCCCGGTCGGACGGATCGCGGCCCTGATCGCCGCCCAGGCCGGGGCGAAGGTCTCGCTGGTGGGCTATGACGGGCTGCAACGCGTGACGGCGACCTGCGACCAGTTCGGCGAGCGCTTCGGCGTGGCCATGTCGCCCGCCGACGGCAGCGACGATGCCGGCAATCTCGCGGCGGCGAGCCATGCCGAGGTCATCCTCGCGGCGGGCCGCGCGGGGACCCAGATCCTCAGCAAGGCGCAGCTCGCGACCGCCAAGGGCCTCAAGGTGGCACTCGACGTCAACGCGGTGCCGCCGGCCGGTCTCGAAGGCATCGACGCGTTCGCCGACGGCGTTGCGATCGACGGCACCTCGGGCGTGGGCGTGGGCGCACTCGCCGTCGGCAACGTCAAGTTCCAGACGGAGCACGAGCTGCTCGCCGCCATGCGCGGCGCCGAGCCCCGACGGTATCTCGGCGTCGCCGAAGCGTTCGAGGCCGCACGGCGGCATGCCGCAGCCTGAGCCGGTCCTCATCTGCGCGCTGTCCGGTCGGGCGCTCGCTCAGGCGGCGCGCGCCGCTGGCTATGCCCCGATCGTGCTCGACGCGTTCGGCGACCTCGACACCCGCGATGCCGCTGCGGCGTGGCGGCGCATCCCGGTGAACCGGCGGTGGCTGCTCTGCCGCCGTCCGCTGCTGGCTGCCGCAACCCGGCTGGCGCCGCCACCGATCCCGCTGGTCTGGGGCTCCGGGTTCGAACGTGCTCCGTCGCTGCTCGAGGAGTTGGCAACAGGCCGTAGTCTCTGGGGCAACGACTCCGCTACGGTACGGTCGGCCAAGGATCCGAGCACCTTCGCCTCCGTCGCCAATTCGCTCGGCGTGCCGCATCCCGAGACGCGGCTGATCCTGCCGCGGCCGGCGGCAGGTTGGCTGGGCAAGCGGGCTGGCGCCGCCGGCGGCGGTCACGTCCGGCCTGCCGGCGGACAAATGCTTCGCGGCCGCGGCTGGTACTGGCAGCGCCGGGCGCGCGGAGAACCCTGTTCGGCTCTGGTCGTCGGCAATGGCCGTGAAGCGCGGACGCTGGCGCTCGGGCGTCAGCTGCTCGCTCCGGCCCCCGGTCGGCCGTTCCGCTTCGGCGGGACAGTGGCACCGGCCGAGGTGTCCGTGGCCGCGTACCACAGGGCGGCCGAAGCGGCGGCGGCGCTGGCCGCATGCTATGCCGTACGCGGTCTCGTAAGCGTCGACATGCTGGTGGACGGCGAGGAGATCGTCGCCCTCGAGATCAATCCTCGGCCCGGTGCCTCTCTCGACGCCTACCGATGTGCCTTGTCGCTCGATCTGTTCTCCGCTCACGTCGCCGGCTGCCGCGGCGAGGACCTGCCGGAAATACCCGAGACGCGGACGGTCGGTGGGTCGCTCATCGTCCATGCTCATCGGACAGTTCTGATCCCCCGTCGATTCACCTGGCCGGAATGGACGGCCGATCGCTCGCCGCCGGGCACCCGCATCCCCGCCGGCGGGCCGGTCTGCACCGTGCTCGCGGAAGGAGGCGAGCATCGCGTGGTCGAGCGAGACCTCCGCGCCCGCG
>JBFWWD010000233.1:0-9436 GCA_050246385.1 Geminicoccaceae bacterium
ACGGAGATGTCGCAGATCGCGCTGGACCATGGCGCCACGATCGACAAGTTCATCGGCGACGCCATTCTGGGCTTCTTCGGCGATCCCGAGACCAAGGGCGTGGAGGAGGATGCGCGCGCCTGCGTCCGCATGGCGGTGGCGATGCAGCAGAAGCTCGGCCAGCTCAATGCGGAGTGGCGCCAGCGCGGCATCGAGCAGCCCTTCCGCGCCCGGATCGGCATCAACACCGGCTACTGCAATGTCGGCAATTTCGGCAGCAACGACCGGATGGACTACACGATCATCGGGGCCGAGGCGAACCTGGCCGCCCGCCTGCAGAGCATCGCCGAGCCCAACGGCATCGTGCTCAGCTACGAGACCTATGCGCTCGTGCGCGACATGGTCCGCGCGCGCCCCCTGCCCGCCATCTCGATGAAGGGCATCAGCCGCGAGGTCGTGCCCTACGCGGTCGAGGGCATGCTGGGCGACCTGGCGCAGCGCTCCCAGGTGATCAGCGAGCACGGCAAGGGCCTCGACCTGTTCATCGACCTCGACGTGATCGACGAGCACGCCGCGGAGCGCACCCGCCGCCGCCTGCGCGAGCTGCTCGAGGCGCTGGAGGCGCGGACCAGGCCGGCCTGACCGCTCGCTCCGGAACGCCGCGCTACCCGGTCTCCACCCGTTCCGCCATCGATGGCGAACTCCCGCTCGGCGGCCGTCGCTCAGCCGCCCAGCATCGCGCCCGTCAGCCGCCGCAGGAAGGCGTCGCAGCGCTCGAGCTGCTCGACCGCGATCCACTCGTCGGGCTTGTGCGCCACCTTGATGTCGCCGGGGCCGCAGACCAGGGACGGGATGCCGCGCGCATCGAAGCAGCCGCCCTCGGTGCCGAACGCGACCCTGGTGGGGCGGTCCGTGCCGGTGAGCTCGCGGCACAGCCGGGTGAACCGGCTGTCGGACGGCGGGCTCATGCCCGGATAGGCCAGCACCTCCTCGAAGCGGATCTCGGCCTCGGGCGCGCTGGTACGCAGCCGGGGCAGGACATGGGTCCGGGCGAAGGCTTCCACCTCGCGCACGAACCGCATGGGGTCCTCGGCCGGCAGGGCTCTGAACTCGAACTCGAAGCTGCAGTGGTTGGGGATGATGTTGAGCTGCGAGCCGCCCTCGATCCGGCCCACGCCCGAGGTGTGGTGGGGCGGGTCGAAGCCGTCGGCGAAGGGGCCGTGGGCGGCGAACGCCTCGCCCATCCCGGCAATGTGCTCGATGATCCGGGTGGCGGCGATGACCGCGTTGGCGCCCAGCGCGGGGTAGGCCGAGTGCGCCTCGCGGCCGGTGACGGTGCAGCGATAGCCCGCCTTGCCCTTGTGGCCGTCGACCAGGCGCATCAGGGTCGGCTCGCCGACGAGACAGGCCTCCGGCCGCGGCAGCTCCGCGAGCATCGCCTCGATCAGGGCCGGGACGCCCTTGCAGCCCACCTCCTCGTCATAGGAGAAGGCGAGGATCGCCGGCCGCTTCGGTCGCGCCGCGACCAGCTCCGGCACCAGCGCCAGCACGCAGGCGAGGAAGCCCTTCATGTCCGCGGCACCACGGCCCAGCACCCTGCCGTCGACGAGCCGGGCGCGGAACGGGTCGCCGGTCCAGGCCTGCCCGGCGACCGGCACCACGTCGGTGTGGCCGGAGAGCACGAGCCCGGGAACGTCGGACGGCCCGATCACCGCCCATAGATTGGCCTTGGTCCCGGTGGCGTCCCGCAATACGCGGCTCTCGACGCCGTGGGCGGCGAGATGGTCGCGGACGAAATCGACCAGCTCGAGGTTCGAGCGGAAGCTCTGGGTGTCGAAGCCGATCAGCCGCTCGAGGAAATCCAGCGTGGCGCTCATGCCGGCAGCATAGGTGTGCCGCCGTGCGAAGTCATGCCGTGGGATCGGCGCGGCGAGACTGGTCGCGGAGCCATTCTCGGTCCATCATCGTCATTGGCGCCCCACTCTGCCGGACGGATGCCGATGCGACAGCTGCGCTCAGCCGTTCTCCTGTGGCTGCTCGCGTTGGTCCCCTGGCCGGCACAGGCCGGACCACGCGAGATCGCCGCCGCCGTCGTCGGCCTCAAGGCGGAGATCCCGCCCGAGGCGCGCACCGCGGACACGCTCGGGCGCCAGCGCAGCGGCTCGGGGGTGGTCATCGATTCGGCCGGCCTCGTGGTGACCGTCGGCTATCTGATCCTCGAGGCGACCGCGGTCGATCTCTACGATTCCAGCGGAAAGCGCGTCCCGGCCGACATCGTCGCCTACGACCAGGAGACGGGCTTCGGCCTGCTGCGCGCGACGGGAAAGCTCGCGGCCAGCCCGTTGCGGCTCGGCCCCAGCGAGGGCCCCGCGATCGGTGACCCGCTGCTCGTGGTCAGCAGGGACGGCGAGCTCGGAGGCCGGCAGGCTTCGCTGGCGAGCCGTCGCGAGTTCGCGGGCCCATGGGAATATCTCCTGCCGAACGCGCTGTTCACCACGCCGCCACACTCGGGCTTCGCGGGTGCCGCGCTGGTCGATCGGGAAGAGCGCCTGGTCGGGGTCGGCTCCCTGTTCGTCGGCGACGCGACCGCGGAAGGCGTGGATTCGCCGGGCAACATGTTCATTCCCGTCGGCGCCCTGGAGCCCATTCTCGGCGATCTGCTGGCGCTGGGTCATCGCGACGGGCCCGGCCGGCCCTGGGTCGGCCTGTCGGCGATGGAGCATGGCGGGCGTCTGATCGTCCGCAGCGTGTCCGACGGCGGGCCGGCGGAGGCCGCCGGAGTTCGGCCGGGCGACGTCGTGGTCGGCGTAGGGGACGCCAGCGTTGACACGCTGGCCGAGCTCTATCGCGGCATGTGGCAGCTCGGGCAGCCCGGAGTGGCCGTGCCGCTGCGGCTGATGCGGGGCTCGCGCGTCGTCGAGGTCACCGTGCGCTCGATCGACCGGATGCGCTGGCTGCGGCTCAACCAGACCTACTAGCCGCCGATCCGTCGGGTGGCTCCGCAGTTGACCGAAAGCGGTCCGCCGGTAGAGGTTGGAAGAGGGAGTCGATAGATTCGGAGGCAAGCATGCCGACCTATGTATGTTGGATGCGCGCTGGGCAGCTATCACCTGATCAGCGCCAGCGTATCGCAAAGAGCATAACCGAAATCCACCACGATGTAGCGCTCGCACCGCGGTACTTTGTTCAGGTCATTTTCAATGAGCTGGAACCACATTCCCACTACGCCGGAGGTGAAGAGGCAGAACCAGACCACATCTGGATACGCGCGGACATTCGATCGGGGCGCACACAACAGCAGAAGAGCGGATTGTTGACACGCATTGCCGATGCTGTCTGCGCGATAGCCGATGTGTCGAGAGAAAATGTCTGGATCTACATCTCGGATATCCCGGGGACAAGCATAATGGAGTTTGGGCATATCCTGCCTCAGCCGGGAGAGGAGGATGCCTGGTTCGCCGAGCTTCCACCGGACCTTCAAGAGAAACTGCGCTCAAGGGCCTGAAGGAAGGGCCGGCTTCGCCACCCTCGGCCGGCCTTGACACAGGTGATCGAGTCAGACCCTGGGCCACTGCCCTTCGAGGGTTTCGGCACATTCAAGCTGAGACACTGCGATCCGTTGGGGGCACCTCGACGCGCCGAAGACGTTCCTCTATGCGGTGCCGGGTTCGGCCGCCCATGACCTGCCGACAGGAGACGATCGATGCACAAGCCGCTGGTGACCGCCGGCGCCATGGCGCTGCTGCTCGCCGGTGCCGCGCGCGCCGAGGAGGTCGGCAGCTTCAGCAACGACTGGATCGGCAACGGCATCGTGGTCGAGGCGATCGCGGATCCCAAGGTGCAGGGCGTCACCTGCCACATGAGCCATTTCGACCGCAGCATCATCGACCGGCTGAGCAAGGGCAACTGGTTCGAGGACCCGTCCAACGCCGCGATCTCCTGCCAGCAGACGGGGCCGATCACCATCGGCGACATCGAGCGGGGCGAGGAAGGCGAGGAGGTCTTCAGCCAGCGGATGAGCCTGATCTTCAAGTCCCTCGGCGTGCGGCGGATCTTCGACGAGAAGAACCAGACGCTGATCTACGTGGTCTACAGCCGGCAGATCACGGAAGGATCGGCCAAGATGGGCATCAGCAGCGTGGCGCTGGCCGGCCAGCAGGTGACCTGGTCGCAATAGAGCGCGGCCGAACATCATACTCCGATACCGATTACGACCGCCGTGCTCGCTTTGCGTGGGGAGCTGTCCTATGGTTGCGCGAGTATCGCAGGGAGGGACGATGCGACTCCGGGGCATGCTGTTTGCGGGCGTCCTGTGCGCTCTGGCCGGGAGCCCGGCGCTGGCGGAGAATCCGAAGCTGGAGACGACGGCCGATCTGGTCGAGTTCTGTGACACCGTCGGGCCGGTGGGCGAGGTCCGGGACGGTCAGAACTTCTGCGACGGCT
This sequence comes from Geminicoccaceae bacterium, assembly GCA_050246385.1. Lineage (GTDB taxonomy): Bacteria > Pseudomonadota > Alphaproteobacteria > Geminicoccales > Geminicoccaceae > Benzoatithermus. The sequence goes on from JBFWWD010000233.1 coordinate 4,423, forward strand.
TCATCGCCGGCAGCGGTCTGCTCTATCTCGAGCTGGTGCGGGCCGGGAAGATGAACCGGATCGCCTGCGCCGAGCCGATCCCGACGCTCGAGCAGGCACGTCACGCATTCGTGGCCTGGGCGAGCGCCAATCCGGACTATCTGAGCAGCAAGCCGATCGACGGCCTGTGGCGTGCGATGGCCGAGACCTATCCGTGCCCAAAATGATCCGTGTGGGGAATGGAGTTCCGAGGATGCGTAGGACGCCGATCATCCTGGTGGCGGTGGCCGCTCTGCCGCTTGCCGCAGCCGGCTGCTCGATGGACAGCCAGACCGGCAAGCGGACCGGCACGGGTGCGGCGGTCGGCGCCGCCGCCGGCGCCACGGTCGGACTGCTCTCCGGCAACTTCCTCGCCAGCACGCTCACCGGTGCCGCGGCCGGTGCTGCCGGCGGGTTCGTCTACGACCAGATCCAGCACTAGCGCTCGCGGCTCAGGGCCGGCGTAGCCAGGCTCGCAGCCCGAGACGAACGGGTGCGAGCGGGCCGCGCCCGTGGGGGGAACGGCGGCCGGCGAGCCGGTCGTCGACGAGGGCCGCAGGCAGGAACGCCGCCATCAGCCGGCGATCCGGGCGGCCTGCGAGCCGGCGCCCCTCGGCGCAGAGCTCCGCGGCCCGGATCCGGACGTCCGCCGTGAGCGAGGCGAGGCGTTCCGCCCCGGTTTCGAGCGGGGCGGATTCCGACTGCAGCGCTTCCCCGAGACCAAGCAGGCCATAGGCCGCCCCGATGCTCAGCGCGCCCTGCGCCTCGCGCTGCGAACGGCCGCCGAGCGCCGTGTACCATGCGCGGGAAAGCCCGCCGCTGGTCGCCTGGGCATAGCCCTCGAGCCAGTCGAGCCCCGGGGCGGGCTGCTCCAGCGCCGGCTCGCGCGCGTCGACCATGGCGTGCAGCGTATTGGCGGCGGCGCGACCGTCGGCCACGAGCGGCGCCAGCGCCTCGACCACGGGGTGCCGACGCGGCGGGCGGCCCGTCAGCAGCTCGTCCAGGGCATCGCGCCACCATTGCAGCCGGATCAGGCCGGTCATCGGCTGGGTGACGGCATCTGGGATCCGTGCCAGCTCATCGTTGAACAGCAACAGCGCGAGCAGGTCGTCACGGCGCTCGGCCGGCGCGAACAGGGCGCAGAGATAGCGATCCGGATCGCGGCGCTTCGCCTCGGCCAGAAGGTAGGCCGATCGGTCGTCGGGTGCCGCGTCGCCGGTCTGCGAAGGATCCATGTGCGGGCTCAATGCGGGATGAGGGGTCAGCCGAGCCTGTTTGAGCACGGATGGGCAGGGGCGGCCCAGCGAAGCCCGCTCAGCGCCGCGGTCGTCGAACCACGACCGGCCGCGGCTGCGGGTCCGCGGTCCTGCCCCGGGGCCGACCCGGCTGCGGCATGGCCATGGCCGTCGCGACCGTGAAGACCGCGAAACCCGCTGCGAACTGAAGGGCGAGCACGGCCAGGGCGACCGCGCGCAGGTCCGAGCCGAGAATGATGGTCGCGAGCCCGGCCGCGTCGGTGAGCAGCAGCCCTGCGAGCACGGCCCAGCCCACGAGGCCACCGGCACAGGCCTGCACGAGCAGCCGGCGCAGGCCGGGATCCGCAATGATCGCCATGAGGTCCGTCCGGGCATCGTGTTGCCACCGGACAACGCGGCCGACCCGGCGAGGTTGCGGCCGGCCTCAGTCCACGATCTCGTCGAGCCGGACCGCCCGCCCGGCCTCGGCCGAGCGCAAGGCCGCCAGGGAGAACCGCAGCACGTCGAGCCCCTGCGCCCCCGTCAGCACGGGCGTCCTGCCCTCCCGCAACGCCTCGATCGTGTCCCTGGTCGAGCGCACGAAGCTCTCCTCCCAGCCGGTCGGCATGGCCGAGTAGCCCGTGGTCGCGCCGTCGCGGTAGAGGATCACGGGCGGCCGGTCCCCCAGCCTGCCGTGCCCGCGCGTCACCCACAGCACGCCTTTCGTGCCGGTGATCTCGATCTGATCGTCCTGGGCGTAGTGCCGCGTGTCGACGAGCATGTCCCGGGCATGCACCGCCTCGAACACGCCCAGCCGGCTGCCCGGAAAGCGGAACGAGATCATCGCCGGCCCGTCGACCGTGCCGCCCGCGACCGCGGTGCGGCCGATCCAGGCGTGCACCTCCTCCGGCATGCCCATGAACCATCAGGCGAGCGCGAACTTGTGGTGGCCGTCGTCGAACACGATCGGGCCGCCGCCGCAGCGCGCGGGATCGAGCCGCCAGGCCTGCGCCGCCCCCGGGATCGACCAGCCATGGCGCGGATCGCCGAAGATGCTCTTGATCCGGATGGTCAAGGGCTCGCCGATCGCTCCCTCGTCCAGGAGCGCCTTCGCCTTCTGCACCGGCGGATAGAACACGAAGTTCTCGAACACCTTGAGAAAGCCGCCGGTGGTGGCCACCGCCTCGACCATCGCGAGGCCGTCGGCAAGACTGGTCGCCATCGGCTTCTGCACGGAGACCGCCTTGCCGGCGGCGAGCGCAGCCAGGGTCGCCGCGCGGTGCAGATCGTGCGGCAGCAGGATCTCGACGAGATCGACCTCGGCACAGCCGAGCAGATCGTCGAGCGTGGCGAAGATCCGGGAGCCGGGAACGCTCCAGGCCGCCGCCTTGGCGACGGCGAGCTCCCGGGCCTGGTCGCAGACGGCGACGATCCGGGCGGCATCGCTGCGGAGATACTCGACCGCGTGAAGATCGGAAATCCGTCCCGTGCCGAGTATCCCGACGCCGATGGGCCTCATTCTCCGCCTCCCTTGCCCGCTCAGTCGAGCTTGGGCCCCACAGCATCGGTCGCCGGACACCCCGGCGCGCGACTATCCGGCGTCCGGCATGATCAGCGCAAGCTGCCCGCCATCCCGCTTGCGGTAGATCGTGAAGTCAGAATCGAGGGTGAGCACGGCATGGCGCTCGTGCAGCTCGGCCATCCGCACCACGCAGGCATCGGCCAAGGACATCGGCCGGTCCTGGTACTTGCGGTGCAACGACCGTAGGGCGGCGATGTGCTCGTCGAGGTGCAGCGTCAGGCGCAAGGCACCGTTCTCCAGCAGGCCGAACAATGCGTCCTGCCCCTTGGACGCGCGTGCCAGCAGGAACATGGCTTCCGCCAGCACCGGTTCGCAGACCAGGAGCGGCGCCTCGAGCTCCTGGACCGTCCGGCTCACCCAGCGATGATGCCGCTCCGCCCGGTCGAGGAAGGCCACGAGCGGCCCGGTGTCAGCGATCGCCCGACGAGTCACGACCGAAGCCGTCGAGATGCCGCGGATCGGAGCCGAGATCGGGGATACCCGAATCCACCACGCCGCGGGCATCGCGCATCAGCGTGGCGAGATCCGGTCGCGATCCGCGTGGCGCTTCCAGCACCAGCTCGAGCCCCTCCTCGACCAAGTCCCGCAGGCGGCGACCCTGCGCCGCCGCCGCCACCTTGGCCCGCCGGTAGAGCTGGTCCGGAAGCTCGACGGTCGTCTTCATCTCAGGCTCTCGACAGCAGGATTCCCGTAGATCCATATTTATGGGAGCATCGCTCGTGCGCAAGCGTCGCTACCCGTACCTCCGCTCGACCGCCTGCTTGACGCTGTCGAGCAGCACGGCCAGCAGCATCAGGCCGCCGCGGATGACCTGCATGTAGGAGGCGTCGAGGCCCATGACGTTGATGGCGGTGTCGATGGTCGAGAGCAGCAGGGCACCCGCGAACACGCCCGACAGGCCGCCGATGCCGCCGCGCAGCGAGACGCCGCCGATCACCACGGCGGCGAACACCTCGAACAGCATGCCGACGCCCAGATTGGGCGTAGCACCATTGGTGCGGGCGGCCAGCAGGAAGCCGGCGAAGGCGGCGACCACGCCGGACAGGATGAAGACGCGGTAGAGCACCCCGTCGACGTCGATGCCGGCGCGGAAGGGTGCGGTGGGGTTGCCGCCGATCAGGATCACCCAGCGCCCGAACTGGGTCCGCTTCAGGACGGCGCCGAAGGCGAGATAGGTGATCACCAGGATCCAGATCAGCAGCGGCAGCCCGAGGAGGTCGGAGCTGCCGGCGGCGCGGAAATCGTCGGGCAGGCCGTACATCGAGCGGCCGCCGGTGAGGATCAGGCCGAGCCCGCGCACCGAGATGTAGGTCGCCAGCGTCACGATGAAGGCGTTGATGCGAAAGCGCACCACCAGCACGGCGTTGACGAAGCCGACCAGGGCGCCGAAGCCGAGCACGATCAAGAGCGTCAGCCAGGTGTTGAGCTGGATGCCGAGCGGCGAGCCGCGCGAGGCGGTGAGCCAGGCCGCGAGCATGGCGGCGAACGCCATGACGCTCTCGATCGAGAGATCCATGTGACCGGCGATGATGCAGAACGACAGGCCGATCGCGAGCAGGCCGACGAAGGTCGCGTGCTGGGCGATGTTGAGGAAGATCCCGAGCTGGAAGAAATGCTCGATGGTGACCGAGCAGACCAGCAGGATCCCCGCCAGGATCCCCCAGACCAGATGGTCCAGGATATGGACCACCGCCGGGCGGCGCGCCTCCGCGCCGCCCGTGGTCCCGACCGTCGCCGCCAACGCGCAGGCCCTACTGCACCGCCTCGACCGGATCGGTGGGGATCTTCATGTTGCCCCAGAACCTCGGATCGTCGACGTTCTCCTTGACGATCGTGGCGCCGGGAATCTTGAGGTTCGGCCCCCACTCCTCGTCGGTCAGGACGGCGTCGAGACCGAGCACCTTGTAGGTTCCGGGCTTGGGCTTCTCGCCCTTGAGGATCATCGGCAGGAACATGGCGATGCCGTAGACCTGAGCGAAGGTCGGCTGCTCGACCTCGGCCTGCTGCCAGCCCTGGCGGATATGGTCCAGCGCCACCGGCATGCCGCTGGACGCGAGCATCAGGATGTCGCCGGGCTTCTTGCCCTTGGCTTCCATGAGCGAGACGATCGGCACGGTCAGGTGGCCCGAATGCGCGTACACCAGATCGATGTCGGGGTTCACCAGCAGCTGGTCCTCGA
>JBFWWD010000234.1:0-9430 GCA_050246385.1 Geminicoccaceae bacterium
AGGATAGCATGGGTCGGAGAATATTCCTAGCAGGGCCGGAGCCCGAGCGCAGCGAGGGCGGGCAGGTTCGTATGTGCGCGAGCGCATGCGCATCGGCGGGTAGCCGTCGCGGCGATGCCGGACGCGGCCTGTGGCTCCCCGGCGCGACGCGGGCTAAGGGTGACGTCGGGGGGCGGACCGTCGTTGCGCCGCCCCTGCGGCCTCGGTGCGCGGACGACAGGCCGACCGAGCTTGCCCGGGAGAGCGGCATGTGCCGGAACATCAAGATCCTGTTCAACTTCGCGCCGCCGGCGACCGAGGCGCAGATCCGTGCCGCGGCGCTGCAGTTCGTGCGCAAGATCAGCGGCTTCAACCAGCCCTCGCACGCCAACGAGGCGGCGTTCGGCCGGGCGGTGGACGAGGTCGCCGCGGCGGCGGAGAGGCTGATGGGCTCGCTGGTGACCAGCGCGCAGGCGCGCGATCGGGAGGTGGAGGCGCAAAAGGCGCGGGAGCGGGGGAGGGTGCGGTTCGCGGCGGGGAGGTAGGTGTTGGAGCAGCTACACTTGTCCCGACCCCGTTATGCCTGCGCGATCGAGGGCAGACGATTCATGCCGGCGAAGCATCGATGCCTGTGGCGGGGGCCTGCCATCGACCGTGCAGCTACTCTAACGCTCCTGGCGGCCTGGGCCCGTTCCCGCTCGGGATACGCCACTTCACCGAAAGCTTGAACTGACCCGCAGGACAGCCGCACGCTGTCTCTCCCCATCGAAGCGGTGGCGGCGACGTTCGGCTGCACTCGGAAGCCGCTGGCAGAGTGACCCGGCAATGCCGATTCTCGTATCGAAGGCGGCACAGACAAAGGAGGCGATCATGTACAAGCACATCCTCGTGTCGACAGACGGATCCGAGGTCGCCCGGAAAGGCGTCGATCATGGGCTGTCTCTGGCCAAGAGCGTCGGCGCCAAGGTCACCATCGTCATGGTGACGGAGCGCTGGCCGGTCTATGCGAGTCCCGACTGGCTGCCCGGACCGACGGAGATGGCGGAGTACGAGGCGCGACAGAAGGAATCGGCCAGGGCGGTTCTGGCGGATGTCAAAGCCGCAGCGGATCGGCTTGGCGTCGACGCCGCCGCGGTTCATGTCCCCGAGGCTCAGCCCGCCGAGGCGATCCTCGCGACCGCCAATGAGCGAGATTGCGATCTCATCGTCATGGCCTCCCACGGTCGACGCGGGCTCCGCCGTCTTCTGCTCGGCAGCCAGACCTCCGAGGTCCTCGTCAGCAGCTCGGTTCCCGTTCTGGTGGTCAGGTAGCGCCGATTTCCCACGATCAGGCGGGGCACCTCGATGGGATCGCCATGACGATCGTCGCGGCGTCGTGCGTGCTGAGCCGTGACGACCTGCTGCCATCACCCATCCTCCCCGAGCGGCTCGACGAGGCATCATGGCCTTCCGGGGCGAGCACCTAAGGCCGACTTGCGCGCCGGAGCATTCTCACGGTCGTGCCTGCCAGATCGATGCTCCCGCCCCGGGCAGACCGTAGCGGTCCCATTTGCGCGTGACCTTCTCCACCACCTCCTCGGCCATCCGGAGCTTAGTGCCCCACTCCCGCTTCGTCTCGGGCGGCCATTTGTCGGTGGCGTCGATCCCGAGCTTGCCGCCGAGGCCGGATTCCGGGGAGGCGAAGTCGAGATAGTCGATGGGGGTGTGCTCGACCACGAGCAGGTCGCGGCCGGGGTCGACCCGGGTGCTGACCGCCCAGATCACGTCGTTCCAGTCGCGGCAGTTTATGTCGTCGTCCACCACGATCACGAACTTGGTGTACATGAACTGGCGCAGATAGGACCACACGCCCATCATGATCCGGCGGGCGTGGCCGGGATAGGCCTTCCTGATCGAGACCACCGCCACGCGGTAGCTGCAGCCCTCGGGCGGCAGCCAGAAGTCGACGATCTCGGGGAACTGCTGGCGCAGGAGCGGCACGAACACGTCGTTGAGCGCCTCGCCCAGCACCGAGGGCTCGTCGGGCGGGCGGCCGGTGAAGGTGGTGAGATAGATCGGGTCCCGGCGCATGGTGATCGCCGAGACCGTGAACACCGGGAACGGCTCGACCGCGTTGTAGTAGCCGGTGTGGTCGCCGTAGGGACCCTCGTCGCCGTGCTCGTCGAGGCTGACATGGCCCTCGAGCACGATCTCGGCCGTGGCCGGCACCTTGATCGGCACGGAAACACAATCGACCAGCTCGACCCGCTTGCCGCGCAGGAGACCCGCGAACTGGTACTCCGACATGGTGTCGGGCACGGGCGTGACCGCGGCCAGGGTGACGCCGGGATCCGCACCCAGGACGACGGCGCAGGGCAGGGGGTCCCGGCGGCTCTGACCCCAGCGGCGGTGATGCTGCGCGCCACCGCGATGCTTCAGCCAGCGCATCAGCGTGCGGTCGCGGCCCAGCACCTGCATGCGGTAGATGCCGAGATTGAACCGGTCCTCGCGGGCCTCGGTCGGGCCCTTGGTGACCACGAGCGGCCAGGTGATCAGAGGTGCCGGCTCGCCGGGCCAGCAGGTCTGGACCGGCAGCATGCCCAGATCGATGTCGGCACCCTTGAGCACGACCTCCTGGCACGGGGCGCGGCCGACCGACTTGGGCTTCATCGCCAGCGCCACCTTGACCAGCGGCAGCAGCTCCCAGGCCTGGCCCAGGCTCTCGGGCGGCACCGGCTGGCGGAAGAAGGCCAGGGTCTCGCCCAGCTCGCGCAGCTGGTGCGGCTCGCGGTCCATGCCCCAGGCCACCCGCTCGACCGTGCCGAACAGGTTGGTCAGGACCGGCATCGAGAACCCCTCGACGTTCTCGAACAGCACCGCCGGCCCCTTGTCGGCCAAGAGCCGGGTGTGGATCTCGGTGATCTCGAGCACCGGCGAGACCGGCTCGCGCACCCGCACCAGGGCGCCGCGCGCCTCGAGATGGGCCATGAACTCGCGCAGGGAATCGAAGGGCAAGGGTCCTCCAGGAGCGTTGACCGGAACAGGATCACCATGCGATGTAACCTATGAGGTTACAATCGGGATCATCGGCATGGCGCTGGCGCACCCGCCTGCGGTTCGGCCGCTCAAGGACAGCCTGCTGCCGCACGGGCGGTTCCTGGTCGAGCGGGCGATGCGGGAGCGCGGGCTGACGGTCACCGGCCTGGCACTAAGGCTCGGGATCTCCCGCAAGCACCTGTCCAACATTCTCGGCGCCAGGGTGCCGCTCGGCTCCAATCTCGTGGGGCGACTCGCCGAGACACTCGGCCTTTGCCCTGAGATCCTCGCCGTCTTGCGCCATGACGGAGTTGTTCCTCGGCCCCTGGCGGCCATGTCGCCCATGGGCATCGAGATCATCGGCGATCCCAACGAGCCGATCGAGGGCTGGTTCGAGGACTGAGCCGCCCCGCAATGCTCGTCCTCGACACCTGTGCTCTGCTCGATCTCGCCTGGGCTAGGCCATTCCCCCCGGATGCCCGCCACCAGCTCGACGCTGCCATCCAGAGGAGACAGGCTCTGGTGCCTATGATCGTCGCGGTCGAGATTGCCCAGAAGGCTTGGTCAGGCCGGCTTCGGCTGCCCGATCGGCCTGCGCAATGGTTTGCGGCGGCACTTCGAAACTTCGACCTGCGGGAGTTGCCGTTCAGCGCGGCCGTAGCATTCGGCGCATACAACCTGCCTGAGCCGTTCCACCGCGACCCTGCCGATCGGCTCGTCGTCGCCCAGGCGCGGATCGTCGACGCACCGATCCTCACCTGCGACCGCAAGATCCTGGCCTACGCCGCCGCCGGCCATGTGGCGGCGATCGGCTACTGAGCGCGCAACCGCGCCGCCGCGCGGACCAGCCCGGCATTGTCGGCGGCGGGCGTGCCGTCGGGCAGGGCAGCGCCGTCCTCGAGGCCGACGCGGGTCGACAGGCCCAACGCGAGCGCGCGCTGGACCAGCGGCCAGACCGTCGCGTCGAAGCCGTGCAGCAGGAGCGGCTTGCGGATGCCCGCCGCGGCCAGGGCCGCGAGCACGGCATCGGCCCGGGCCAGGGCCGCGGCTGGGTCCTGCTCCTCGATCTCGACCAGGACGCGCAGGCAGAGCGCCGCGAGCCCGAGCCGTGCCAGCCGCTCGGCGTCGGCCGTGGTGGCGAGCCCCGCCTCGATGCCGACGCCGCGGCGATGCAGGAGCTCGATGACGGCGGCAGCACCGGGCTCGGAGAGATTGACCGAGGCATGGTCGGGCAGCTCGCGCCAGCCGGCGATGTGGGCGAGCCGGCGGTCCTCGTCACCCTCGATCCAGTCGCCGGTGCTGACGCCGACCAGCGTGCCCGGCACCGCCGCCCGCACGGCGAGCAAGGTCGCGTCCACCGCATCCGGGGCCAGGCTCTCGCGCCCCGCCTCGTCGCGGACGTGAAGGTGGATCTCGGCGGCGCCGGCGCGGACCACCGCCGCAGCGTCGCGGGCCGTCTCGGCGGGCGAGAACGGCAAGGCGGTATGATAGCCATGTGGCCGGGCACCGTTGAGGCAGGCCTGGACGAGCATCGTGCCGTCAGCTCGTCGGTGCGCGCCGTGGCGCCATGACGATGCCCGCACCATAGGCGTCGGCGTTGGAGACAGCGGCGCCACCGAGATGGCAGTAGCCCGAATCGCAGGCCGAGCCGCCGAAGTCACCCGGCGACCGGTCGCCTGCGGAGAGCACCTGGGTCAGGTTGTGCGCCTTGCGCGTGCCGGCCTTGAGCGCCGCCACCAATCGTTCGGGCTTGCCGCGCAGCGCCGGCCGCGCGCTGGCGATCAGGGCCAGCACCGCCGACACGTGCGGGGTCGCCATCGAGGTGCCCTGGATCGAGCTGTAGCACTGGTTCGGCGTGAAGCCCGCGCCTTTGGCGAAGATGAAGCAGGGCACGTCCGTGGACCAGTTCGAGGTGGTGCTGAACTCCTCCCAGACATTGGTGAAGTCGTCCGTGACGTAGGGAAAGCCCGGCGTGCCGCCGCGATCCCAGTAGGGCAGGTTGAACTTGCGCGCCCCGCCGGGTGCGGCGACGTCGATCCGCGGCCCGTAATTGCTGTAGTAGGCCAGCTGGTCGGGCAGCCCCTGGCCCGCCGCCTGGTGCCGGTCGCCACGCGGCTTGCAGGTGGCGGTGTTGCCGGTGTCGGCGACGCTGCCGGTGGTGCCGGGCGCGCAGCTCGTGCTGGACGCGATCACGCGGTTGCCGGTCGCGGACACGGTGACCACGCCCGGGATCCCGCCCGGGGTCTCGTACAGGCCGTGATAGTCGAAGAACTCCTCGCCGGGCGCGGTCAGCGGGCCGTGGGAGAGCACCTTGCCGCCCGCACCCAGCCGCAGATGCTCGTTGCCGGCCGCCGCGACGATCAGCGTGCCGCGCGAGCGGGCGAACTTCACGGCGCGGACATAGAGGTCGTAGATCGCGTCCTGGTCCGGGTCGGAACGGTCGAGATAGCCGCCGAACGAGATGCTGACGATGTCCACGCCCTGCCTGGCCGCCCAGGTGAAGGAATCGAGGATGTTGCTGTCGTAGGCGTAGCCGCAGTTCTCGGCGATCTTGAGTGCCACCAGCTTGGATTTCGGCGCGATGCCGTTGATGCCGGTGCCGTTGACCGCCGCGGCGATGTTGCCGCCGATCCAGGAGCCATGGCCGTTCCAGTCGGTGGACACCGGGCCGCCATACTTCGCCGCCAGCTCGCGATCGGTGGAGGCGGACTTGCCGAGAAACGCCTCGCAGGCGGAGGGTCGATCGTCGAGCGTGAAGTCCTTGACCCGGGTGATCGACGGCTGGAGATCGACGTGGGTGAAGTCCAGGCCGGTGTCCGCCACGCCGACGGTCACCGCGGCGCTGCCCGCCGAGACGTTCCAGCCGGCCGGCAGGCCGATCCGCCCATAGTTCCAGAGCAGGCCCTGATAGCCGAAGGCCGGGTCGGGCTTGATCGCGCGCCGAGCCATTGCCGGCAGCTCGACCTTGCGCGCGGAGAGCAGTCCCGGCCGTGCCTGCCGCCTCACCATGCCATCGGGCGGGGTGATCCGGGAGATCCGATCGGGAATGAGGCCCGCCGCTCCCGCCGTCGCGGACCGGGAGGCGGCCGTGGCATTGCCGCCGACCACGACGAGGAGGTCGAGCTCGGGAATCTCTTTGATGATCCGCGCACCGGAGGCGAGCAGGGCGGCACGCTTGGCCGCGAGATCCGCGGCGCTGCTCGCGCGGGCGAGGTAGCGGCCGCGCTCGGCGCCGTGGCCGGCGGGCGCCAGCGCGGCGCCGAGCAGAGCGAGAACGGCGACGCCGACGCATGAGGTCCGCCAAGTCATGCCGATCCCCCGATCCGCACCGCACGGTTCGCCTCGTGCGGTCGACGACTCACTCTGAGCGATAGTGAGCCGGCGTGCTTCTGCACGCAAACGTTAGAATCGGCGATCCGGCGGCGCCAGCTGTCGGGATGCCGGCCGGCTCAGGCCGCCTGCTTCCACTTGATCGAGCAGCCCATCGACGGAATCTGCTCCGCCGGCCCGCGGCCGGTCTCGGCGACCTGGCGCATCGCCTCGAACAGCTCGCGCCGCGCATCGGGCACCAGCGTGGTCTTCGAGGCATCCAGCCGGCCGCGATACTGCAGCTCGAGATCGCCATTGTAGCCGAAGAAGTCGGGGGTGCAGACCGCGTCGTAGGCGCGGGCGACGGCCTGGCTCTCGTCGTGCAGATACTTGAACGGGAACGCCTTCTCCTCGGCCCAGCGCTTCATGTTGGCGAAGCTGTCGCCGGGATGGGAGGTGGCGTCGTTGCTGCAGATCGCGATCACCTCGACCCCGAGCGGCTCCAGCTCCTGCGCGTCGCGGATCAGACGGTCGATCACCGTCTTCACATAGGGGCAGTGATTGCACATGAACACGATCAGTGTGCCCCTTGACCCCTTGAGCTCGGACAGGCCGTAGCTCCGGCGGTCGGTGGCCGGCAGCGTGAAGTCGTGGGCCTTCGCGCCGACAGCGCACACCGGCGGGGTGGCGGCCATGGTGACTCTCCCGTGGGCGAGGTTGCGGGCGAACCGCTTGAGGATGGCGAGCATGCGCGGCCTCTGCTAGGCGCGGTCCGACACCGGATCGGACGATATCTGGCCCTGGCGCCGGGAGAAGCAACCTTGAGCAGTCTCGCCGCGCCGGGCCGCCGGAACGCCACCACGCGCCAGATGCTGGCCTGGGCGATGTTCGACTGGGCGAGCTCGCCCTTCTTCGCGGTGGTGATCACCTTCGTCTTCGCGACCTACGTCACCACGGTGGTGGCGCCCAACGAGATCGCCGGTACGGCCGAGTGGAGCCGGATGACGGTGATCGCCGCCCTGCTGATCGCCGTGGCCAGCCCGGTGCTCGGCGCCGTCGCGGATGCCGGCGGCCCGCGCAAGCCGTGGCTGCTGGCCTTCATGCTGCTGAGCTGTGCCGCCACCGCCGGCCTGTGGTTCGTCGCACCCGAGCACGACTATCTCCTGCTGGCGCTGACGCTCGTGCTGCTCGCCAATGTCTGCAACGAGATCGCCCAGGCCTTCTACAACGCCATGCTGCCGGACCTCGCCGAGGCGGATCAGCTCGGCCGCTGGTCGGGGTGGGGTTGGGGCCTCGGCTACCTCGCCGGCATCGTGGCGCTGGCCTTGATCCTGGTCGTGTTCGTCCAGCCCAAGCCGCCGCTGTTCGGGCTGAATGCCGAGGAGGCCGAGCAGGTCAGGATCACCGGGCCATTGCTCGCAGTCTGGTTCCTGCTGTTCTCATTGCCGCTGTTCCTGCTCACCCCCGACCGCACCACCCACGGGCGGCCGTTCGGGGAGAGCGTCCGGAAGGGGCAGGCCATGCTCGCGGCCACCCTCAGGGACGTGCGCGGCAACGCCAACATCGCCCGCTTCCTGCTCGCCCGGCTGATCTACAATGACGGGCTGAACACCCTGTTCGCCTTCGGCGGGATCTATGCCGCCGGCACCTTCGGCATGGCGCTGAACGAGGTCCTGCTGTTCGGCATCGCGCTCAACGTCACTGCCGGCCTCGGCGCCTTCGGCTTTGCCTTCCTCGACGACAAGATCGGCTCCAAGCCCACGATCATGATCGCCATCTGCGGCCTGTTCGTCGCCGGCACCGTGGCGCTCTTGGCCGAGGAGAAGACCACCTTCTGGCTGGTGGCGCTGGTGATCGGCATCTTTGTCGGCCCGGCGCAGTCGGCGAGCCGGACCCTCATGGCCCGCCTGGCGCCGCCCGAGCAGCGCACCGAGATGTTCGGGATCTACGCCCTGACCGGCAAGGTGACGGCCTTCATCGGCCCGTTCCTGTTCGGCACCGCCACCGCCTGGTTCCAGTCGCAGCGTGCCGGGATGGCGACCATCCTGGTGATGTTCGTCGTCGGCGGCCTGCTGCTGACGCGGGTCCGCGAGCCGGCGCGTGGCTGACGCTCAGATCGCGGCCTTCATCGACTGCACCAGCGACGGCGTCAGATAGCCGGTCCGCGGCAGCCCCTGCGAGCCTTCGAACTGCATGATCGCCGACCTGGTGGCGGCGCCGTAGATCCCGTCGATCGGGCCGCGATAGTAGCCGAGGCCGGTGAGCAACCGCTGCGCCTCGGTGATGTCCGCCTGGGTGGTCACGGCCGCGGTCTGCGCCCCGCCGGCGCGCTGCGCCTTCCACTGTTCGAACTCGCGCTGGTCCTCGATCTGCTGCGCGGTCTGCGCCTGCTGCAGCTGGCTCTGGCGCTGGAAGTCGAGCTGCCGCTGCTGCTCGGCGTTCGCCGCCGCCGTCGCCTCGTTCTGGCCGCGGAGCTGGTTGGGCCGGTCGACCGCGACATTGCCCGCGATGCCGCCGAGCAGCGCACCGCCCAGCATGGCCAGGGTGTTGTCGTGACTGCCGGCGATCGCTCGGCCGGCGAGCGCGCCCGCGGCGGCACCGGCACCGGTACCCAGCCCGACCCCGCCGAGCGAGGTGGTGCCGGTGTCGTAGTTCTGGCCGTTGGCGCACGCCGCCAGCATCATGAGGCCGCACAGGGCGGCGGCTCTGGCGGTGCCGGGGCGACGGAAGCGAACGGTCTTCGACATGAGCGAAGCCTCACAGGGCCTCGGGATCGAGGCACACCAGATGTGGCGCGCAAGCTGAACGGCAGCTTGCCCGGAGATGTCGATTGCATTGCCCGGCGGCCGCCGGCCGAGGCAGGGTGCCACCGGCGAAGACTGCCGGAACGGAGGGCCCTCATGATCGTTCGAGCGCACACGGCATGGCCCCGTCGCGACGTGCTGCGGTCGCTGGCCGCCGCCGGCGGTGCGGTCGCGGCGCCGGCCATCGTTCGCGCCCAATCCCTGCGCCCTGCCTCGACCAGCGGCGTGCAGGTCGGCGACGTCGTGGGCGATCGCGCCATCATCTGGTCGGCGACCGACCGGCCGGCGCGCATGCGGGTGCGCTGGTCGACCGCCGAGAGCAT
>JBFWWD010000235.1:0-9428 GCA_050246385.1 Geminicoccaceae bacterium
ACAGATTGACTCTGCCTGAATGTATGCCGAGCCACTGTCGGTGGCATCGTGCTCGGGCCGGCACCAGACTAGGGGCATGACCACGACCCGCAGGAGGCGCCCCGCGATCCGTTCAGCTCGGGAAGCTCATCGTCGACATCGCGACCGGGCAGGCCGAGGACCGGGAGGAGAGCGCGAAGAGGGCGGTCGCCGTCGAGCTGGGGCGGAAGGGTGGCGAGGCGTGAGCAGCGGAACTAACGGCAGAACACCGCGCGCAGATCGCGCGGGCCGGCGCTAGGAAGCCGCGATCTTAGCCAGAAGACCTTCTAGGTCCTCAAGGACCGCCAGATGATGAGCGGTTTGCAGTGGCGCTGAAGTATAGAAGACGCCAGGCTGGGCGTTCACCTTGTTCTCGAACCTAAACCACGGGATATTCCCGAAGCTGGAAAGAGCAAGTGAGCCGAAGGTAAACGTCGGAACCTCTTGACCATAAGACGAAACGAGTCCACTTATCCTCTCGCCTAGTTGGTTAAAGATATTGAAGTATTCATCAAGACGAACTGAAGACATCATTTCCAGTTCACTAAAGAAGAATTGATTTGGTCCTTTCTTTGCATTGATATGTATTATACCTTGCTCAATGAGTGATGAAATGACATCTTCCAAGAAATCGGCGCAAAAGTCTGTTTCTGCCTGCGCTTCTGCTATCATGCCAGTATTGAATATCTGAAATTTTCCAACCACTAGAGAACGAAATATCCCATGTAGGAATGTTACTCCCCTCTCATAATCAAAATCGGATAAACTCTGAGGATGCTGAAGGAATCCGTATCGCTCTTGACAATGTCTTACAAGATGCCAGCCATAGATGGGTCCTTCGGAGGGGCCGGTTATTGCACCAAAGCGTACCGATCGTCCTAGCAATATGCGACTAATCTTCATGGCTTTACCATAGGAAGCGCCAAGTCCTGGGTCGTAGCATCATGCATGCGCTCCTCTATGCCTCTTGAGCGCTTAGGGAAGAGGGCAAAGTCAGAGGCCTGTGTCTGGCCTTGTCCGGACGGAGTGCCAATGAGATTGGCACTAGCTCTAAGCCAATCCAATCCGCCATAGTTTCTTTTCGCGCCCGTCGTCGGCAACGAGGAGGAGAACTGGATTTCCTCGCCACATATCCCAAGTAGCAGATCGCTGGCGGTGTCCGAACGCCAATTACCCGGCGAACTCAGCAATCGGGTTACAACAGCTGGATCCCGATTGATTCGCCGCGCTAACTCAGCTTTGGTCAGGCTGTTATGAAGCTCATGCTCCTTAAATTTTGTCATTATAAAATTGTAAAGCCGATTGCGCAGACGAGCCGCGAAATACGCCCGCTTCTCGGCAGGGATCGGCAGCTTATTTTGAATCTCATACAAGATCGACGTTGACTGAGATGTAGTCATTGATTGTCGTTCCGGTGTGGGCTGGATAGTCGAAAAATAGCTTACGCCACTCTGCCTTGCACTCCTTGATGCCGGCCGCCCACTCTGATGAGTTTCGTCGACCTAGCGGCGGTCTTGAAAGATAATCAAGTTGGACAGAACGTGGCCAGCATGAAAGCGCTACAAAGCAATCCTGTTCAGCAAATCGCCCGAGCAATCTAATCCCTGGCGCGGGCTTTCTGCTTCTAATATCCCATACTTCATCCGCAGGTTTGTCCAATCGCCCAAATAGTGCCTCTTCAGCTTTGTACGGTACTAAGCATGCGCTGACCTGATCGCCAACGACAAAAGACTCGAGATCAGCGCGTAGGTCCATCATGCGTTTCCCGGCCCGGACGCTTGGCCACGGGCCACAGAGAAGCGATTGGATCTCTGGCGAGATCACAAGCGTGCGCTCGATCGGATCACTTTCTAGCAAGGGTTCCAAGACAAAGAGCCTCTGCTCATTAACGCGATCGCCAATCAGCCGGCGTATTGACATATAAGTCAATGCCTGTTGGTTTGCAATGAAATCCCCTGCGGCAGTGTGACCGCGCGCCAGGAGTGCACGCAAGCGGATAACTCGAACTCCCCTTCGCGCTCGACGGTAAGCAGAATGGGTCATGGCAAAGGGGGCATGAACAAGCTCCCGAGCGAAGCCCGCATCCAGATCCTCGGCATGATGGTCGAGGGCATGTCGCCCTGTGCCATCGCGCGAGTGGCGGGGTGATTAACCGAGGCCGACTGGTTCGGGCCGACCACGCACACACAGCCCCGCACCCTCCTCGCCCTCGCGGCACCGAACGGCAAGGCAGCCTGCCCGCCTCCTTTGAATTCCGGACCGCCGGCCGGGCCACCCTCGGGCTGCTCGCCTTTCCAGCCCGCCGCGGCACCTCCTCCACCATCCCGACGCGAAGGCTCTTATGGATCCGTTGACGTCGCGCTTGACGCCGGCCCGCCGGCCATGCGAGAGTTGCAGGCTTTTCATCCTAGCCGAGCTGCCTCGCGCCATGTCTCGCCATCACACCGCCGACGCGCACGTGCGAACCCGGGCTGCGTACCCGCATGGCAGCGGCCCGTCAGCGATTCCAACCGATTGGACCGCCCGGCCCTCCACCGCGCGGATGTCCGAAACGAACCCGGGATCGACGGCACGGCCGAACCCGGGAAGCCCGCGCGATGAAAAATGCACGAACGAATTCCCAGATCCGCACGTCCGAACCCAAGGAGCGCCGGGAAACGAACCCGACTTCGGCTGGATGAAACGAACCCGAGGCCCCGACGCACGGGCGAACCCGGGGACAGGTGCAGGAGGAGGTTGCACGAACGAACGCCTGGACCGGCACGCCCGAACCCGGCGGCGACCCCGAAGCGAACCCACGCCGGCGGCGCACAAACGAACCCAAAGAGGTCGGACGGTCGAATTGCACGTCCGAACCCGGCGGCGGCGGCCCCAAAATGAACCCAAGCGCCCGGTCAGGGCAGCAGGCCGTCGTCCACGTCGTCGGGCACCTTGGCGATGTAGCCGGCATCGCCGAAGTCGAGCCTCACCGCCGCCTCGTAGCCGGGCAGGCCGACCTCGGCGCGCAGGGCATTCAGCCGGTTCAGCCAGCCCTTGAGGAACACGGCGAGCTTGGGCCTCTGCGCGGCGAGGCGGCGGTAGAAGTCCTCGCGCGCCCGGCAGTAGCCGGTCACCGCCGTGCCGAGGTCGCAGCTGTCCGCCGCCTTGCGGGTCGCCGGGCCGAAGGCGCCGTCGACGCCGCAGCCGAGGCCGGCCTGGAGCAGCCTGACCGCCCGGCCGGTGCCCATGTTGACCGCGGTGTCGAAGTGGACGAGGTCGAGCTGGCGCTGCAGGACGTCGCAGCGCGGCGGCAGCCAGTAGTCGTTCTCGTAGATCGCCGCGACCTCGCCGTCCTCGATCCGCCGCACGGCGCGCGCCGGCTGGCCCTGCCGCGCCCGCCAGCCGTCATAGACCTTTTGGGTCACGCCCCTGTTGGTGGCCCCGCCCGGATCGTTCGGGTGGTCGACATAGCCGCCCTCCCATCGGAGCACGAAGGGGAGCGATTTCGCGAATGCGGTCGACGGCATGGGCATGTCCTCCGCGCCGGGACGTCGTCCCGGCCCGCGGATCATGCGACCGCGGCGGCCCGGCGCAAGTGCGCCAGGTCACAGTCCAGCCTGGGCCGTCGCGGGCAGCGCCCGCCGCCGGCTCTGCCTGCCGTCGAGCAGCAGCCAGCAGGCGATCGCGAGGTTGAGGAGATTCCAGCCGATCCCGTTCAGGAAGGCGGCGGCATAGGACCCGCTCAGATCGTAGATCACGCCGGACAGCCAGCCGCCGAGCGCCATGCCGAGGGTGGTCGAGGTCAGGACCAGGCTCACCCGCGTGCCCGCCTCGCTGGCCGGGAACCGGTCGCGGACGATCAGGGCGTAGCTGGGCACGATGCCGCCCTGCGACAGGCCGAACAGGGCGGAGACCAGATAGAGCGAGGTCAGGCCGTCGAACGGCAGGTAGAACAGGAGCGCCAGGCACTGCAGGGCCGAGCCGAGCACCAAGGTACCGGCGCCGCCGATATGGTCGGCGATCCAGCCCGAGGCCAGCCGGCTGACCACGCCGAGGCCCAGCATCACGGACAGCATCTCCGCACCGCGCGCCGGGCCGTAGCCGAGATCGGTGCAGTAGGCGACCAGATGCACCTGCGGCATCGACATCGCCACGCAGCAGGCGAGCCCGGCGAGGACCAGGATCGCCTGCAGGGTCGCCGGCGAGACCGAGGAGGCCATGCCCGGCCGGGTGGACGCGGCGCCATGGTCGGCGAGCCGGGGCCGGCGCCCGAGCAGCATCGCCAGCGGCAGCATGGTGGCGAGGCAGAACAGGCCGAGCAGGACATGGGTGGTCCGCCAGCCGAGCTCGGCGAAGCCCCATTGCAGCAGCGGCGGCCAGAAGGTGCCGGCGAGATAGTTGCCGCTGGCGGCGATGCCGACGGCGACGCCGCGCCGGCGCACGAACCAGTGCGAGACGTCGGCGACCAGAGGGCCGAAGGAGGCGGAGCTGCCCAGCATCCCGATCAGCAGCGCCTGGGCGAGCACGAACTGCCAGTAGGCCTGGGCGGCCGCCGCCACGACATAGCCCAGGCCGAGCATGGCGCCACCGAGCAGGAGCGGGATGCGGATGCCGAAGCGGTCGGCGAGCCGGCCCATGCCGACCCCGCCCAGCGCGAAGCCGATCAGGGTGGCGGTGTAGGGGAGGGAGGCGCCGCCGCGGTCGAGGGCGAACTCGGCCTGGATGACCGGCAGGGCCACCACCGCCGACCACAGGCCGACGCCGCTGATCGTGGCGATCGCCAGCGACAGCACCAGCCGCCGCCAGGCATAGGCGCCATCCGGCGCGTAGCGGTCGTCCGCCTGCATCTCGGCCCTCCTTCGGGGCCTTGCGACCCGGCCCCCAGCTAGAGCCCGCGACCGCTGCGCACAACCCCGCCTCTTCGCAAGCCGCCATGCACCGGCTACGCAGGCCGCGATGACCGCCGACGCCCACCTCGCCGAGCTCAACCCGGAGCAGCGCCGCGCCGTCTGCCACGGGGTGCCGTCCACCGGCCCCATGCTGCCGGGGCGCGCGCTCCTGATCCTGGCCGGCGCCGGCACGGGCAAGACCACCACGCTCGCCCACCGGGTGGCGCATCTGGTGCTCAAGGGTGCCGAGCCCGAGCGGATCATGCTCCTGACCTTCAGCCGGCGCGCGGCCGAGACCATGGTCGGCCGGGCCGAGCGGATCTGCGCCACCGTGCTCGGGCAGGACGGCGGCTGCGCCGGACGCCTGCACTGGGCGGGCACGTTCCACGCCGTCGGCGCCCGCCTCCTGCGCGAGCATGCCGACGCGATCGGCCTGTCGCCGGGCTTCACCATCCTCGACCGCAGCGACGCGGCCGACCTGCTCGACCTGGCCCGCGAGGAGCTGGGGCTGTCCCGCACCGACCGGCGCTTCCCGCAGAAGGGCACCTGCCTCGCGATCTACTCCTATGCGGTCAACGCCGCGGCCCCGCTCGACGAGGTGCTGCGCGACGCCTTTCCCTGGTGCGCCGAATGGGCGGTCGAGCTCAAGCGCCTGTTCTCGGCCTATGTCGCCGCCAAGCAGCGTCAGGCGGTGCTGGACTATGACGACCTGCTGCTGTGGTGGGAGCGCATGGTGCAGGTACCCGAGATCGCGGCAGCGCTCGGCGCACGCTTCGATCATGTGCTGGTCGACGAGTACCAGGACACCAACGCCATCCAGGCGGCCATTCTCAAGGCGCTGAAGCCCGACGGGGCGGGCGTGACGGTGGTGGGCGACGACGCCCAGGCAATCTACGCCTTCCGCGCCGCCACGGTGCGCAACATGCTCGAGTTCGAGCGGGCGTTCGCGGCGGAGCGGGTGGCGCTCACCCGCAACTACCGCTCGACCCGGCCGATCCTTGCCGCCGCCAACGCCGTGATCGGCCTGGCGCGCGAGGGCCTCGCCAAGGAGCTGGTCTCCGACCGCCGCTCGGCGCGCCGGCCGCGGCTGGTGATGGTGCGGGACGACCTTGCCCAGGCGGCGGCGGTCGCGGGTGCGGTGCTCGCCAACCGGGAATGCGGCGCGCGGCTGCGCGACCAGGCCGTCCTGTTCCGCACCGCCAGCCACAGTGCCGCCCTCGAGCTCGAGCTCGCCCGCCGCAACGTCCCGTTCGTCAAGTTCGGCGGCCTGCGCTTCTTCGAGGCGGCGCATGTCCGCGACCTGCTCGCGATCCTGCGCTGGGCGGAGAACCCGGCGGACGAGGTCGCGGCGTTCCGCACCCTGCAGCTGCTGCCCGGGGTCGGTCCGGGGATCGCGCGCCGCACGCTGGCCGTCCTGGACGGACGGCCGAGCCGCCTCGGCGAAGCCCGCGCTCCCACCGCCGCAGGCGAGCATTGGCGCCGGCTGGCGAGCCTGCTCGCGGAGCTCGAGCATACCGGCTGGCCGGCGCAGCTCGGCCTCGCGCGGCGCTTCTACGACCCGCTGCTCGAGGAGCGCTACGATCTGGTGCAGGCGCGGCGCGGCGATCTCGACCAGCTCGAGCGGCTGGCCGTCACCGCAGCCAGCCGCGAGCGCTTCCTCACCGATCTGACCCTCGATCCCCCGGCCGCCACGGGCGACGCCGCGGGGCCGCCGAGCAAGGACGAGGACTGGCTGACGCTCTCGACCATCCATTCGGCCAAGGGGCAGGAATGGAAGGCGGTCTTCGTCCTCAATCTGGTCGACGGCTGCATCCCGTCCGATCTCGCCACCGACCGGCCGGCGAGCATCGAGGAGGAGCGGCGCCTGCTCTACGTCGCCATGACGCGGGCACGCGACCAGCTCGACCTGCTGCAGCCCGAGCGTTTCTACGTCCTCGCCCAGCATCGCCACGGCGACCGGCACGTCCGCGCCGCCCGCAGCCGGTTCCTGCCCAACGGCATCCTGCACCACTTCGACCACGCGACCTGGCGGCCGCCGCAGCCCGAGCGTTCCGCCCCTCCGCCCCTGCCGCGCGTCGACATCGCGGCCAGCCTGCGCGGCATGTGGGACCCGTCATGAACGCCCGCCCGCCACCATGCGGGCCGCTCGAGCCGGTCGATCAGCCAGCGACGGCGGAGGCGCGGGACAAGGCCATCGAGGCCGCGAGAGGCGAGGTGCTCAAGCTGGCGGCATGACACTGCCCAGACACCGCAACTAAAAAGGCCGCCCCTCGCGGGACGGCCTTCATAGTGAAGCGTTGGTGCTTCGACGTTCGTCGCTTGTGACGGTATCGCCTTGGTCAGAACTCGCGGGTGGACGTGATCGACGTCGGTACCGCAAGCTCGGAACCACGCACCAGGGCGCTAGACATCGGATCACCTCCTTTCTGCTGTTGACGGACGCCCCAAGCTGGGCACCGGCGTCCAACATGTCAATGCGTATCGCCGCCGGCACCTTGGGGAACAGTGCCATTGTCGCCGCCGGCCGACGCCCGGCGATTCGGCTGCGTGACCGTCGGAACGCGCTCCCGAATCCGCCCGGCGAGGTCGCGCGCCGTGGCTTCGACCTCCTCGCTGCGTCGGCTGTCATCGCCATCGAACGTCGCCGCGAGCATCACCTTATGCGACCCACCCTTCGCCACCGGCCGTTCGCTCCCTTGTCCCATGCGGGGCGAAAGTGCAGATGGGCCGGGAAGTTCCGTCTCCAACTTCCTCGCCGGAGTCGTGGCTGATTGGACATTGAGACCGTCTTGAAGCTCGAGGCGGCGGCCTTGAAGGCCTGGCCGCCACGAGAGACTGCCCGGGTCGAGGGCTGGCTGCTGCGGGCGGCCGGTGGTCATACCCGGCGTGCCAACTCGGTGCAGCCGCTGGTCTTCGCCGCCGGCGGCGACACCCCGCGGGCGATCGGCCGGGTCGAAGCCTGGTACGAAGCACGCGGCTTGCCCGCCTGCTTCCAGCTGACCGATCACGCTGCACCCGTAGCGCTCGACGAGCTGCTCGCCTCGCGGGGCTATGCGAAGCTCTCACCGGTATCCGTCCTCACGCGGGACCTCGCGGGCCTGGAAGCGCCCGAAAGACGCCAGATCGAGCTCGATTTCCGGCCGACGCCCCTGGTCATGAACGCGGTGTGCGATCCGCTCTGGTCGCCCGAGCGGCGCCGGGCGCGAGCCGAGCTGTTCGCCCGCATCCGCCGACCCCATGGCTTCGCCGTCATGATCGAGGGGCGGCAACCGGCAGCGGGCGCTCTATGCGTGGTCGACGGCGATCTGGCGGGGATCTTCAGCCTACGGACGGCAACGCAGGCACGGGGACGGGGCCACGCACGAGCGCTGCTGCAGCGGCTGGGCGCCTGGGCGCGCGGCATGGGCGCCAGACAGCTCTATCTGCAGGTCGAGGACGACAACCTGCCCTGCCTCGCCATGCTGCGGCCGTTCGCCTTCGAACGGCGCTACGGCTACTGGTATCGCGAACGCGCCGTTCAGGCCGCCTGAGCCTGCGAGGCCGACCCGATCCGCGCCAGCTCGTAGGGTGTAGTCTGGTACATTTCGTTGATCCAGTTGCCGAACAGCAGATGCGCGTAGGCACGCCAGCCGTTACGCGGCGCCTTCTCGGGATCATCGTCCGGGTAGTAGTTGACGGGCAGGGAGATGTCCTCCCGGGTCGCCCGGTCGCGGCAAAACTCGTCGTGCAGGGTGTAGGTGTCGTACTCGAGGTGGTTGAACATGTAGACCGTGCGGAATTCGGGCTCGTGCAGCAGGCACAGCCCGGCCGCATTGGACCGGGCGAGCACCTCGAGGCCGGCGCTCGCCGGCAGATCGGCGGCCCGCACCTCGGTGTGGCGCGAGACCGGTACCAGGAAATAGTCATCGAAGCCGCGCATGAGACTCGGGCGCCGCGCATCGCGACGCTCGCTCACATGGTGGGTGTAGACGCCAAAGCGCTTGGTCGGCAGCGCGTGCTTCGGCACGCCATGGAAGTGGTAGAGCGCCGCCTGCGCACCCCAGCAGATGTGGAAGCAGCTGTGCACGTTGCCGCGCGACCAGTCGAGGATCTGCGTCAGCTCCGACCAGTACTTGACCTCGTCGAACGGCAGCATCTCGACCGGCGCACCGGTGATGATCAGTCCGTCGAACTTGCGATCGCGCACGTCGGCCCAGGTCCGATAGAAGGACTGCAGGTGCGACAGCGGTACGGTATTGGGCCGGTAGGACGAGGTGGTGAGCAGGGTCAGCTCGACCTGAAGCGGCGTCGCCCCGAGCAGCCGGGCGAGCTGGGTCTCGGTCTTCGGCTTCTCCGGCATCAGGTTCAGCAAGGCCACCTGCATCGGGCGGATGTCCTGGCGCAGCGCCTCGTTCTCGCCGATCAGCCGCACGCCTTCCTGCTGCAGCTTCTCGAAAGCCGGCAGGTCGTTCGGGATCTTGATCGGCATCGGTGACCGTCCCTCCAACAAAAAACCCGGCAGACAGCCGGGTTCGCGGAGGACCCCGACCCTTTAGCCGTTTG
>JBFWWD010000236.1:0-9421 GCA_050246385.1 Geminicoccaceae bacterium
GACCGCCTACAGCTGCGACCGGGCAGGCTGCCCGATCCAGAGGCACCACAGCGCAAGACGCGGTACGTCGTCGGATGCCATGGCGTGCCTGATGTTCGGGCGATTGTAGAGTGTCCCGCCAATCCCGGGTTTGAACCAGCCAGAATTCCCGTGCTGAAAACGCCCCGGTGACAGGACGAGGTACACCTCTTCCGGCCCGTGGCGATGGTCCGGGTAACGCACATGCGGCGCCAGAAGCGAGGCGCCGATGGCGAGGTCGGTGCGGTCCTCCAGGCCGTTCGGTCCGACGATGGTGGCGTTGGCGTGGCCCTCCGGCCAGTTCTCGCTGGCGAAGGGGCCGCCCGCGACCCGAGGCGCCCAGGCCAGCGACGGCGTCAGCGCCATGAAGGCGTCCGCCAGGCGCGCTAGGGGTTCCGAGCCGGTACGGGCAGCAGCGGCGGCGTCGGAGAGGTAGCGGCAGACCGGCAGCCGTTTGGCTGTGCCGGACCCCGCCGGCCCGGGCGATCGCAGAGCGTCGTTGATCCTGTCGATGGCAGCGGTGGCCTGGGGGCCGAGATCTCGGCTACCGAATGCCTCGGCAAGGCTCGTCAGGAACTCCTGGAGCGACGGCTCTCGACTTGACATCGAAGATTCGTTTCGCATCGCGTGGCGCTCAGCTCGTCACCATCGTTGCGGCCCTGGCGGCCGCAGCCTCCAGACCGGCCGCGACCGATTTCGTGAAGCCGCGGTCGATCATGGCCTCCAGTGCCGCGGCCGTCGTGCCGCGGTAGTCGATCATGGCCTGTACGATTTGCTCGGGATCGTCGTTCTCGCCGGCGAGAAGCCGGCTCGCCCCCGCCACCACGCCCTTTGCGGCACGCCTGGCGAAGGCGGGCGGCAGACCCTGTGCGACCGCGTGCGCGATCATGGCCTGGGCGAGCAAGGCCGGGAACGCCGCGCCCGAGCCCGTCATTCCGACGCAATAGTCTATGTGGGCTTCGAGAGGCACTTCGGCGGCCTCTCCGCACGGATCGAAGAGCGCTTGAACCAGCTGCCTGTTCTCCGCCGAGACTGGCGGCGTCGCATACCATGGGGTGAAGGAACGCCGGATGGCCGCCGCGGCGTTCGGGATCGCGCGGACGATTTCGGTAGCCCCGGTCCGTTCGGCGATGACGTGGGCCGGCACGCTGGCCATGACCGAGACGACCAGCTTGCCGGACGCGGCGATATGGACACCGGCGAACTGATCTGGGCGGACCGACAGGACCACCACGGAGGAGCGGTCCACCAGCTCGTCGTTGTCCTTAGTCCAGTGCACGCCAGGAAACTGCGCCGTACCGCGGTTGTCCGACCGACCCGACAGGGTCAGGCAAGCCGGGTCGATCGCCTCCGTGGCAATGAGTGCCTGAGCGATCGCGTTGCCGAGCCAGCCATTGCCACCAATGATGCCGACCCGCGCCTGCAATTTCTTGATTCCCATCCGAGCAGATTCCTTCAGCGGGCTTGGCGAACCGGGCGATCGAGAGCTGCGCGCGACAGCCGGTCGAGCAGGAGAGCAACCGCTACGATGGAGAGCCCCGCGCGCAGTCCCACACCCAGCTCCATGCGGGCCAGGCCACGCGTGACCTCGGCCCCCAGCCCTCCGGCACCGACAAGGCCGGCCAGCACCACCATCGCCAACGACAGCAGGATGCACTGGTTGAGGCCGACGAGGAGGGTCGGCTTCGCGGAGGGCAACTCGATCTTGCGCAGGATGGTGCCGCGGGGTGCACCAATCGCCGCGCCCAACTCGAGCAACGGCTCCGGCACCTGGTTCAGCGCCAGCGTCGTGAGGCGGAGCATCGGCGGTACGCCATAGACGATCGTGGCGATCAAAGCCGGGGTCGGGCCCAGGCTGAAGATGATCACGGCAGGAATGAGATAGACCCAGGGTGGCACGGTCTGCATCACGTCGAGAATGGGCCGCAGCGCCCGTTCGAGCCGCTTGTTGCGCGACGCCAGGATGCCGAGCGGGAAGGCAATCGCGACCGAAATCGAGACGGCGACGAGCACGAGGGCGATGGTCTGCATCGAGGCCGTCCATAGGCCCATCAGCCAGCAGAAAGCCAAGGTGCCCGCCGCAAGCAGACCGACCCGCCAACTCGCCAGCAGCCAGGCCAGCGCCGCCATGAGCAGGATCAACGCACCGGGCGGCAGGATCAACAGAACGTACTGTACGGCCGTGAGGAACGCCTCGACCGCTGTGCTGATCGCGGCAAAGATCGGATGAAGGTTGGCATTCAGCCAGTCGACGCCGGGTGCGACCAGATCTCCTGGCGAGAAGTTGATCGGTGGCTCCGACATCAACTGGCCTCCCGCTCGTCCTTGACCGCACCTTCGGTGATGCGGTCAAGGATCATGGTCAGGATCACGATCGCAATGCCCGCATCGATGGACTTGCCGATTTGAAGGGTGCGGACCGCGTCGTAGATGGTGGCACCCAAGCCGCCGGAGCCGACGATGCCGGCGATCACGACCATACCGAAGGCCATCATCAGGCACTGGTTGACGCCCGCCATGATGCTGGGCATGGCGAAGGGCAGTCGGATCTTGAAGAACATCTGGGCCGCCGAACTGCCGGTCGCTCGGCCGAGCTCGAGAAAGTTGTGCGGCGTCATGTGGATGCCGAGTGCCGTCAGACGCAATGCGGGCGGGATCGCGACCACGACGGTCGCGGCGAGCGCGGTGGCCGGACCGAAGCCGACCAATGCGACAGCCGGCAGCAGATAGATATAGGGTGGGAGCGTCTGGATCAGGTCGAGCACGGGGACCAGTGCGCTGTTCAGCCTCGGGTTGAAGCCAGCCACGATCCCGAGCGGGATGGCGATCGCCAGCGCCAGGAGGCTGGCCGCGATCACCAGCGCCAAGGTCTCCATCGTCTCCGGCCACAGACCCATCAGGGCGCAGAAGACGAGCCCAAGCGCGGCCGCGACGCCGAAGCGCATGCTCACGGCCCGCCAACCCAAGATTCCGACAATGAGCGCCACGACGTAGTAGGGCGGCGCGACCAGGACCCACTCTATGGCCTTGTAGAAGCCATCGAGCACGGCGCGGAACGCGTCGAACGCGTCCGCGGCATGGTCGTTGAGCCAATTGAGGCCATTGTCGATCGCCGCGTCGATGGCATCCGTCAGGTTCTGCTCGTCCATGGCTCGATGCTCCCGCTCTGATCCAGTCCGCGTCTCAGAGCGCGGTCGGTTCGCCGGGTTCCTTGCCCTTCACGCCCTGCAGCAGACTGCGCGGCGTGACCACACCGACGATGCTTCCGTCCCTCACCACCGCGATCGCATCCTGCTCGCTGTCGAGGATGATCCGGATCAGCGCGTCGACATCGGCGTCGGCCGATGTCCGTGCGAGACGCTCCACCTCCAGATCGGGCCGTACGGTGTGAAAGGCGTCGACCGGACACATGACGGAATGGGCCTTCACGAGATGCAGTCGGGAGATGCCCGCGACGAAATCCGCCACGTAGGCATCGGCAGGCTTCAGCACGATGTCCTCGGCGGTCCCCACCTGGATGATCGCGCCGTCCTTCATGATGCCGATGCGGTCGCCGACACGGATGGCCTCGTCGAGGTCGTGTGTGATGAAGATCGCCGATTTGCTCAGCTCCTTCGAAAGCTGTCGGAACTGGTCCTGCAATTGGCGCCGGATGAGCGGATCGAGGGCACTGAACGGCTCGTCCATCAGGATGATCTCGGGGTCGGCGGCGAGCGCACGGGCGAGGCCCACGCGCTGCTGCATACCGCCCGACAGCTCGCCGGGGAAGCGATTGCCCCAATCGGCAAGGCCGACCTTCGCCAAAGCTCCACTCGCGGTCTCGAGGCGCTTGGCCTTGTCGACCTTCTGCACTTCAAGGCCGAAGGCGGCATTTTCGAGCACGGTGCGCTGCGGGAGCAGGGCCACGCTCTGGAACACCATGCCGACATGCCGAGCCCGGGTCTGGCGCAGCTGCTCGGAATTCATGGCGGCGATATCGCTGCCGCGGACGAAGATCTTGCCCAGGCTCGGCTCGATCAGACGGTTGAACAGGCGGATGAGCGTGGACTTGCCGCTGCCCGACAAGCCCATGATGCAGAAGATCTCGCCCTTGTTCAGGGTGAGGCTGACATTGGCCACGCCAACGACGCAGCCGAACTCCTTCAGCACCTCGGTCTTGCCGAGGCCGCGCTCGGCGATGGCGCGAATTGCCGCTTCCGACTTCTTGCCGAAGACCTTCCAGACCGCCCGACAATCGATAAGGGGGGCATTGCCGTCCGTGACGGGTGACATGTAACCTCCCTCTGCTTGGGAGTATTGCGCAAGTGTTTTGGTGCGGTTCCAGAGCAGCCATTCCAAGCAGCGCCGTCCCGCCGATCGAGGCCGCGGGACGGCGCTACGGCAAGCCGCATCAGCCCTTCTTGATGTTTTCCCACCGCTTGATCAGGTCGGCGTGATTCGCGATCCAGTCGGCGATGGCTTGGTCCATGGTCTTTCCGTCCTTGACCTCGCTGTTGATAGCGTTGATGTCGGCGAGCGGGACGTAGACGCTGGCGATGACTTCACGGGCGTGGGGATATTCTTCCGAGAAGCCCTTATGGCCGATCCAGTAGTAGGTCTGGGGCGGCGAGAAGACGCCCTTCGGGTCCTGCAGAAACTTGACGTCGAACTTCTGGAACATCCAAGACGGCTCCCAGAGGGTGACCGCGATCCAAGCCTGGCGATCAACGGCCGACTTCAGGGCGGCCGTCATCCCGGCGGTGCTGCCTTCGACGAGCTGCAACTTCAGGCCATAGGCCGAGACAGCGTCGGTGGCCTCCCGCATCAGGCCCGAGCCGGGTTCGATGCCGACAATCTTATTGTCGAGCTTGTCGGCGACGTCGTTCAGCTGTTCCATGGAATCGATCGTCACGTACTTCGGCACGGCGATCGCCTGGAAGAGGCCGTGCGACACGGGCGAGAGCTTCTCGAGCCGATTCTTGTTCTTGTCCCAGTAATCCTGCGCCACGTAGTCGGTCTGCGAGATCAGGATCTGCGTGTCGCCTTTGGTCAGGGCCGCATAGGCGATGCCCCATTCGGAGAAGCTGGTCACCTCGACGGTGTAGCCCGCGTCCTCGAGCACCTTCTTGGTGATGCCCGTGATCGGCGTCAGGTCCTCCCAGGACATGGTCCCCATGCGGATCGTCTTTTCCTCCGCATGGACCGCCCCGACGGCCATGCCCAGCATGGCGAGCGCCCCGAGCGCTACTCCAAGCAACTTCCTCATTTCCTCACCTCTCCCATTGGACGAGTGTCCTCACCATCGCGCGCCTAGCCCTCGCGGCCGGCCCGCAATTCCTGCCATCGAATGACCGAGTTGATGCCGACATAGGCGAGCGGCGCCGGGGGAAGACGCTTCGGGGCCGGCTGCGCCTGGAATTCATCGAGGACCGTCGACCGGGTGCGGGTCGCGAGATCGGCCGCCAGTATCCCGGCGAGCGTACTCTTCACGGTACCGAGACCGTTCTCGCAGCAGGCCGAGAACAGGTCCTCCTCGACCTCACCGAACGCCGGGACGTGGTTGAGGCTGAGGCAGATCCGCCCCGCCCAGCTGAACTCGAACGGCAGGTCCTTGAGATGCGGAAAGCGCGCGTCGAAAGATTTGCGCTGCTCGGCCGCGATCCCGCCGACCCGCTCCTCCGACACCCGCAGGCTTGGATCGTAGGTGAAGCGGGTGCGGATGACGATGCGCTCCTCCTCGTCCGCAATCGTGATCTTGCGCACGGTGGCACCCATGGGGTCCGCCGGCAGCACTCCCCAGGCGGCGACGCCCGTCGTGCCACGGCCGGCCATGCCGGGGCGCAGCGCCCTGGTCATCGACGCATAGGTGAACACGTGCATGAGCCGGCCGCCAAAATGACCGAAGTCCTGGATATGGCCATTGACGGCCAGAATGGCCTTCGGCGCCCGGACCGTGCCATCCGGCGTCCGCGCCATCCAAAGGCCGCCCTGCCGCTCGAGCCCCACCACCGGCGAGTTTTCGCGGATGTCGGCGACGGACCGGAGGCCTGCGGCAAAGGCATGGATGTAGCTGGCGGGCTGGATCATCACCGCGCCCGGCGTGCGCAGCCCGCCGGCGTAGTAGGCGCTCCCGGTCATGTCCTGCATCGACTTGGCGTCGAGCAGGTCGAAGGGTTCGCCGACGCGGTCGAGTGCGCGCGCGAAGTCCGCGTTGAGCCCCTCGCCGCGTGAGGTCGCGGCCGCGTTCGTCTTGCCGCAAGGATCGAAGGTGCTCCGCGCCATGCCATATTCGGCAGCGGCAGCGGCGGCGAACGCGATGGCAAAGCGGTTCTGGGTGATCTCCCGCTTCGCGTGCGCCGCGCTGCCCGGCGAGTATCCGCCGGAGCCCAAGCCCAGATTGTGCGGCAGGTCGATCATGAAGCCCGAGTTGCGCCCGGCCGGCCCCTGGGCGATCTCCCTCGCCTCGAGCACCACGATCCTCTCGCCCGGCCGCAGCTGCGCCAGGCGCCGGGCCGCCGACAGACCGGCAAAGCCCGCCCCCACGATGAGCCAGTCCGCGGTCAAATGGCGGTCGAGGACTCGCGCAGGTGCGTGTCGTGCGCTGAGGGCCAGCCAACCCGATTGGCCAGTGTCCACCGGCAGGCGGTGGACCACGCGCTCGGTCACCGGATCGACCTGGCGCGCCCGCCAAGGACGCGGCTCACGTCGTCGGCGAGCGCCATGGCCTCAGCCGCGCTCGGGCAGGCAGCAGATCGCCAAGCTCGCGGCGATGGCCCCGTAGTTCCGGGCGGTGAGCAGGCCGCTCATGCTTCTGTGGCCGAGGTGATCTGCGCGACAGCGCGCTTGAGATCTGCCACCACCGTCCGCAGGCTGTGCTTCTCCTCGCTGCTCATCGGCTGCAGCGGTGGCCGGACGTCGCCGACCTTGCGGCCCTCCAGCTCGCAGCCGAATTTTATGCATTGCACGAACTTTCCGCCGCCCTCGAGGACGGCCATGAGCGGCAGCAGGGCCTTCATGATGGCGCGGCCCTTGTCGAAGTCTTTCTCGACGACGCAGGCCTCGTAGAGAGCGATGTGCTCCTTCGGCAGGAAATTCGACCCGCCGCACACCCAACTCCGCGATCCCCAGGCGAAGAACTCGAGTGCCTGATCGTCCATGCCGCACGACATCTCGATGTGTGGAAACTCGCGCGCCAGCAGATGGACACGGTTGATGTCGCCCGAACTTTCCTTGATGGCCACGAAGTTCTTCGACCGACCCACCCGTGACAGGTAAGTCTCACCCATCATCACGCCGGTACGGGCGGGATAGTTGTACAGGATAACCGGCAGGTTCGCGGCCCGATCGATTGCGAGCGCGTGGACCGCGTTCTCGTCCTCGGTCGGCAGGGCATAGGGCGGTGACGCGATCATGATGGCGTCGGCTCCTATCTCCCGCGCATGCTTCGCGTAGGCGACGGAATCCTCGGTCCGCGTCGCGCCAGTGCCAACGATCAGGGTGGTGCGGCCCTTGATGACGTCCTTGGCCAGGGCAGCCAGGTCGTGGCGCTCCTCGGCGGTCTGCGCGTAGTATTCCCCGGTCGAGCCGCCGACGATGATACCGTGAACGCCCGCGGCGATCAGGCTCTCCACAAGCTCGGCGAACTCGGCGCGGTCGATCTCGCCCCGTGAGTCGAAGGGCGTGACCGCAGGTGTGTAGATGCCTTCGAACTTCACGGATTGCGTCCCACTTGCGATGCCCTCCGGCTCGAACCGTGCGCGCACTGACGTGCCGATTGACCCACCGCTCGGGCCCGAAGGAGGGCCTATCGGATCATCAATCCTGCCCAGACGTCATCTGGCGGCGCGATGCAAGCAGTCGCGGCAATTGGCACCAGATCCTTCAACTGACGGCCTTCGCCGTGAGTTGGAGACGATCCTTCCATCGCGAACCGACCTTGTTCGCCGGCCTGTCACGCGTCCCTGAGCGACGCCTATCGACATGGCACGATCTGGTCCGCTCGTCAACAAGATTGTATTATGGCGTTGCACAATTACTCGGGAAGCCGTTATGCAATCGACGGTGGGTGCCCGTCGCGGCGGGTGGGTTCAAACAGTGGCCAGGGCGGCACGACCCTTCGGCCTGCGAGCGGGCTTGTCGGACCCCATCCGGGTCAAAACCTCCGAGGCCAAGGCCTTGGGTGCGATGAACATCTCCATGTTCCGCCGTGTCAGATCCCAATGCTCGAGCGCGAGACGGACCATCGCGGCGTCGTCCCGTTCGGCGATGGCCCGAATCATCTGGTCGTGGTGCTCGGAGGCCTTGAGAAGGTTTGCCTCCATCTCGGCGTTGGTGGGTCGAAAGAAGGTATCGCCGATCCGGGCATGGTCGATCAGCAGCCGGTTGAGGCTGGGCTTGAGATAGACGTTGTTGGCCATCTCGCCGACGAGGGCATGGAACAGGTTGTTCTCGACCACCATGGCCTCGACGTCTCGCCGCGGGATCGCGGCACGAAACCGCTCCTGGCAGTCCTTCAGCTCCGTCAGCTGCGCAGGTTTGAAGTTCTGCACCGCCAGACGGCCGACGGCCTCGTAGATCATCGGCGCCACGAGAAAGAAGTCGCGCAGCGTCGCATAATTCATCGGGATGACTCGGGCGCCCCGGTTCTCCCGAATGTCGACGTAACCCTCGCCGGCCAGCTGTCGCAGCACGTCGCGGACGGGTGTCCGCGATATGCCGTACTCCTCGCTGAGCCTGACCTCGTCGATATCCTCATCGGGAGGGAGCTCCAGCGTCAGTATTTGGCGCTTGAGCGTTTCGTAAAGTGCCGTCTTGCCGTTCTTCAAGCTACCTCCATGGGGCGGAACGGCGGCCTTCCCATGCGATCGACGGCAGGCCGGCCGAGAGCAATCCTGGCGAGCGAGCCCGGCTGCGTCCGCTTGTGCCCGCAGATGGCACATGACGATGCCGGACCCGCTACCCTCACCTAGTGTAATGATTGTACACAATGCAAGAGCGGTTGCGAACTACCCCGTCAGACGTTGGGGCTTCGGTCTTCCACTCGTCCGGCTCGAGGCGCAGGGTGCTTGCCCGCGGCCACGATATGGCCGCAGACGTTCGACACCCTGGATGCACGGAAAAGCAAGGGGCGTGCCGGACCAGCTGGCGGCGGCATTCGACCCTGCGCTGGCCTCGATTCGTCGGTCACCCGCTTGGGGCGCCAGCCGATGCGGGTGTCGATGCCGGTGTTGTTGGTGCCCGCGGCGGCGACGCGGATCAGCACCTCGGCCGGCTTCGGCTCCGACATCGGCACGTCGGTGTGGTACTCGAGCGCCTCGAAGGCGCCGTACCCGGTCAGGAGCACCGCCGCCATCGTCTCGGGAAGTGTCACCGCGCCCTCGTCTGCTGGCTAGAATTCGTTGTTGAGCGCGTCGACCGCCGGGAT
>JBFWWD010000237.1:0-9355 GCA_050246385.1 Geminicoccaceae bacterium
ATCGGCGACAGCAACGACGTCGCGCGGGTGGTCGGCATCGACGTGGTGCGCGAGAAGATCAAGCTGTTCTGCCTCATGGGCCTGCTCGCCGCCCTCGCCGCAATCTTCCTGACGCTGGAGAACCAGAACTTCTTCGGCAACCAGGGCCAGGGCTACCTGCTCACTGCGATCGCTTCGGTCCTGATCGGCGGCACCTCGATCTTCGGCGGGCGTGCCACGATCGTGGGCACGGTATTCGGCTGCCTGATCATCGGCATGATCGAAGCCGGGCTGGTCGCCACGGGCCTCACCGGCGCCTGGGTGCGCACCGTGCAGGGGCTCGTGTTCCTGGCGGCCGTGGTGTTCTATCTTCTCGTCGAGGAGCCCCAAAGGCGCGCCAGCCTGCTGCGGCGGCTCCGATTGCGATGAGACAAGGACAGGGAGGTCCACTTATGCGCAAGCTGCTTCTCGCTGCGTCCGTGCTCGCCCTCACGACGGGTGCGACGCTCGCCGCCGACCCGCCCGGCAAGGGCATCACGATCTACATGCAGATGGGCGGCAATCCGGGCGACGGGGCGACGCTCGCGCGCCAGACCGGAGCCGCGGCGGCGGCACAGGCCTTGGGCGTCGACCAGCTCAACGAGCAGTTCTCGGGCTGGGCGCCGGAAACCATGATCGACCAGTTCAAGCAGGCGATGGCGGCCAAGCCTTCCTGCATCGTGATCATGGGCCATCCGGGCAACGAGGCCTTCATGGACCTGGTCAAGCAGGCCTTCGACCAGGGCATCGAGGTGACCCACGGCAACGCGCCCCTGTCCGAGATCCAGGCGGCGTTCGGGCCCAAGGGCTTCGGCTATGCCGGGGTCGACCTCTATCAGGGCGGCAAATTGACCGCCGAGCGGATGATCGAGGCCGGCCAGCTCAAGTCCGGCGATGAGGCCATGGTCTACGGCGTGTTCAGCCAGGCCGAGCGCGGCCAGTCGGAGAAGGGTCTTGCCGACACGCTCGAAGGCGCTGGCTTGAAGGTCGACCGGCTCGAGATCACCCAGGAGGCCAACAGCGACGCCTCCTTGGCCGTGCCGGTGCTCGCCGCCTACGTCCAGTCGCATCCAAACCTGAAGGCCATCGGCACCCAGCATGGCGGCATCACGGGTGTCCTGGCCGAGGTGCTGAAGAAGGCCGGCAAGCGCCCCGGCGAGATCACCGTCGGCGGCATCGACCTCGCCCCGGCCACAATCGACGGGCTGGAATCCGGCTATGTCAACGTCACACTCGACCAGCTCCTCTACCTGCAGGGCTTCATGCCGGTCCTGCAGTGCGTGCTGACCAAGGCCTACAAGATGCCCGGCCTGTCCTTGAACACCGGCGCCGGCGTGGTCACGCCGCAGAGCATCGGCGAGCTGGTGCCGCTGATCGAGGCGGGAATTCGATAAGCGTCTGGCGCGGGAGGGCGATGCCCTCCCGCGATCATTCCGGAGGCAACATGATGCGTTCACAGGATCTATATCCCACCTCTTGTACCATGCAGGGGATGTGCTACATCGCCTACACAATGACATGGCCGAAATTGCCGGGAATTTAATTGTGCTTTATCTCTTCCGCGCGTCCGTTACAGGCTTCCGAAATGAGGCGAAACTCGATTGCCGCTTTGCAATCGACGTCAATTTTATTATTGGCCGAAATGGGACTGGCAAGACGACATTCATAAATCTACTAAATGCCGCTTTAACCGCGGATCTCTCGACGCTTAGGCGCACGCCCTTCAAATCGATAAAGCTATACCTTGGCAGCTCACCTCGGAGTCGCAAAGCGACCATTACAATCACCAAAACTGCTATAGAAAGCGCCAAAGAGCGCAGAAGTCCTGCCTATAACCTTCACTATGCTCTGAGAGGAATTTCAGGTGATCCCTTCGAAACCCAATTTCGTGAGTTTGACGAAACCGTGTACAATCGTCGTCGACTATCGGCTCTCGGACGACCATTTCCAGGCGAAGACCCCGCATCTTTCATCCAGCTTAGAGAGCAGTTGGGGCAACTCACAAAAAATTCTTGGCTCTCAATCCACAGAACGGACACCGAAACTCGGTATGACCGTGACCGCGAATTTGAGTCAACCATAGATCAGAAACTAAGCACGATACTGCGTAACTTTACAACATATTTCTCTACTCTAGACAAACGCGCAGCTTCCGAAATAGAAAAGTTTCAACATCGAGTATTCTTATCATTTCTCTTTCAGCCCGGGCGCGCTCAGCGCGCCTGGGATGTTAATCAACTCAAACTGTCCGAAGAGAAAGAAGCACTCGAACGTATCTTTCAGCGATTCAAAATTAAACATAGCGACTATGCCCCACGGCTCGACAGGCATTTCGTCAATCTTCAGAAGGCGATAGGCGTTGACAGCACGCGCGGCACCGACATCGACGACTTCTTGATTCGATTTGATACTATCCGAGTTCACGAAATGGTCCAGGAGTGGCAGAAGCTGACTGATAATCTTAACCATGTCTACGCACCTAAGAGCACGTTCTTGTCTATAATAAATTCTATGTTCAACGGCAAGAGCGTGTCGGCTACTGATGGCAACGAAATTACTGTAACTTTAAGAGACAAGCGAGTCATATCAGCCTTTGATTTGTCATCTGGCGAGAAGCAGCTGTTTATTATCCTTGGTGAAACCTTACTCCAACAGCAGGAGACTTGCATTTTTATGGCGGACGAGCCAGAGCTTTCATTGCACGTAGAATGGCAGGCGGAGTTGGTAAAAATCTACGACGGCTAAACCCAAACTCCCAAGTGGTGTTTGCCACTCACTCACCGGACATTGTTGGGCCGTACGGCCATCGCACTATAAACATGGAGGCAATTAGCCAGACAACCACGGAGTCCGATCACGATGTTTGAGCGGACTACCTACGGACTTCAGAACATTCATAGATTTTTTAACGTTGATTTAGTCGTCTTCGTTGAGGGCGGCACCCAAAATGGAGATGATGATGACTCTCCGGATATCCGTTTTTGGTCTATTGTGCTTAATGAGACTGCGCCACATTACTCCTTTCACTTCATTGCACGAGGTGGCAAGCCGACACTTCTGTCCATAGCAGATCAGGTTATCTCTGGTGATCTGTCCGGAGTCTTGGTCGCTCTCGATGCCGATTACGATCGGGTGATGGGGCGCGAACTGCGAGACCATCGTATCTTTTATACGTACGGTTACAGCTGGGAAAATGATGTCTGGCTTACCAAGCCACATGAAGGTGTCTTTCTGGCAATGTGTTTTAGATCGATGCCAAGTCACAGAATTGCTGAGGAAATTGCTGACCTTGAAAAGGCATTTCTGCGGGCTAGCAGGTGGATTGTAGCTGCTGACATGTATCTGTGCGAGCATGGAAGATCGCTTGTCCCAAGAAGAGGACCCCAAGCCTTCTTTGCTGGTCGACGTGGGAAGGATGCCCTCCGTCTCGATCGGCCTCGGATCAAACGGCAGTTTCAGCTTGAACTGGCTCAGTTGCCCGGAAGAGAGTTAATTAGGCTAAACCATCGATTTGAATCGGTTCGATGGATGGTAGGCCATTTTCTGGAGGAATATTATTATCGAGTAATCTGCTATCTGATATGCAAATATTCTCGGCAAAGGAGTCTTCACCGCCACACTATATTGGTAGCGGCCTTCAACGAATTTCGATCACGGGCTACTAATATGTCATGTAAAGTATGGGGATATCACAGAGACCAAGTTCGGTCGAAGCTCTTAATCTGCGCTGCATCGCGAGGACTTTAGCCTCATCAGAGTCCTTGTCCGCAGGCTCGCCAAGCGTATAGCCACCATAGGTACGGAGGCGCAGGAAGAGTATCAGCCGCTCAAGCGCCACTCACTACTCGGAAATATTCCGCGGGCCGGCGAGCTGCAGCGCACCCATTCTTAGTGATGATTACTGTTGCGGCGCTCGACCTTCGTAATCAGCCGCAGGAAGTTCTTCATGCCTCACGGACCGACGTTCCCCGCATAGTGGCGACCCAGGAAAACTTTCTAAAACGTTTCTAGCGGTGCGACAAATCCTGTGGGCTTGCCTTTGGGCAATCCTGAGCTCTTCAATCGTAGGTTCGCACGTCATGCATCGAACCTGCGGCGCCGTCGCTTTCCGGGCAGGGACTCGTCGATTATGAAAGACCCGAACAGGGAGGCCCGCCTATGCCCAACGTTGCCGAGCTCGATGAGAAAGACCGCGCCGCGTTCGACCGCGATGGCTACCTGATCAAGCGCGAGCTCTTCACCGCCGACGAGATTGCTCTTTGCAACCGCGTGATCGCGACCGATCCCGCGATCCGCGGCAGCCGGCTGAAGCTCGCCGACGCGCAGGGCGGCTCGACCGAGCTCGCGCTCTGGAACCACCCCGGCGAGGACGTCTTCGGCATGATCGCGCGCTGCGGCCGCGTGGCCGGCGGTGCCGAGCAGCTGCTCGGCGGCGAGGTCTACCACTATCACAGCAAGCTGACGATGAAGCGGCCGGGCGGCGGCGGGCGCTGGGAGTGGCACCAGGACTATGGCTACTGGTACCAGAATGGCTGCCTTTATCCCGACATGCTCTCGGTCGCCGTCGCCCTCGAGCCCGCGACGCGCGAGAACGGCTGCATGCAGCTTCTGGCCGGCAGCCACAAGCTCGGTCGGGTCGAGCAGGCGCTGGAGCGGCTGGCCCTGATCCATTGCGAGATGGCGCCCGGCGACGCCCTGTTCTTCCACGCCAACACGCTGCACTGCTCCGCCGCCAACAACTCGGACAAGAGCCGCAACCTTTTGATCTGCTGCTACAACAAGGCCACGAACGATCCCTACAAGGACCATCACCACCCGCGGTACACGCCCCTCGTCATGGTTGCAGACGAGGCCGTGCTCGCGGCCGGCGACCGGATCGGCGACGCTGCCGGGCGCTGGTTCCTGGAGGAGGGCAGGGACGAGACCACGGAGGCACGCAAGGCGGGATAGGATAGGCGGCAGGGCGGAAATCCCGCGAAGCTGGCCGGGTCAGCAGCACCAGAGGCTAACCCGCCGTTCACCCAGGCGCTGCCATGCTGGGCGCCATGGATACCCTGCTCGCCCTGCCATTGCTGCTCGGCATACCGGTCGGATACTTGTGGCTGCAGGTGTGTCTGCTGCGTCGCTGGGTCGGAGCATGGCGCGTCGCGGCCGCACTTCCAGCGATCGGTTGGCTGGTCTGGCTCGCCGGGTTCGCGCGTGACGTTTCCGTCGATCCCACCTCGCACAATCTGTTCCCGTTCGAGATCCTGATCGGCGTCGTGCTCGCTGGTCTCTATCTGAGCACCCTCGTCCTGGCTCGCTGGCTTCTTCGCCCCGGCGGCTGAGGGTACCGGGCCCTACGCCGCGAGCTGGGCGAGCTCACCCATCAGCTTGCGCGCCGTCCGCAGACGCTCGACCGGGCTCTTCGTCTCGCGCAGGAACACGACCTTGTGGTCCGGCCGTACCTTCATCTGGCCCCTGCTCTCGGCGATCAGCCGCACGAGCCGCTCGGGCCGCGAGAACTTGTTGTCATGGAACGCGAGCACGATCCCCTTGGGACCGGCATCGAGCTTGGCGACGTTGGCCTTGCGGCAGAGCTGCTTGATCGCGACCAGCTGCAGGAGCTGCTCGGTCTCGGGCGGCAGCTTGCCGAACCGGTCGATCAGCTCGGCGGCGAAACCCTCCAGCTCCTCGGGCGAGGCCAACCCGGCGAGCCGCCGGTACATGGCGAGTCGCAGGTCGAGGTCGCCAATATAGCTCTCTGGCATGAGCGCGGCAGCATCG
The DNA here is from genome assembly GCA_050246385.1 of Geminicoccaceae bacterium. Lineage (GTDB taxonomy): Bacteria > Pseudomonadota > Alphaproteobacteria > Geminicoccales > Geminicoccaceae > Benzoatithermus. The sequence continues at coordinate 5,785 of JBFWWD010000237.1, forward strand.
ATCGTGATCTGCGGCGTCCAGTCGGTGACTTCCTCCACCGGCTCCTTGGCCGCCCGGGCGCGCAGCTCGGCCACGGCCTCCTCGAGCATGTGGTTGTAGAGCTCGAAGCCGACCTCCTTGATCTGGCCCGACTGCTCGTCGCCGAGGAGGTTGCCCGCACCGCGGATGTCGAGATCGTGGCTGGCGAGCTGGAAGCCCGCGCCGAGGCCCTCGAGCGACTGGATCACCGACAGGCGCCGCTCGGCGGTCTCGGCCAGCGTCTTGTTGGCGGGCACGGTGAAGTAGGCGTAGCCGCGCACCTTCGACCGGCCGACGCGGCCGCGGAGCTGATAGAGCTGGGCGAGACCGAACTGATCGGCGCGCTGGACGATCAGCGTGTTGGCCGTCGGGATGTCGAGACCGCTCTCGATGATGTTGGTGGCGAGCAGCACGTCCAGCTTGCCGTCGTAGAACTCCCCCATCACCCGGTCGAGATCGGCCGCGGGCATCTGGCCGTTGGCGACCGCCACCTTGAGCTCCGGCACCAGCCGCTCGAGATCCTGCTTGAGCTTGCCCTGATCGGCGATCCGGGGACAGACGAAGAAGGACTGCCCGCCACGCCACCGCTCGCGCATCAGTGCCTCGCGGATCACCACAGGATCCGCCGGCATGACGAAGGTCCGCACCGCGAGGCGGTCGACCGGCGGGGTGGCGATCAGCGACAGGTCCTTCATCCCGCCCAGCGCCATGTGCAGCGTGCGCGGAATCGGTGTCGCGGTCATGGTCAGCACATGGACCTCGGCGCGGAGCTGCTTGAGCTTCTCCTTGTGCGCCACGCCGAAATGCTGCTCCTCGTCGACGATGACGAGGCCGAGATTCTTGAACGTCACGCCCTTGCCGAGCAGGGCGTGCGTGCCGACCACGATGTCGACCTGGCCCTCGGCCAGCGCCTTTTTGACCTCGCCCGCCTCCTTGGCGGTGACGAAGCGCGACAGGCTCGCGACCCGGGCCGGCAGGCCCTCGAAGCGCTGGGCGAACACTCGGTAGTGCTGACGGACCAGGAGCGTGGTGGGTGCGAGCAGTGCTACCTGCTTGCCCGACATCGCCGCGACGAAAGCGGCACGCAGCGCGACCTCGGTCTTGCCGAAGCCGACGTCGCCGCACAGCAGCCGATCCATCGGCCGGCCTGAAGCCATGTCGGTCAGTACGGCCTCGATCGCTGCGAGCTGGTCCTCGGTCTCCTCGTAGGGGAAGCGCGCCGCGAACTCCTCATAGACGCCGTGCGGTAGGTCCAGCACGGTGCCCTTGCGCATGGCCCGCTCGGCCGCGACCTTGATCAGCTCGCCGGCCAGCTCGCGGATCCGCTCCTTGACCTTGGCCTTGCGCGACTGCCAGCCGACTCCCCCGAGCTTGTCGAGCGTGGCCTCCTGGTCGGCGTGGCCGTAGCGCGAGAGGACATCGAGATTCTCGACCGGGACGAACAGCTTGTCGCCGCCTTGATAGATGAGCTTCAGGCAGTCGTGCGGCGCGCCCGCGATCTCGAGCGTCTCCAGCCCCTCGAAGCGGCCGATGCCGTGCTCGGCATGGACCACAAGGTCGCCTTCGGACAGCGCCGCGATGTCCTGGACGAACCTGTCGGTGGCCTTGCGGGTGCGCTTGGCCGATGCTGTCAGCCGATCGCCCAGGAGATCGCGCTCGCCGATCACGTGCATCGCGGGGGCGACGAAGCCGCGCTCGATGGGCAGGACGGCGATCGCGGCACCGCCCACATGCGGCACCTCCGACCACTGCTCGACCCTGCTCAGCCGGTCGAAGCCGTGGTCCGCCAGCACCTGCCGCAAGCGATCGAGCGTGCCCTCGCTCGAGGCTCCGATCAGGGGCCGCTCACCCTCGTCCACCAGAGCGGTAAGATGCGCGACGATGGCATCGAACAGGTTCTTGGACCGGTCGGCCCGTTCGGGGGCGAAATCGCGCGCCGGCCGCCCGCGGAGATCCAGGACCTTGTCGATGCCGGCCGGCGGCCGCATGGGCGGGCCGTAGGCGGAGAACTCCAGCCGGGTCCGCCCCGCCAGCTCGCGCTCGAAGCCACCCTCGTCGAGATAGAGCAGCTCGGGCGGCAGGGGACGGTAGGGTGCCGCGCCGAAGCTCGTCCCCGGCGGGGGCGGCTGGACGCGTGCCTCGTAGTGCTCGCCGATCAGCGCGGCACGCGCCTTGACCGCGTCCCGGGCGAGATGATCGAGCGCCACCTCGGCATCGGGAGCCAGATAGTCGGTCAGCGGCACGAGGTTCGGATGGAACAGGGGCAGCCAGTGCTCCATGCCGGGGAACGCCCGCCCGGCCTCGACCGCCTCCAGGAGCGGATCGCCGGTGACGGCGCCGAACCGGCTGAGATAGCCGGCCTTGAAGGTTTCCGCCGCGTCGCCGTCCAGCAGCACCTCGCTCACCGGCATCAGCTCGATGGCCTCGACCCGCCCCTGCGTGCGCTGGCTGAGTGGATCGAAGGCGCGGATCGACTCCAGCGTCGCGCCGAAGAAATCGAGCCGCACCGGCTGAGCGGCACCGCTCGGATATACGTCCAGCAGACCGCCGCGGACTGCGTAGTCGCCCGCCTCGACCACGGCGCTGGTGCGGTGGTAGCCGTTGCGCTCCAGATAGCCGATCAGCGCGTCGCGATCGACGCGCCCTCCGGACCTGGCACGGAAATGCGCCGCCCGTACCCGTCCGGGCGGGGGCACCTTCTGCAGGATCGCATTGGCCGTGGTCAGGATCAGCCGTGGCCCGTGCGCGCCGTCCTGCGCGAGCTTCGCGAAACCCCGCAGCCGCTCCGCCATGATACCGGCGCTGGGCGAGATCCGATCGTAGGGCAGGCAATCCCAGGCGGGGATCTCGACGATCTCGATCTCCGGCGCCATGAACGCGACCATGGCTGCAAGAAAGCGGACGCGCCCGCCATCCCGTGCAACATGGAGAATGTCGGTTCCCGAGCGCCGGACGCGCGCGGCGAGCCACGCCGCCTCGAGGCCCTCCGCGGCGTGCGCCAGCAAGAGCGTGCGTGGCGCTGCAGTTTCATGCCCGCTCGCCGGCTCGGCCGCGGGCAGCAACTCGTCGGCGTCGAGGACCGTCACAGTTGAGGCTCGAACGCGCGCAGCCGGTCGAAAACATCGTTGCGATGCCGGTCGGGCACCGGCGCCCGGCCGTAGATCCAGGCGAGCACCTCCTGGTCGGGCTCATCGAGCAGCGCCTCGTAGCGACCGAGCTGCTCGTCGTCGAGTCCGTCAAGATGCCGGGCCGCGAACTGCCCGAACAACAGATCGCTCTCCTTCACCCCGCGATAGCGGCTACGATGCACGAGCCGCTTGCGCCGCAGCTCCCGAGTCTCGTCCATGGGACCTCCTCAGTCCGCCGACACGCAGGCATTCCCGATCGGGAACCGCGATCTAGCCGAAACACTCGCGGCGGCCAAGCAGCGCGCGAACGATCTGCGGCCACCGCTCCTGCATCCGCTGTTCGTGCCGGTGACGACGCTGCCGGGCGTTGGTCCGGCGGTTGCCGCTGCGCTCGAACGACTGCTCGGACGTCCCGATCCCAGGAC
>JBFWWD010000238.1:0-9340 GCA_050246385.1 Geminicoccaceae bacterium
CCTATCCCAGCGGCGTTCGCGCGGCCGACGTGCAGGACCGTTCGCTGTACGCGTCCGCCGCGTTCGTGATCGCCTTCAACGCCCCGGTAGCCCCGGAGATGATCCGGCAGCGCCTGCCGGGTCAGATCAAGATCGGGCCGGCCGAGGACCTGCAGAGCATCGTCCGCGCCGCCGTGCCGGGCATCCCGATCCGGCATCTGGCGACCGTGCCGCGTGAGATCCCGCTTCATCGCGGCATGACCTACTTCGAGCTCGACCGGAACAACGAATACTGGCGCAAGCTGCCTTCGGCCGCCGGCCTCGCCTTCCATGTCACGGGCGACCTTCGCGAAGGGATGGACATGGAATGCTGGGCGATCCGGGATTGAGGGGCCGATGTCGCAGGACGATCCCTTCGGCCTGAACGATCCGGAACGGACCCGCATCGCCCGGCCGCAACCGGGCGGGCGCGGCCCCGCGATGCCGGCCGCGCCGCAGCCTCCGCGGCCCGGCAGCGGCGCGCCGCTGCCCGAGGGCACCAGCGGCCGCGGCCCGCTGGTTCAGGCCGCGTTCGGCTTGCTGATGCTGGCGCCCCGGCTGCGCTCACGGCTGCCGCCCTCCGATCCGGCCGTGCTGCGCCAGCGGGTCGAAGCCGAGCTCGCGCGATACGAGGATCGGGCGCACGGGCGCGGTGTCGACAGCCGGCTCGTCCGCATTGGCCATTACGCCTTGTGCGCGCTCATCGACGATTCGGTGCTGAACACGCCCTGGGGCGCGCACGGAGCATGGAAGAGCGAAAGTCTCGCCGGCACGCTCCACCACGATGTCGCAGCGGGCGAGCGCTTCTTCGAGGTGCTTGATCAGGCGCGCCGCGCACCAGAGCGTCAGCGGCCGCTGCTCGAGCTGCTGGCCGCCTGCCTCGCCATGGGCTTCGAAGGCCGCTACCGGCTGGCGCCCGGGGGCGCGGCCATGCTGGCCGGCATGCGCGACGACCTCCTGCACCAGCTCGGCGGAGCCGAGCCGGAAGAGCTGTCGCCGCACTGGCAAGGCGTAGCCGCGCGGCACGTGGCTCTTTCAGAGCGGATCCCGCTCTGGGTCTATGCCACCGCCGGCCTCGTGATCGCGGCCATCCTCTACACGGGCTTCAATCTGCGGCTCGGTGGCTATGCCGATCGTCTGGGTCCGCTCGTTGCAGCACTGCCGCCAGCGCCTCCGGTCGACATCGTCCGTTCCGGATCCACGGCCGCGGCACCGGCCATCCGCCAGGTCGCCACGGTGGGTCCGGCGCTCACCGAATGTCTGCGCGCCGCCGGCCTGCCTGGCGATGGCGTCAGCGAGGATTTCCAGAAGGTGCGCGTTCGGCTGCCGAGCGCGGGCCTATTCAATTCCGGCCGGGCGGAGCTCAACGCGTCCTACCAGCCGCTGCTGGGCTGTCTCGGCCGCGCGCTCGCGGACGAGCCGGGCCGTGTGCTGGTGGTCGGCCACACCGACAGCGTGCCGATCCGCAGCGCGCGGTTCCCGAGCAACTGGGAGCTCTCCAAGGCGCGGGCGGAGTCGGTTCAGGCGGTGCTTGCGCAGTCGATCGGCGATCCGGCTCGGGTGGCCACCGACGGCCGAGCGGACACGGAGCCGGTGGCCTCGAACAGCGACGAAGCCGGGCGCGCCCTCAACCGGCGCGTCGAGCTTCTGCTCTTGAAGTAGGGATCGGCGCGATGCGGATCCTGAAAGGCCTGCTCGCGATCCTCACCGCCCGCTGGTTCTGGACGCTGGTCGGCAGCCTGCTGCTGGCCGTCCTGATCTGGTTCTTCGGCGATCTCCTGGCGCTTGGAGAGCTCCGGCCGTTCGCGACCGACACCGCCAAGCTGGTCGGCATCCTGGCTGTCGCCGTGCTTTGGGGCCTGAGCAACCTGTGGACGCAGCTGCGGGCGCGACGACGCAATGCCGGCCTGGTCGCCGAGTTGGCCGCCCCGGCGGCGCGTCCGGACCCCGCGGACGCCGAGCTCGCCGAGCTCGCACGCCGCTTCGCCGGTGCCCTCGAGCAGCTGAAGCAGCGGCGCCTGGGCAGCAAAGGCAATCGCCGCTGGCTCTACCAGCTGCCCTGGTACGCGATGATCGGACCACCCGGTTCCGGCAAGACCACGGCGCTGGTCCAGTCCGGGCTCCGCTTTCCACTGGCGCAGACCCGCGAGCTGCGTGGCGTGGCGGGCACGCGCTATTGCGACTGGTTCTTCACCGACGAGGCCGTGCTGATCGACACGGCCGGCCGCTACACCAGCCAGGACAGCGACCGCGACGGCGACGCCAAGGCCTGGCGGGGCTTTCTCGAGCTGCTGCGCAAGCGACGGCCGCGTCAGCCGCTCAACGGCATCCTCGTGGCGCTCGCCGTCACCGACCTGATCGATTGCCAGCGCGGCCGCAGCGGCATCGACCACGCCGCCGCCGTGCGGACCCGACTGGCCGAGATCGAGGCCGTTCTCGGCATGCGGCTGCCGGTCTACCTTCTGCTCACCAAGGCCGACCTGATCGCCGGCTTCGGCGAGTTCTTCGGCCAGCTCGGCGAGCGCGACCGGGCACAGGTCTGGGGCGTCACCCTGCCCTATGCGCCGGCCGCCACCGGCCCCGATGTCTCGGCCCTCGAGCAGGAGATCGGCGGGCTGGTCGAGCGCCTCGACCGCATGACGCCCGGCCGCCTCGCGGCCGAGCGCGATCTGGACCGGCGCGCGCTGGTGATGGGCTTCTCCGCCCAGGTGCAGGCACTGCTCCCCGACCTGCTGCGCTTCGTCGAGCAGGTCTTCGGCAGCTCCAGCTTCGAGGCACAGCCGGTACTTCGCGGCGTCTATCTGACCAGCGGCACCCAGGCAGGCACCCCGATCGATCGGCTGGCGGGCGCGATCGGCCGGAGCCTGGGCCTGCCGCAGGAAGCGCCGCAGCCACAGGCGAGCGATCGCAGCTTCTTCCTGACGCGCCTCCTGCGCGACGTCGTGTTCGCGGAAGCCAGCCTCGCCGGACAGGATCGGGGCGGCGAGCGGCGCGCCCGCGCCTTTCGCGCCGCGGCGCTGGCCGGCATGGCCGCTCTGCTCGTCGCGGCGATCGGGGCGTGGACGTTCGGCTTCGTCGCCAACCGCGACCGTCAGCTCGCGCTGGAGCAGGCCCTGACGGCATGGATCGCGCAGGCCGAGCCGATCGCCAAGCATCGCCTCGCCGCGCCCGATGCGGCGCTCGCTCCGGTGCTGCCGGCACTGGACGATCTGGCCCGGCTGCGGACCGCCGCGGCCGATCCGCTGCCCTGGTATCAGCGGCTCGGCCTCTCGCAGCGGGGCCTCTTGGAGGCGCAGGCGGGCGTCGCCTACCGCAAGGCACTGCGCGATCTCCTGCTGCCCCGTCTCGTCCTGCGGCTGGAGCGGCAGATGGCAGTCCGCATCGACGATCCGGACTATCTCCTGGAGGCGCTGAAGGTCTATCTCATGCTTGGCGGCCAGGCGCCGGCGGACGGTGACTTCGTCGCGGCGTGGTTCGCGCTCGATCTGCAGAACAGCGAGCCCGCGCTCGCCGAGCCCATGGCGCCGCATCTCGCAGCGCTGGCCGAGGAGCTGCCCGGCATCGAGGCGAGACCCACGCTCGACGGCAGCCTGCTCGCGCGGGCACAGACGACCATCGCCAAGATCCCCTTGGCGAAACGCGCCTGGGAGGCTCTCCTGGCGAGCGACGAGGTCCGGGAGCTGCCGCCCTGGACCATCACCGACCATGCCGGCCCGAATGCGGCCGCCACTCTGGTTCGCCGCTCGGGCCGACCGCTCGGCGCGCCCGTGCCCGGCATCTTCACCCATGCCGGGTTCTACGAGGTGTTCCTGCCGATCCTGCCCGAGACGGCGCAGGCGGCACTCGCCGAGAACTGGGTGCTCGGCCAGACGCAGCGCCCGGAGCTGAGCCCGACCCAGGTTGCAAGGCTGCAGGCGGACCTGGTCCGACTCTACGAGGACGATGCCATCGCCGCGTGGGAGGGTGTCCTGCGGGACGTGACCCTGGCACCGATGGGCTCGCTCGATCAGGCCGTCGAGGCCACCAGATCCCTGTCCGGCCCGAACTCGCCGCTGAAGCTCCTGACGCAGTCGATCGTGGCCGAGACGAGCCTCGCCCACCCGCCGGCTGCCGAAGCGTCCGCCGGAGACAGTGCGACCGACCCCGCCAAGATGGCGCAATCGGCCGGCAAGGCGTTGGGCAAGCTGGGCAGCAAGCTCGGCAAGCTGACCAAGCTGCTCGGGAACCGCGCGGAAGCGGCTTCGGCGGGCGCGGACGGGCCGCCGCCCGGAGCGGCGGTGGAGGCACACTTCCAATATCTCCGCGACCTGGTGGAAGGAGTCGACGGGGCGCCGCCGGCACTGGACGACGCGATCGCCGCGCTCGGCACGCTCAATGCCAAGCTCAGCGAGGCCGCCCTGTCGCCCAATCCGGGCGAGGCATTCGCCCGAATGGGGCCGACCGGTGCAGCCCAGCTGGCCAAGGTCGCGGCGCGCCTGCCGGAACCTCTGGACCAGATGCTCGCCGGTGTCGCGCAGAAGGCCGGTGCGATCAGCGCGACGGGGATCCGTCGGCAGCTCAATGCGGTCTGGCAGGCCGACGTGGCGCCGTTCTGCGCCCAGGCGCTCGGTGGCCGCTTCCCCTTCGCGCCTTCGAGCGACAGCGACGCGGCGCTCGGTGACGTGCAGCGCCTGTTCGCGAGCGGCGGCATGATCGACAGCTTCGTCAACGAGCGCCTCGCGACGCTCGTCGACACCTCGCGCCGACCCTGGCGGCCGAACCCTGGTGTCGGGCTTGCCTCCGGCTCCCTGGCGCAGCTCGAGCGGGCGCGGCGCATCGGCCGCAGCCTGTTCGGCGGCGGCACGTTCCGCGCCACCTTCACCTTGACGCCGCTCGACCTCGACGGCGGCGCCGCCAGCGTCACCCTCGACCTCGATGGCCAGACGCTGCGCTACGATCACGGTCCATCGCAGCCCAAGGGCTTCGTCTGGCCGGGACCGAACGGCACCGGCATCGTTCGCGTCAGCTTCGCGCCACTGGGTGGTGGACCGCCGGTCACCGACAGTGCGGAAGGACCATGGTCGCTGTTCCGGCTGCTCCAGCGCGCGCAGCTGGCCTCCGGCGGGCAGCCCGACCTGTTCGAGGTGACGCTGGCTGCGGGCGGGCACAGCGCCCGCTTTCGGCTCAAGGCCGGCAGCGTCGACAATCCGTTCGACCTGTCGCTGCTCGGAGGCTTCCAATGCCCGGCCTCCCTATGAGCGATTCCGAGGCCCGGATCGGCGCGTTTGGCAAGCTGCCGGCGCTCGGCGACTTCGTCGCGCGCGGCCTCGATCCCTCCTTCACCGAGGCGTGGCACGGCTGGCTGGAACGCGGGCTCGCGGCCGCTCGGGCCGATCTCGGCGAGTCCTTCCTTCCGGCTTACATGCAGGCGCCCGCCTGGCGCTTCGCCCTGACGGCGGGGCTCGCGGGCGAGTTGCCGGTAACCGGAATCATGGTGCCGAGCGTCGATGCCGTCGGCCGCTGGTTTCCGCTCACCCTCGCCGCCGCCGGCGGACGGGCCGAGGAGCCCTGGTACGACGCCCTGGAAGTACATGCGCGCCTGGCGCTTGCGGACGAGCCGCTGGATGCGTGGCTCGCAGGGCTCGCCGAGCTGCCGATGCCCGACGCGACCGACACGGAGATCGAACCCGTGACGTTCTGGAGCGAGGGCTCGCCCTTCGTTCAGCCGGGCATGCTGTGCTTTGCCGAGCTGCCGTCGGGGACCGACTTCCATCGCCTGCTGCTCGAGCCGGCGCTGGCACCGGCATGAGTGACGACCTCACCTTCCGCAGCACCGGGCTGAGCCATGTCGGGCACGTACGTGAGCACAATGAGGATGCATGGCTTGCGCGCTCCGAGATCGGCCTCTGGGCGGTCGCCGACGGGCTGGGCGGACATGCGCGCGGCGAGGTGGCGAGTGCCGCGATCGTCGCGGCGCTCTCCCGCCTCCCTGCGCCGGTCGACGCCCCCGGCCACCTGCGCGCGGTCGAGGCGGCGCTTGCCGCGGCCCACGCCGAGATCCAGGCCCTGGGAGAGGCCACAAGCGACCTCTGCGCCAGCACGGTGGCAGCCCTGGTCGCCTTCGACCGGCACTTTGCCGTGCTCTGGTGCGGTGACAGCCGCGTCTACCGTCTGCGCGCCGGCACGCTGGAGCGCCTGACCCGCGACCACAGCCTGGTCCAGGAACTGGTGGATGGGGGCAGTCTCAGCCCCGCCGACGCCGAGGGCCACCCCATGCGCAACCGGATCACCCGTGCCGTCGGCCTGCCCGGCCCGCTCGAGCTCGACCGGGCGCAGGGCGAGCTCGCAGCCGGCGACCTGTTCCTCCTGTGCACCGACGGTCTGACCGGCCTGGTGGACGAGGCCACCACCCAGCGCCTGCTCTCCGCCGACTGCGACGATCTGGGCGCCACGACCCTGGTCCAGTCCGCGCTCGGCGCCGGTGGCACCGACAACGTCACGGTTATTCTGGTCAAGGCCGAGGACCGCGAGAAGACCTGGCCGGGGGCCGGTCGGTAGCTACCGCACCCAGTAAAGACCAAGGCTGTCGGCCATGACCTCGCGCAGACGCACGAGCTCGCGCTCACTTCCCGCGTCGATGACGAGCTTGTCCTCGGCGAACATATCCGAATAAAGCGATAGAGCTGCGTCATCGCGATCGTAGAGCGATGGCCGCGGGCGGCTGAATGGCAGCGGCGCAAAGCCCAGGTGGCGCGCGATGTCGTGAAAATGCGCTAGTCTCGCTCCTAAGCGCTCTTCGTCCGGCTTCCAATCGTGCTCGCGCTCGCGCAATGTCACCGAGAGGGGCAGCGCAGGGCGGCGCAGCTTGCGAAACGCCTCTTCCCAGAGATATTGCAGGAGCGAGTCGGCGACGCGCAGCGACCGCCGATCGGCTTCGACATATCGGTCGGTGTCGGGGTCGTAGCGCCAATTGAGCTCGACCACCGGACAAGCCGCAGTCTCCGGCTCGGTCACCGGCAGGAAGTGATAGAAGGGCGAGTCCTCCTGGAATGTCCATAAGTACACTGCGTCGCCAGGCACCGGGACGGGCGGCTCCAGATAGAAGGCGTTGATGGCATCGACGCCAAAGATCAGGTGCTCCATGAAGCTTCCAAGGCTGCCCAGCGGCGTGCGGCCCATCGCCAGCAGGAACGCTTCGTAGTCGGCGGGCAAGGACAAGCGCCATGTCGACGCGACGATGCGTACGTCGTCGGGCGTTGCGCCGACGATTGCCTGAAGCAGGTCCGAATCGAACCGGGCGCCGTACGCCAGCAGCTCGGCGAGGCGGGCTGGCCAATCGATGCCACCGATCTCGCTCACCGTCTCTTCGCCCCCCTCTGCGGCGCCGGCGGCGATTCGGGAGGCGGCGACGCTGGCTCCTCGCACAGCATCGAGGTCAGCACCCGCTGGCAGGTCCTGCATGCCTTCTGCCGCGAATACACGTTCTTGCCCTTTTCCTTCCGTTCGAATTGGACCGTCGAAATGTTGATCGCCGGTCCCGACGGGGGCACCGCGCCCGCCTGAGCGGCGTCGAACAAGGCCTTCTGCTCGGCACAATTGCCGGCCGTGTTGGTATCGTGGGGACCACTGGCCGGCACAAGCTTTCCGGTATTCAGGTTGCGTACTTTGCCGGCGAAGTTATCGGTGGTAAGAGCCGCCGATGTATTTCCAGCAAAGTTCGTAAACGGTCCGGAGTCAGTAATTATTGCCGACTTCATTTTGCCCGCTGGCGCACGGACGTCCATCGCCGCGTTGTCGCTCTTGTTCGAGGAGCGGCTCTGAATTTTCTTATGGCATTCGTCATGAATGCTCTTGCCACAATTGTCACACTTGATGTCCAGTGGGTTATCGTGATGTGGGTAGAGGGTGCCGCCCGTGGTACCCATGACATTGCTGGCGTTGCCGTTGTGCAGGTCGCTATCGAAGAAACGGACGACGCCCTTGCCCTCGAACTTGACGTCGGAGCTGTAGAGAACCCACGTCATCTTGCCTTTGATCTTGTTGGACATGATCCCGCCGCCGGCAGTGCCGCCTTCGTCGCCGGTGCTCATGCGGAGGTTGGAATCGGCTTTCGCCGCCGGGTTGCCCTCGACCTTGATCGATTTTGTCCCCTCGGCGAGGTCGCTGGAAAAAGCGAGATTCGGATAGGGAATCGGGACGGGTCCACCCGGGCTCGGCGTCTTGCACACATCCGGAGCCATCGCGACGAACTGCAGCCCGTCGCCCTTGTGGACGATCGTCTTGTCGTTGGCGAAGGTGATCGTCATGGCGGCGCTTCCGGCGATTGGGAAGAACCCTGCACCAAGCAGGCGCCAACATAGCCCTCATCAGAGGAACCCACCAACAGCAGCGTCGCCGGATCCGCCTGAGCGTGCGCCGCCAGAGCCGGCAAGCCCATTGCCAGCATGACGCCACCCGCCGCTGCGCCGAGGTCGCCGAAGCTCTCGGCCGCCATGGTGCGGACGAACGGTTCCGGGATCAACGAGCCGTTGCGCAGGCTGGCCAGGGAAAGCTCCTCGGCCCAAAAGCGTTCGCCGTTCTCGCAGGTGTAGAGCAGGTCGGCACGCGTGCCTTGTCCGAACGGATGCCCGCGCAGGGCCCGCAGCACGTCCGTCAATGCCTCGCCGCGGTTGGGTTCTTCCTGTTGCCGGCTGAAGACCTCGCACGCGGTCGCCACGACCCGCACGATGGCCAGCGCGCGCCGCGTTGCCGGTGCAGGCTCGCACAAGATGAAGGCCGCCGCCTCGCCGGGGATGATACCCCCAAGCGGCGCGCCCGCCGGCAGTCGCCGCTCGCGATCCAACGCAGACATGGCCTCTGGCGCACACAAGGAATCGACGGCACCGACAATTGCAGCGTCGTACTCGTCGCTGGCCAGCGCCGCCAAGGCCTGCTCGAGTGCGAAGAAGAAGCCGCTGCGACCCCGCTTGAAGGCTGCCGCGCGTGGCGGCGGCTGGCCCAATCGATCGATCAGGACGGGCCGCAGCGCCTCGGCCAGCGCACCGGGCTCCGGAGCCCCATCGGGCAGCGCAAGGAACAGGCCCAAGCGCCTGCAGTCCGCAAGCTCGATGCCGGTCAGCAGGTCGGCGAGCGCGTGATCGGCTAGAAACGCCATGCGTTCCGCTCGGGTCCGGTCGGCGGGGATGAGGCCGAGCGCGCTCGCACGGATCGGCTCGTCGTCGCTGCCGAGCGTCGCGCTCTCGGTCACGTGCAGCAGCCCGGCGCGAAACGCTGCCTCGCTCGCCAGCAGGCCAAGGCCGAGCGGCGTGCACGCGCCGGCGCTCGGCTCCACGGCGGTGAACGG
>JBFWWD010000239.1:0-9261 GCA_050246385.1 Geminicoccaceae bacterium
CGGCGGCCGCAGGTGCGGGTGGTGGCGGTCGCCGCCGCGGGCGCTCCGGCGATGGAGCGCTCCTGGCGCGCGGGCCGGCCGATCGAGACGCCGGACGCCGCCACCATCGCCGACGGCGTCGCGGTCAGGGTGCCCGTGCCCGAGGCGCTGGCCGCGATGCGCCAGACGGTCGACGAGGTGCGGCTGGTGGACGACGCCGCCATCGTCGCGGCCATGCGCCTCGTGTTCGCCAGGCTCGGCCTGGTCGTGGAGCCGGCCGGTGCGGTCGGGCTCGCGGCACTGCTGGCAGCACCGCGAAACTTCCGCGACCAGGAGGTGTCGACCATCCTGTGCGGCGGCAATCTCACCGCCGGGCAGGCGCGGGAGTGGCTGCTGAGCTGAGCCGGTGTCCGTGGCTGACGGACCGGTCGACCTTGTGACCGCGCCTCCAGAAAAGGATAATGGCGCCGGAGCACGACGATAAAGGAACAGCTCCGGGGGGCACAAGGTGAACACCGGTTCCCAGCTCATGGCGTGTGGCGCGATGCTTGCCGCGGCTGCGCTGCTTGCTGGCCCGGCCGCAGCAACCATCGCCGGCTGCGAGAAGCTTCGGCGGGCCGGCGGCAATGGACGGCGGCTGCTCGCGGCGGCGATCGTCGCCGGGCTCGCCTGGCCCGCCGCCGTATCGGCCGGTGCGGCGGAGCGGTCTCGGACCACCTCCTCGGCGGCCCCCGCCACCGGCACACAGGGCGACTTCGCCGGCCGCGTCCCCATTCCCGGCGGCCGGAGGCTCCATCTCGAGTGCCGTGGCGCCGGGACCCCGACCGTCGTGCTCGAGGCCGGCACCGGCGATCGCGGCGATGTCTGGAGCATGGCGCCGTCCGGACCCGGGGCAGCCGTGCTGCCGGCCGTCGCGCGATTCACCCGCGTCTGCGCCTACGACCGCCCGGGCACCTACCGGAGCGCCGCGGAGGTGAGCCGCAGCGACCCGGTGGCGATGCCGCGCAGCGCGCGCGACATCGTCCTCGATCTGCACGCGCTGCTGCGTGCCGCAAAGGTCCCGGGCCCCTACGTGCTGGCGGGACACTCGTTCGGCGGCATGGTGGCACGGCTCTACGCCACCACCTGGCCGCGGGAGATCGCCGGGCTCGTCTTGATCGACGCCCAGAATCCCCACTTCGTCGCCGCCTACAGGAAGCTCCTGACACCCGAGCAATACATGTCCGCGGTGCTCGACCCCGCCCCACCGCCCGGACTCGAAGGCTATGGGGCGGTCGAGCGGCTCGGCCTCGAGGTCAGCGCCGCCCAGATGCGCCAGCAGCAGGCCGACACGCCCCTCTCCCGGGTGCCGCTGGTCGTCCTCTCGCACTCCCGCACCCTGCCGAACCCGTTCGGCTTCCCGGCCGACTGGCCGGTAGCCGCGCTCGAGCGCGCGTTCCAGCGCTCGCAGGACGGGCTGGCGACGCTGGTGCCCGGAGCCCGCCACGTGATCGCCGCCGGCAGCGGGCATTATATCCAGCTCGACCAGCCCCGGCTGGTGGTCCGCGAGATCCGACGGATGGTCGAGGAGGCGCGTCGCCGCTGACGGGCGCGGCCCCGGCTCAGGAGCCCGGCGCGATCCCCAGGAACCGGCGCATCCAGCGGACCACCTCGGCTTCGTTGGCGATGTAGACATAGTGCGGAGCGCCGGGGAGCGTGTGCGTCCTGGCCGAGTTCCCCGCCGCGAACTTCGCGACCGTGCGTCGGAACCAGGCGGCGATCTCGGGCCAGGCCGCGTCGAACTCGGCCTTCTCGGCCGGGCTCAGATACCAGTACCAGGTCTGCCGGTCGGTGAGCGTGTAGGGTGCGAAGATGCCGAGCCGCGGCGCCTTGATGCGCGCCCAGTCCACGGGCGGGTTCGCCGATCCGGCGACGCCCGCGAGCAGCCTGTCGGTCACCCATTGCGGTGAGGTGGAATCCTCGATGGCACCGCTCGCGTCGAACCTCAGGTTCAGGCAGACGGACTGGTTCGGCTCACGTACCGCCAGGTATCGCGCCGCGGCGGCCTGGTAGGTCCACAGCGACGCCAGGGTCGCCGAGGTGAACAGCGACGCAGCACCGGGCGGCTCGCGCCGCGAGGGCCGAAAGCGCTCCGCGAGGTCGGCGGCATCGAGATAGACCAGCTTCTCGACGCGCGAACGATGCTTCAGCCCGAGTTCGCTCAATTCCGAGCCGGCCAGGGAATGCCCGACGAAGACCGCCTTGTCGATGCCCAGGGCGTCGAGCACCGCGATGTCGTCGGCCGCCCGGGTCGGGACGTCGTAGCCCTGGCGCGGCTGGCTCGACGGCCGGAAGCCGCGGCGGGTGATGCCGATGACGCGGAAGTGGTCGGTGAACTGGAAGGCGAAATTGTCGTAGACGTGCGCGTTGTCGCCCAGCCCGGTGAGCAGCACCATCGCCTTGCCTTTGCCGCCCCAGTCCAGCACCTCCAGCTCGACGCCGGGTGCGACCTGGACGAAGCGGGCCTTGTGCGGCGCGAGGTCCGCACAGGCCGCCGGCCGGGCATCGGAAGCCCGCGCCGCCGTCGAAAGCCCGAGCGCCAGCAGCGCGGCCGAGCCGAGCGAGAGCAGATCCGACCAGTTCGTCCCCACGGCCTTGTCCTCTGCCGGTGCCGTTTCGGCACGTGTGCAGCAGCGCGAGGATGCTCGACCCGTCAGTCCCCGCCCGGGCTTCGTGCTTGGATCCGACCGTGCTCCCGGCAGGGAGGTCCGTCAATCGGCAGCGCCCGCTTCGCCGGGCCCGCCTCAGGACCAGCGGATCAGCACCACGCCCGCCAGCAGGCAGGCCACGCCCAGGAGCCGCGGCAGGTCGACCGGGTGCACCGGCGCACCGAACCAGCCGAAATGGTCGAGCACCAGCGAGCAGGTGAGCTGCCCGGTGATGAACAGCATCACCGTGGTCGCGGCGCCCAGCTTCGGCGTGGCGATGAGCGCCGCCAGCACCACGAACGCGCCGATGATGCCGCCGATCCAGTAGAACGGGTGCTGGCCCTTGATGCCGTGCAGGTCGGGCAGCGGCAGGCGCAGCAGCAGGGCGATGGCCAGCATGGTGAGCGAGCTCACCAGCACCGAGAACATGGCGCCATAGATCGCATGCCCGGCCGCGTGCGCGATGCGCGCGTTCAGGAGCGGCTGGACGGCGAGGAGCGCGCCCAGGGCCACCACCGCGGCGCCGATCAGCCAGAGCATGCCTTCTCCCTGCCGTCACTGGAGCGCTTGCGCGCCGGGCGGAAACGCCCCGCCTCATGCAGGCCCTTGGCGACCCCCATTGCGGGTCGCTTCCCGTTTCGGGATCGGATCGATCGCTGCGCGATCGATGGCCGCTGGGCCCTGGGAATGCCAGCCTGTGCTCGGTCACGCCGAGCGCAGGCAGGGGCCGCGCGACCCTAGGCAGCCGCCGGCCCGGCAGCAAGTTCTGTGGTGTGCTCCATGCTTGACCTCGCCGCGCGAACCGGGCTCCATCCGCCGCGGTCGAGGGGAGGATGGACGGCATGAGCAGCGGCTCCGCGGTGCGCGGCGAGGCGGAGGGGCGGGCCGGCTCGGGCGTCGACCTGTTCGGCCTCCTGGCCAGGTTCGCGCCCTTGATCTTCCTGCTCGTGCTGATGGCGGTGTTCGCGATCGTCGAGCCGCGCTTCCTCAAGCCGCTCAACCTGTTCAACGTCATGCGCCAGGTCTCGATCTACGGCCTGCTCGCCATCGGCATGACCTTCGTCATCCTCACCCGCGGCATCGACCTCTCGGTCGGCTCGGTCGTCGCCCTGGCCGGCCTGGGGGCGGCGATGGTCGCCAAGGGCGGGCTGGAGAGCCGGTTCGCGGTGGGTGCGGAGGCCGAGGCGCACGGCTGGGGCTGGCCGCTCGCCCTGCTCGCCGCCTGCGCCATCGGCACCGCCTGCGGCTGGCTGCAGGGGCTGGCGATCACCAAGCTCAAGGTGCCGCCCTTCGTGGTCACGCTGGGCGGCATGTCGGCCTTCCGCGGCCTCGCCCTCTACATGGCCGGTGGCGGCCCGATCAGCGGCTTCGACGAGGCCTATCGCTGGTGGGGCCAGGGCTATGTCGGCCCGGTGCCGGTGCCGGTGATCATCTTCCTGGCCTTGGCCGTGCTCGCCCATTTCGTGCTCACCTCGACCCGCTACGGCCGCAGCGTCTACGCGGTCGGCGGCAATCCAGAAGCCGCGCGCCTGTCCGGCCTCGACGTCGACCGGATCACCACCTCGGTCTACGTCATCATCGGCTTCATGGCGGGCTTGGGCGGCTTCGTCCTCTCCGCCCGGCTCAACTCCGCCGAGGCCGTCGCCGGCCTGACCTACGAGCTCACCGTGATCGCCTCGGTCGTCATCGGCGGCACCAGCCTGTTCGGCGGCATCGGCACCATCTTCGGCACCGTCGTCGGCACGCTGCTGATCGGCGTCGTCCTCAACGGCCTCGTGCTCAACAACGTCTCGAGCTACGTCCAGCAGGTGATCATCGGCGTGATCATCGTGCTCGCGGTCGCCTTCGACACCTTCGCCAAGAGCCGGCGGCGGCGAGCGTAGGCCACCGCCGGCACCCGGCGTCCTCGGCCTCCTGGTACGCTCGATTAACCCGCGGATGATTTCCCACCGCTAGCCTCTCGGCCGCATGCCCAGCTAGCCGGGGTCAAACCACCTATGGAGATCTACCGCGGCGGCGAGCTGCCGCAGACGGTCGTGGACTGGGCTGGGCCCGCCGCCCGCGCGCTTGCCGGACTGCAGCTCCCGGCGCCGCGGCTCGCCGACCTCGATCCGTTCCTGTTCTTCCTCGGCCTCGCCTTGGCGCTCGCCGCCTGGCGGGCGCAGCGAAGCTGGCTGCGCGGTCTCCTCGGCGAATGGCGCGTGGCGCGCCTCCTGCGCCGCCACGGCCTCGCCGCCCGCCACGACGTCCTCCTGCCGCATCCCGACGGCACCGGCTGGACCCAGATCGACCATCTCGTCCGCCTGCCCGACCGCATCCTGGTGATCGAGACCAAGAATCTCGCCGGAAGGCTCACCGGCGGTGCCCGCGACGCGCGCTGGACCCAGCGCTTCGGCCGCAGCACCTTCTCGATCCAGAACCCTCTGCACCAGAACGCGCTCCATCTCCGCGCCGTGCGCCGCGTCGTCGGCCGCGACATCCGCCTGCAGGGCCTCGTGCTGCTGGTCGGCCGCGCCTGGGTCGAGGAGCGCCTGCCCATGGGCTGCTTCCGCCTCGACGGCTTCAC
Source organism: Geminicoccaceae bacterium (assembly GCA_050246385.1). Classification (GTDB taxonomy): domain Bacteria; phylum Pseudomonadota; class Alphaproteobacteria; order Geminicoccales; family Geminicoccaceae; genus Benzoatithermus. The sequence continues at coordinate 5,233 of JBFWWD010000239.1, forward strand.
CCGCCTCCTGCGCGAGGCCGGCCGGCGCGACCGCTTCGGCCCGATCGGGCACCGTTGCCTCGACCCCGCCTGGGACCGCCTCGCCACCGCTTCCTCCACCCGCCTGCGCGACCGCTGGCAACACGCCGCCATGGTCGACCTGATGACGGGCGCCAAGCCGCGAGTGACCGGTGCCCGGCTCGCGCTGGCGGCCGGGGCGGCGCTGGGGTTCGCGCTGGCGGGGTGAGGGGGCGACCGGAACTGCCGACAGCGTCAGGCCGCCTCCCGGCGCACCGGCTGCGGGACGGGATGGCCCTCCGCGCGCATGGCGTCGATTCCGTTGACGATCGCCTGCTCGACGGTCTCACGGTCGCCGGGCAGCTCGGGGAACTCGACCAGACAGCCGCCGCCTTCCGCCTCGGTCGGCGGCCGCACGATGAGCCGACAGGGCGCGTCAGGCGGTCGACCGGGCGCAGGAAGGCACGCACCACCCCGTTCCAGCCGGCCCTCCTCGAGCACCGTCCCCCGTTCCCTGCCTCGCTCGAGGGCTCCGCTCCGGGCCGGCGGGACGGTCGCCTCGTCATCGGGCTCGGGTCGGGCCTTCCTGTCCGAGCGGAGCCGCTTGGCGCCCGGAGCTTCCGGAGATAGGTAGGGCAGGCGGCTGCCAGAAGAATGACAGGGTCGACCACCTGCCGTGCAGCCATGCGGGGGACGAGCCGATGACCATCTTTGTCGTGGACACGCTGAGCGACGATCCCGACGACGGTTTCACCCTGCGCGAAGCGTTGGCACGTGCCGACGACGAAGCCGCCAGCCCGGGTGACGACACCATCGCGTTCGCAGCCACGGTGCAGGGGGGGCAGATAGTCCTCACCGGCGGCCAGCTGACCGTCAGCTCCGACGTCACCATCGATGGCGGGACCAACGTCACGATCAATGCCGCCGGGAGTGGCCGGGTCCTGCTGGTCCAGGGCGACGGCAGCGAGGTCAGCCTGAACCATCTGACCATCACCGGCGGGTACCTGAACGGGACGCGCCCGGGAGACGGGCTGGTCGGTGCGGGCATCAGGACGGTGGCCGGCACCACCCTCTCGCTCACCGGCACCACCGTCACCGACAACAGGGCATATGGCGCCAACAGCGGTGGCGCCGGCATCTACGCCCTGGGTTCGGTGACGCTCGACGGCAGCACGATCAGCCGCAACCACGCGGGCGGTGACGCATACGACGGAGCCGCTGGCGGCATCTACGCCCGCAGCACCCTCACCGTGAGCCACAGCACGATCTCCGGCAACACCGCGTATTCCGGCGGCGGCATCACCATCGGCCTCTCGGGCACGGCGACGGTGACCAGCAGCACCATCAGCGGCAACCGGGCCGGGCGGGGCGGCGGAATCCTGGCCGAGGCCCATAGCGAGCTGACCGTGACGGACAGCACGCTCGCGGGCAATTACGCTCGCGGTCAGGGCGGCGGAATCCTCGTCGCTCCCGGTGCCGGGCTGACCGCGACCAACAGCACGCTCGCGGGCAATCGAGCCGGCCAGGTGGGCGGTGGGCTCGATGCCTACGCCGGCAGCAACGTGACCCTGGCCAGCAGCACGATCAGCGGCAACCACGCCAGCTATGGCGGCGGGCTTGCGCTTCTGCTGGCCTCCTCTTTCACGGTGGCCAACAGCATTGTCGCCGGCAACAGCGCGGTCTCCGACCCTGACGTCACCGGGCTCGCTGACCAGACCACCTCCAACGGCCACAACATTTTCGGCAGCCACGTGACCGTGAGCGCCGGCGGCGACATCGAGGGCGTGAGCGCAGGCACCCTGTTCGCCTCGATCGACCCCGGCACGGGCGGGGGCCAGCTCGCCGCCAATGGCGGCCCGACCCAGACCATCGCCCTGCGCGACATCGCGAGCAACCCGGCGCTCGCCGGCTCGGACCCGCGCGACTCCCCCGCGACCGACCAGCGTGGCGAGGTGCGCCCGCAGCCGGCAGGCACCGATCCCGACGCCGGTGCCTTCGAGCTGGACCAGACCTCCGGCCGGTTCAACGAGATCGTCGGCACGGCGGGCGACGATTTCCTCCGGGGCACCTCGGGTCGGGACCTGATCCGCGGCCGGGCCGGGGACGACCGGCTGTGGGGCCGGCCGGACGACGACGTGTTGATGGGCGATGCCGGCGAGGACGTGCTCGCCGGCAAGGCCGGGCTCGATCAGATGATCGGCGGCAAGGGTGCCGACCGGTTCCTGTTCCGCGAGGTGGCGGATGCGCCGGTGACGGGGCCGTACTACGACGAGGTCCTGGATTTCCGCCGCGGCCAGGGCGACCGGCTGGACCTGAGCCCGATCGACGCCGACCAGGCCAGGGCCGGCAGCCAGGCGTTCGACTTCATCGGCGTTCGCGATTTCTCCGCGCCGGGTCAGCTCCGCTACGAGGCGACCGCCGACGGCGATTTCCTGGTCAGCGGCAATGTCGACGCCGACCTCGTGGCGGACTTCGCCTTCGTCGTCCGCAGCCACCTCGCGCACCTGCGCGCGAGCGACTTCCTGCTGTAGGCAGACGGTCGCGATAGGGAACGTCGGGGACACCCGCCGCGACTGACCGCTGCTTGCGCGTGGCCGATGCCGGGCTCGCGCTGGCGGGGTGAGGTGTGCGCTACGGCATGACCGACAGCGTCAGGCCGCCTCCCGGTGCACCGGCCGCGGGATGGGATGGCCCTCCGCGCGCATCGCTTCGATCCAGCCGCGCATGGCGTCGATTCCGTTGACGATCGCCTGCTCGACCGTCTCCCCGTCCGACATGCAGCCGGGCAGCTCGGGAAACTCGATCAGATAGCCGCCGCCTTCCGCCGCGGTCAGCGGCCGGACGGTGAACCGATAGGGCACGTCCTCGATCATCCCTGCCTCACGCGATCGACGAGATGCACGAAGGCGCGCATATACACCGGCTTGATCGGCCGATGCGCCGGCACACCGACGCCCTCCGCCACCGGGGCTAGTGATTGTACATTACCCGCCTACGGCGGAACGCCTCTGATCCTCCCTCAAGGATCCCCAACACCTGTGCCTTGGTCGCGGACGCGTCGATCGACCCAATCCCGATCGCCTTGCCGCAATCTCCCTCTCGGCACATAGGCAGGATGAGTTCTGAATCCCCGAGAACCGCTATGTTGGCGTTGTGCGTTACCAGGATCACCTGACGACGCTCTTTCACCTCCCTCAGCGTAGCCACCACAGTCGATGAGATGAATGCATTGTCGAGATCGTCCTCTGGCTGATCGATGATCAGCGGGATGTTTGTGTCGGCCAGCATCGCGATCGTCAGGAGAATGGTATGCCTCTGACCGTCCGACAGCTGCTTTACAGGAATGTCGCGCGGAGGTGTCGCCATCGTCCGTACCCCAATCACAGGCCTTGGCGGTTTCGGCAAAACCTCTAGCGCAAAAATCTGCTTCCAATAACACAGCTTCTTAACTATTATATCTGCCCATTCGGCCGCGATACCGCCTCGCTCGGCAAGCTCATCCACATTCCGCTGTAAAACCCATTCCGACAGCTCGAGTGGCGAAATCCGCGCACATAAGGTCTGGATTGCGCTCTCTTGAAGATAGCTCCCACGCATCTCCTCCTTGAGAAATGCCTCAAACTGATCCGTAATTCCAGATTCGTCATACTTGATAAAGATCCTAAAATCGCGAATTGTGGAGCCAAGATTAGCATTAATCGCTCTGAGCTGTGCTTTCCGCCGCTTTAGCATCTCCGCCCTTACGTTAGACAGGGACGCCTTTAAGATTCCGCGGTCTTCTCTGCATTTCTGCAACTCTCCGGATCTCTGCTCCGTCGAGGTTATATCCCTTGCCACGCTCGTCTTCTGCCGAAGCAGGGCATCCAACCCCGCGATATCCGTGGCCACTCCCTGTTCCCTCAGTTCACCGAGTTTGGCAACGGCCTCCGCGCTCATCCGGCGATGGCTCGCCCTCAGTTCGCCTGCCAAGGTCGACAGCTTGCTGGAGGTCTGCTTCAGCATTGCGTTCAGTTCGCGCTCCTTCTGCGCGAT
>JBFWWD010000240.1:0-9213 GCA_050246385.1 Geminicoccaceae bacterium
AGAACAGATGACGATCAATCTCTCCCTGCCCATCACGCACGAGCTCAAGCCCAAGATCACGGTGGTCGGCGTCGGCGGCGCCGGCGGCAATGCCGTGAACAACATGATCACCTCGCATCTCGAGGGGGTCGAGTTCGTCTCGTGCAACACCGACGCGCAGGCGCTCGCGGCAGGCCTGACCGACCGCAAGGTCCAGCTCGGCAACACGATCACGCACGGGCTCGGCGCCGGTGCTCGCCCCGAGGTCGGCCGGGCTGCCGCCGAGGAGGCGCTCGACGAGATCCTCGATCAGCTCTCCGGCAGCCACATGGTGTTCATCACCGCCGGCATGGGCGGCGGCACCGGCACCGGAGCGGCACCGGTGATCGCGCGCGCGGTGCGCGAGCAGGGCATCCTGACCGTCGCCGTGGTGACCAAGCCCTTCCACTTCGAGGGCGCGCACCGGATGCGGCTGGCGGAATCCGGCCTGAACGAGCTGCAGCAATATGTCGACACGCTGATCGTCATCCCGAACCAGAACCTGTTCCGGCTCGCCAACGAGCGCACGACCTTCGCCGACGCGTTCCAGATGGCGGATCAGGTCCTGCACATGGGCGTGCGGGGCGTGACCGATCTCATGGTCATGCCGGGTCTGATCAATCTCGACTTCGCCGACATCCGGACCGTGATGAGCGAGATGGGCAAGGCGATGATGGGCACCGGCGAGGCCGAGGGCGAGCGCCGCGCCATCGAGGCGGCCGAGGCCGCGATCTCCAACCCGCTGCTCGACGACGTGTCGATGCGGGGCGCCCGCGGCGTGCTGATCAACATCACCGGCGGCCTCGACATGACCCTCTATGAGGTCGACGCGGCTGCCAACCGCATCCGCGAGGAGGTCGACGGCGACGCCAACATCATCTTCGGCTCGACCTTCGACAACTCGCTCCAGGGCCGGATGCGCGTCTCGGTGGTGTCGACCGGCATCGACCTGCCGGCGGAGCGCGCCGCTCCGGCCCAGGCCGCCGCGCAGGAGCCGGCTGCCGACCTGCCGCGCCTGTCGGCCGGCTCGTTCCGCTTCCAGCCGCAGCGGGCCCAGCCGGTGCCGTACCCGACGCAGGCCGGCCCGGCTCCGCGTCGCCCGGTCGAGCTCAGCCCGGCCGCGCATCTGCGCGCTGCGACCGAGTCCTTCGCCGAGCTCGAGCCCGAGGCTGCGATCGACCCCATCGCCGCATCTCCGGCCCAGCAGGCTCGTCCCGAGGAGCGTTCCTCCAACCTCTTCACGCGGGTCAGGGAATTCGCGTTCACGCGCTCGGCCGAGCGCCCGGTCGAGCGGCATCCACCGCGTTTCGGCGGCCAGCGTCCGGAAGGAGAGGGTCAGCCGGGCCTGTCGGGCAGCCTCGACGAGCTCGGCGACATTCCGACCTTCCTGCGCCGCGAGCGCGAGCGGGTCGAGGGTTAGGCGGCGTACTTAATGTGGCGCCTTAACTCCGATTCGTAACAAAGCGTAAGAACATGTGACTTGTTGACGCCCGCCGCCCCGGGCAAAGGGGTTGGCGGGCGTTTCTGTCTCTGTGGCCCGGGCTGCGGGACAGGGTCGACCCCGTCCAGCGGTCGTGGGCAAGCGGCCGGCGGCATGGGCGCGGCGGAACTCGAACCCGGTGGTACGAAGCTCCGAGGAATGCGACAGCAACGGACGCTTCAGCAGGTCATCGGCTGTGCCGGCGTCGGTCTCCACAGCGGCGCCCGCGTGGCTGTGACCCTCCGCCCCTCGGCGGAGGATACTGGCATCAGGTTCCGCCGCGTCGACCGCCCGGGCTCGCCCTCCATCCTCGCCCATCCCCGCAATGCCGACACGGTCGACGGCGTAACCTGCCTCCGCAACGCCGAAGGCGGCTGCGTCCGGAGCGTCGACCAGCTGCTCGCGGCGATTGCCGCGTGCGAGATCGACAACATCCTGGTCGAGCTCAGCGGCCCCGAGATGCCGGTGATGGACGGCACGCCTCGGCCGTTCCTGCTGCTGTTGGAGTGTGCCGGGATTCTGGAGCAGAGCCGCCCGGCGGCTTGGCTCGAGGTGGCGCGGCCGGTCGAGGTCGTATCGCGGGCCAGTGCGGTGCGGCTGGAGCCGGGCGATGGGCTGGAGGTCGCGATCGAGCAGTCGGGGCTCGCCACCTTCGCGCTTTGCGCTCCGGCGGGCGGGGTGCGCAGCGCGCTGTTCGGCGAGCGCGAGCCGCGCCGCTCCCCCCTCGATCCCGAGGCCCGCGAACGAGCCCGCGCCGTCGCGCTCGCGGCGTTGGGTGGATTGGCGCTGGTGCCGGCGGGCATCTCTGCCCGCTATGTCGAGCGGGCCGGTGGCCCGGAACTCCGCTGCGCGCTCATGCGCGAGCTGCTCCGGGATCCGGCCAACTACCGCCTGCGCGGCCCCGTCGCGGGTGCGTCCATTCGGCCCGAACTCCGCGCCGCGGCCCGGATGGCCTGACCGGCGGTCAGTGCGACAGCAGCGTCGGCAGCGTCATCTGCGTCAGGATCTGGCGGGTGGCGCCGCCGAGAATCAGCTCGCGCATCCGCGATCGGCCGTAGCCGCCCATCACCAGCAGGTCGGCACTCTCGTCGGCAGCCCGCGCCAGGATGGCGTCGCCCACGGTCAGCCCCCCGCTCGGCAGAGCCGAGACCTCGGCGCGCACGCCGTGCCGGGCAAGATGGGCGGCGAGGTCGCTGCCCGAGGCCTCCGTCCCTGCTGCAGGCCCATCGATGGAAAGCACGATCGTGCGCTCGGCCTCGATCAGGAATGGCAGCGCGTCGTGCACGGCGCGGGCGGCTTCGCGCGATCCGTTCCAGGCGACCATGGTGCAGCGTGCCGGTCCCGGCTTCGCGCCGACGGCGGGCACGACGATCGCGGGCCGTCCCGTGCGCAGGAAGGCCGTCTCGGCAAGGAAGGCGATGCTCGCCTCGTCGGGTTGCCCGACAACGCAGAGGTCCGCCAGATGCGCGGCGCGGACGAAGCTCTGCTCGATCACCTCGACCGACCCGCTCGCGGTCATCGGCACCAGGGGCCGGCCCCGGCCGGACGCGACGGCCTCCGCCGCCTGCAGCGCATGTTCGGCGGCGCGCTCGCCTTCGCGCACCTGCGCCTCCACCAGGTCCGCCGGAATGTGCACGCCGATCATGGCCGGAACATAGGGATGGGGTATCAGGGCCAGCGCCGTCACCCGCGCGTCGAATCGCGCGGCTATGTCCAGCGCGTACTCCATGCGCCGGCGCGACGCCGTGTCGCTGTCCACCAGCACGAGAAGATCCTTCACCGCCATCGCCTGTTCCCTCACCCGCGCTCTTGCCGGCGCAGGCAACTAAGCGCAAAAGGCGCCGCAGCGCATTGATCCAAATCGTCCAACCCTACCACAGGAACCGGACTTGCCCGACACCGAGCCCAGGGAGGTCGAGCTGAAGCTCGCCGCCTCCGGCGAGGCGATGGACACATTGCTCGCGAGCCAGCTGCTGCGGGCCCATGCCAGAAGCCCGGTCCGAACCCGACAACTCGTCACCACCTACTACGACACCGACGACCATCGTCTCGGTCGTCGTCGCCTCGCCTTGCGAGTCCGGCAATCCGGTCGACGCTTCATTCAGACGCTGAAGTCGGCGAACAAGGGGCAGGGTGCCGAGACCTCCCGGGGCGAGTGGGAGGTCGAGCTGCCCGACAGCACGCCGCAGCTGACCGCCTTCAACGACCCGACCGTCCTGGATCTGACCGGGCTCGTCCTGCCCGACGAGCTGCAGGCGACCTACGAGACCCGGTTCAAGCGGCGGGCGCTGCTGGTCGACTGGCCCGACCCGAACGGCGAGGATGCGCGGATCGAGGTCGCGTTCGACCGCGGGGCCGTCCGCGCCGGCGGTGCCGAGGCCCCGATCAGCGAGATCGAGCTCGAGCTGAAGCTGGGCAAGCCGCGCGCGCTGTTCGAGCTCGCCCAGTCGATGCGCGAGCTCGTGCCCCTGCGCTTGCAGACGGTCGACAAGGCGGCCCGCGGCTACGCTCTGGTGACGGGCCAGCCTCCCGGCTGGCGCAAGGCCGGGGCCGTCGAGCTCGGCGAGACGATGACGGTCGAGGACGCGCTGCAGGCGATCCTGGGGGCCTGTGTCCGTCACTGGGTCGACAACGAGGCCGCGACCAGCGACGCGCGCGATCCCGAGGGCCTGCACCAGCTTCGGGTCGCGCTGCGCCGCCTGCGCTCCGCGCTCGCCCTGTTCAAGCCGGCTCTGGCTCCCGCCGCGCGGGCGCACTGGGCGGGCGAGCTGCGCTGGCTGCTCGGCCCGATGGGGCCCGCCCGCGATCTCGATGTGTTCGCGACCGAGACCGTGCCGCCCCTGCACCAGGCGCGGCCGAACGATCAGGCGCTCGCGATGCTGCTGGAGCTGGTCGACGGCGCGCGCTGGAAGGCGCATCAGACGGTGCGCGACACGCTGGCCTCCGGGCGCTACGGAGACATCGCATTCGGCCTCGCCTGCTGGGTTGCCTGCCGCGGCTGGCGACAGGGTGCCGACATCGACGTGCTGCTGGCCCAGCGCCAGCCGGCGCGTGAGTTCGCCGCCGCCATCCTGGCGAAGCGTCATCGACAGGTGCGACGCCGTGGCCGGCACTTCGCGAGCCTGGCGCCGGCGGAGCGCCACGAGCTGCGGATCCTGTTCAAGAAGCTGCGCTACGGCACCGAGTTCTTCGCTTCCCTCTTCCCCGGCCGTGAGCTCGATCGGTACCGCGCGGCGGCGGCGCGGATGCAGGATCTGCTCGGAACGCTCAACGACGTCGCCGTCGCGCAGCATGTCGTCGACGACCTGCTGGCGGGCACCGAGCCGGGGGTGCGGCAGCGCGCGGCGGCGCTCGGCGGCGGGCAGGTTCTGGGCTGGTACGCGCACCACGCCCGCGACCTGGAGCCCGGCACCGTGGAAGCTTGGGAGGAGTTCCGGGCGGCGGAGCCGTTCTGGCCCCAGCCGGTCAAGGCGGCGTGAGCGGAGAGGCGGATGCTGCGGGTGCTGGTCACCAACATCAAGGGCGGCTGCGGCAAGACGACCATCGCCACCAATCTCGCGGCCGCCTTTGCCGCGGGGGGCTTCTCGACCGGGCTCGCCGAGGTCGACCGGCAGCGCTCGAGCCTGGCTTGGCTCAAGCTGCGTGATGGTCACGGCCGTCCGATCGTCGGGTTGGACTGGCGCAAGGAGGTCGGCGAAACGCCGGGCGAGCTGCGGCGGCTGGTGATCGACGCGCCCGCCAATCTGCGCATGCGCCATGTCGACGAGCTGATCGGCGAGGCCGACCTGGTGGTCGTGCCGGTGCTGGCCTCGGTGTTCGACGAGGGCAGCACCGAGCGCTTCCTCGCCAAGCTCGAGGAGCTCAAGCCGATCCGCAAGGGGCGCAAGAGCGTCGCACTCGTCGCCAACCGGCTGCGCTCGCGCTCGAAGGCGGCGCAGCGCCTCGAGGCGTTCCTCGCGCGGCTCGGTCAGCCGATCGCCGCCCGTCTCAGCGATCGCGCAGTTTACGGCGAGCTTGCCGTGCAGGGCCTCAGCGTGTTCGACCTCGACGGACCTCAGGTCCGGCCCGTGCGCGAGGAGTGGCGGCCACTGCTCAACACGATCGAGGAGATCACCTGAGGCTGCGCTGGCGGGCCGCGCGGCGGTTGGTTATGGTCTGAACGTCATGGCGACAGTGCGATTCACATCCATCCGTTCTCCAGCGAGGGTGCCGTCGATGCGCTCGGCGCTGCTGGCTCTTGCCTTGGCGATCTCGCTCGCCGCCTGCTCGGGGGGCGAGGAGCCGCCCCCGCCTGACCTCCCGGCCGAGCAGCTCTATTCGCAGGGCCAGGATCTCATGGCCCAAGGCAACTTCAAGGATGCCGCGAAGTCGTTCGAGGAGGTCGAGAGGCAGCACCCCTATTCGCAATGGGCGACCCGCGGGCAGATCATGGCGGCCTACGCCTACTACGAGGCCAACCAGTACGAGGATGCCGTCAGCGCCGCGGACCGGTTCATCGAGCTGCATCCCGGCCACAAGGACGTCGCCTACGCCTACTACCTGATCGGCGTCAGCTACTATGAGCAGATCTCGGATGTCGGCCGCGACCAGGAGATGACCCAGAGGTCGGAGGAGGCGTTCAACGAGCTGATCCGCCGCTTCCCGGATAGCGACTACAGCCAGGACGCCGAGCTCAAGGTCGACCTGATCCGTGACCATCTCGCCGGCAAGGAGATGGAGATCGGGCGCTACTACCAGAAGCAGAAATACTGGCTGGCGAGCGTCAATCGTTTCCAGACCGTGGTCGAGCAGTACCAGACCACGACCCACGTGCCCGAGGCGCTGCACCGGCTGACCGAGAGCTATCTGGCGCTCGGCATGACCAGCGAGGCCGAGGCCACCGCCGCCGTGCTCGGCTACAACTTCCCGGGCAGCGAGTGGTACGAGCGCACCTACGCCCTGGTGAACGGCAAGCCGCTGCAGCGGAACAGCTCGTGGTTCAGCAGCCTGTTCTAGGGCCGCGGGCCGAACCGGGCCGATGCTGAAGAGCCTCGCGATCCGCGACATCGTGCTGATCGAGCGCCTGGAGCTCGGTTTCGCGTCCGGGCTCTCGGTGCTGACCGGCGAGACCGGTGCGGGCAAGTCGATCGTCCTCGATGCGCTCGGGCTGGCGCTCGGCGGCCGGGGTGACCGCGGGCTCGTCCGGAGCGGCGCGGAGCAGGGCTCGGTGGTGGCCGAGTTCGATCTTCCATCCAATGGGCCCTGGCGCGATCTGCTCGAGGAGAATGCGCTGCCCTGCGATGGCGAGCTGATTCTGCGCCGCGCCATCACGGCCGACGGCCGCAGCCGCGCCTTCGTCAACGACACCTCGGTCAGCGGTGCCCTGCTGCGTCAGGTGGGTGACCTGCTGGTCGAGGTGCATGGCCAGTTTGACCAGCGCGGCCTCCTGAACCCCCAGGTCCATCGCGGCATCCTGGATGCGTTCGGCGGGCTCGGCGAGACGGCGGCCGCAGTCCGGGCGGCCCATGCGCGCTGGCGGGAGGCCGTTGGTCGGGTCCATGAGCTCGAGGCCCGGCTCGATGCGGCGCGTCGCGAGGAGGACTATCTGCGCCACTCCGCCCACGAGCTCGCCGACCTCGCCGCGCGGCATGGCGAGGAGGAGGACCTGGCGCAGCGCCGCCATGCGCTGATGAACCGGGAGAAGGTGGTCAGCACGCTGACCGACGCGCTGGCGGCGGTGAGCGGGGAGGGTGGTGCGCTCGCCCGGCTGGGCGCCGCCGAGCGGCGCCTGGAGCGGAGCGCCGGGCTGGCGCCGGAGCTGCTCGAGCCGGTGGCATCGGCGGTCGGTCGGGCCCTGATCGAGGCGGGCGAGGCCGAGGCGGTGCTCGAGGCGGCGCTGCGCGACATGGAAGGCGAGCGCGGCACGCTGGAGGAGGTCGAGGAGCGGCTGTTCGCGCTTCGCGACGCCGCGCGCAAGCACCGGACCACGGTGGACGGACTGCCCGACCTCCTGGATGAGACGCGGCGGCTTCTGGAGCAGATCGACAGGGGTGCCGCGAGCCTCGACGGCGAGCGGCACGCGGCGCGCCAGGCCGAGGCGGCGTTCCGGGCCGCGGCGCGGGCCCTGTCGAAGGGCCGGAGGGAGGCCGCGACACGGCTGGCGCGTGCGATCGAGACCGAGCTGCCGCCCTTGCGGCTTGACCGGGCCAAGGTGCGGGTGCAGCTCGAGCCGCTGGCGGAGGCAGACTGGGGTGCCGAGGGTGCGGAGCGGGTCGCGTTCGAGGTCTGCACCAACCCCGGCCAGCCGTTCGGTCCGCTCGCCAGGATCGCGTCCGGCGGTGAGCTGTCCCGCTTCATGCTGGCCCTGAAGGTGGTCCTCGCGCGCCTGGACAGCGCCACCACGCTGATTTTCGACGAGATCGACGCCGGCGTCGGCGGAGCGACGGCCGATGCCGTCGGCGAGCGCCTGGCGCGGTTGGCGCGGGAGCGGCAGGTGCTGGTGGTCACGCACGCGCCGCAGATCGCCGCGCGGGCCGATCACCATTTTCATGTCGGCAAGGACGTGGTCGCAGGGCGTACGCGGGTCGAAGTGCGTGAGCTGTCGCAGGCGGCACGGCGCGATGAGGTCGCACGCATGCTCGCCGGCGCGGAAGTCACCGAGGCGGCGCGTGCCGCCGCCGCCAGCCTGATGGGACAGTGATGGACCGACCCGGTACGCTGGAGATCCCGATCGAGCGGCTGAACGCGGATGATGCCGCGGCGGAGCTCGCCTGGCTCTCCGCCGAGATCGCCCGTCACGACCGCCTCTATTATCAGCACGACCTGCCCGAGCTGTCGGACGCCGAATACGATGTCCTGCGCCGGCGCAATTCGGCCGTCGAGCAGCGCTTCCCGGAGCTCATCCGCGCCGACAGCCCGAGCCTGCGGGTAGGGTCGGCACCGGCCGAGGCGTTCGGCAAGGTTCCGCACTCGGTCCCGATGCTGTCGCTGGACAATGCGATGACCGAGGAGGATGTCGCGGAGTGGATGGCGCGGGTGCGCCGCTTTCTCGCGCTGCCTACGGACGAGCCGCTCGAGATCACCGCCGAACCCAAGATCGACGGCCTCTCCTGTTCGCTTCGCTACGAGGGCGGCCTGCTCGTCCGGGGTGCCACCCGTGGCGACGGGACCGTGGGCGAGGACGTGACGGCCAATGTCCGCACGATCCGGGACGTGCCGCAGCGCCTCGACGGCGAGAGTCCTCCCGTGCTCGAGGTGCGCGGCGAGGTCTACATGGAGCGGCAGGACTTCCTGGCGCTCAACCAGCGACGCGAGCAGGAGGGCGAGCCGCCCTTCATGAACCCGCGCAATGCCGGCGCGGGATCGCTGCGGCAGCTCGACAGCCGGATCACCGCGGGTCGCCGGCTGCGGTTCTTCGCCTATGCCTGGGGCGAGGCCGCTCCGGCGATCGCGGGTGCCTATTCCGGCTTTCTGGACCGGCTGCGCAAGGACGGCTTTCGGGTCAATCCGGAAACCCGCAAGTGCACGACGGTCGAGGAGCTGCTGGCTTTCCAGGCCCGGATCGGCGCGGCGCGGGCCTCGCTGCCCTACGACATCGACGGCGTCGTCTACAAGGTCGACCGGATCGACCTGCAGCAGCGCCTCGGCTTCGTCGGCCGTGCGCCGCGCTGGGCGATCGCGCACAAGTTCGCGGCCGAGCAGGCCCAGACCATCGTGCAGGCGATCTCGATCCAGGT
>JBFWWD010000241.1:0-9032 GCA_050246385.1 Geminicoccaceae bacterium
CGGCAACCAGCAGAAGGTGGTGCTCGCCAAGTGGCTGTCGATGCAGCCCTCCTTGATCATCTTCGACGAGCCGACCCGCGGCATCGACGTGGGTGCCAAGAGCGAGATCTACCGGCTGATGCGCGAGCTCGCCGACCGCGGCGTCGCGATTCTGATGATCAGCAGCGACATGGAGGAGGTGATCGGGGTGAGCGACCGGATCGCCGTGATGCACGAGGGCTCGATCGCCGGCTTCCTCGAGCGCCCTCAGTTCAGCGAGCACAATGTGCTCGAGCTCGCCGTCGGCCACCGCCTCGCCGCCTGACCTCTGGGACCCGCCGATGCACAAGAAAGACCTGGGCCTGCTCGTCCTGATCCTGGTGGTGGGTGCCATCACGGCCTTCCTCAACCCGCGCTTCCTGTCGCCGGTCAACCTGGTCAACATGGCCAACCTGATCGGCCTGTTCGGCCTGTTCGCCATCGGCCAGGGGCTGGTGATCATCACCGGCGGCATCGAGCTCTCGGTCGGCTCGATGTTCGCGCTGATCGGGGTGATCTTCACCGACCTGATGGTCAATTACGGCATGCCCTGGCAGCTGGTGATCCCGTTTGCGGTGGTCATGGGGGCCGGGCTCGGCGCCATCCACGGCTTCTTGATCACCCGGCTCAACATGCAGCCCTTCGTGGTCACGCTGTGCGGCCTCTTGATCTATCGCGGCCTCGCCCGCTGGTACATGAACGACGCCACCATCGGCTTCGGCTATGGCGACGAGTTCCAGACCCTGGCCTGGCTCGCCTCGGGCCGCAGCTTCGGCCTGCCGCACACCTTCATCACGCTGATCGTGGTGGCGGTCGTCATGGCCGTGGTCCTGCACCGCTCGGTCTATGGCCGCTACCTGTTCGCGGTCGGCAAGAACGAGGAGGCCGCCCGCTTCTCGGGCATCAACACCGGCCTGGTCACCGCCACCGCCTACATCATCTGCGGTGCCTTGGCCGGCCTGTCGGCGGTGTTCATCGCCTTCTACACCAACTCGATCTCGCCCTCGGCCCACGGCAATTTCTACGAGCTCTACGCCATCGCCGCAGCCGTGCTGGGCGGCTGCTCGCTGCGCGGCGGCGAGGGCTCGATCCTGGGCATCGTCCTGGGGGCCATCCTGCTCCAGGTGCTGCAGAACCTGGTCAACCTCCTGGGCATCCCGAGCTCGCTCAACTTCGCCGTCATGGGCACGGTGATCCTGTTCGGCGTGCTCGCCGACCAGCAGCTCCAGCGCCGCCGCCAGGCCAGGATCGCGGCCAAGGGCCGGGCGGCACCCCGCGAGCCCGCCGCCGCCCGGGCCTGAGCCCGGCACGAGCACCTCATCCGGGCCAGAGCGCCCGCCGCGCGCGGTCCGCGCCGGCGAGCGGTGCCCCCGGCGCGGCCCTCATTGCGCGTCGAGCGTGACAGGGTCGTGCCAGGCCCCGCTCGTCTCCTGCGACGCGGTTGAAACTGCGCGCCGGTCGGTTAGGGTGCGCCGCCAACGGGAGGCACGGACATGAAGACCATCAAGGGTCCGGCGATCTTTCTCGCCCAATTCGCGGGCGACGCGGCGCCGTTCAACTCGCTCGACGCGATCTGCGGCTGGGCCGCGTCGCTGGGCTACCAGGGCGTCCAGATCCCGAGCTGGGACGGCCGACTGTTCGATCTCGAGAAGGCGGCGACGAGCAAGGCCTATTGCGAGGAGGTGCAGGGCACGGTCGCCAAGCACGGGCTCGCGATCACCGAGCTCAGCACGCACCTGCAGGGCCAGCTGGTCGCGGTGCATCCGGCCTATGACGAGGGCTTCGACGCGTTCGCGCCGGCGGCGGTGCACGGCAATCCCAAGGCGCGCCAGGAATGGGCCGTGCAGCAGATGCTGTGGGCCGCCAAGGCGTCACGCCATTTCGGCCTGGGCGCGAACGTCACCTTCTCGGGTGCTTTGGCCTATCCCTATCTCTATCCCTGGCCGCCGCGGCCGAAGGGCCTGATCGACACCGCCTTCGCCGAGCTCGCCAAACGCTGGCGGCCGATCCTGGATGCGTTCGACGAGGCCGGAGTGGACGTCTGCTACGAGATCCATCCGGGCGAGGACCTGCTCGACGGGGCCTCCTTTGAGCGCTTCCTCGGCAAGGTCGACAACCACCCGCGCTGCTGCATCAACTACGACCCGTCGCACTTCGTGCTGCAGGCGCTGGACTACGTGTCGTTCATCGATTTCTACCACGAGCGGATCAAGGCGTTTCACGTCAAGGATGCGGAGCTGAACCCCACGGGGAAGCAGGGTGTCTATGGCGGGTTCGAGGATTGGGTGAACCGCGCCGGCCGCTTCCGCTCGCTCGGCGACGGCGAGGTCGACTTCTCCGCCATCTTCAGCAAGCTCAGCGGCTACGACTACGGCTCGTGGGCGGTGCTGGAGTGGGAGTGCTGCCTCAAGAATGCCGAGGACGGCGCGCGCGAGGGGGCCGAGTTCATCGCCGGGCACATCATTCGGGTGACCGAGCGCAATTTCGAGGACTATACCGGCGGCGCACCGGACGAGACGGCAAACCGCCGCGCCCTCGGCCTCGACCGTTGAGGAGGCGTCGCCTCCGGCTCGGCATGGTCGGCGGCGGGCAGGGCGCTCTGATCGGCGCTGTCCATAGGCTCGCGGCGCGCATGGACGACCGCTACGAGCTGGTGGCCGGGTGCTTCGCGAGCGACGCCGAACGCTCGCGGTCATCGGGTGCCGAGCTGGGGCTGGCTCCCGAGCGCGTCTACGCCAGCTACGGCGAGATGGCCGCCGCCGAGCGTGGGCGCGCCGATGCGATCGATGTGGTCGCCATCGTCACGCCGAACCACCTGCACCTGCCGGTCGCGGCCGCATTCCTCGACGCCGGCTTCCACGTCATCTGCGACAAGCCGCTGACCACGACCGTGGCCGAAGCGGAAGAGCTGACGCGAAGAGTCAAAGAGTCGGGGCGGCTGTTCCTCCTGTCGCACAACTATGTCGCCTATCCGATGGTCCGCGAGGCGCGGGCACTGGTGGCTGCGGGCGCGTTGGGCCGGTTGCGGGTCATCCAGGTCGAGTATCCGCAGGACTGGCTGGCGCTGCCGATCGAGCGGGAAGGGCAGAAGCAGGCGGAATGGCGTACCGACCCGGCCCGCTCCGGACCGGGCGGGACGGTGGCGGACATCGGTACCCACGCCCACAACCTCGCCTGCTTCGTCGGCGGGCTGGAGCTGGTCGAGCTGGCGGCCGATGTGAACATCCACGTGCCGGGCCGAGCGATCGACGACAATGTCCACGCGCTCTTGCGGTTCACGGACGGCGTGACCGGCATGCTGTGGGCGAGCCAGGTGGCGCCCGGCAACGCCAACGCGCTGCGGCTGCGGGTGTTCGGCGAGAAGGGTGGCCTGACCTGGGCGCAGGAGGATCCGGGCGTGCTGCGCCTCGCCATGCTCGGCGAGGCGCCGCGGCTGATCTCGCGCGGCAGTCCCGTCGCCGGCCCAGCGGCGGCACGGCTGACGCGACTGCCGGACGGTTGCCCGGAGGGGTTCCTCGAAGGCTTCGCCAACTTCTACGGCGACGCGGCCGAGCTGCTCTGGGCGCGGATCGAGGACCGTGCGCCCGATCCCGACGCGGCGCTGCTGCCGACGGTGAAGGAGGGGCTGGACGGCATGCGCTTCATCGAGGCGGTGCTGGCTTCGGGCCGCAACAACGGTGCCTGGACCAGGCTGGTCCAGTAGGGGGAACGCGACCGTGGTCAGCGAGAGCAAGCAAGCGATGGCAACGGCGCGCAGGAAGCTGCGGCTGGGGATGGTGGGCGGCGGACAGGGCGCGTTCATCGGCGCGGTGCACCGGATCGCCGCCCGGCTCGACGGCCGCTACGAGCTGGTGGCGGGGGCGCTGGCCTCCACGCCCGAGAAGGCGAAGGCCTCGGGCGAGGAGCTGGGCCTCGATCCGGCGCGCTGCTACGGCGACTTCGCCGAGATGGCCAAGCGCGAGGCGCGGCGCAAGGACGGCATCGACGCCGTCGCGATCGTCACGCCCAATCATGTGCATTTCGCGGCCGCCAAGGCGTTCCTCGACCGGGGCGTCCACGTCATCTGTGACAAGCCGATGACGACGGCGCTCAAGGATGCCCGCAGGCTGGCCGAGCGGGTCGCGAAGTCGGGCTGCGCCTTCGTCCTGACGCACAACTACACCGGCTATCCGATGGTCCGGCAGGCGCGGCAGATGGTGGCCGAGGGCAAGCTCGGCACGATCCGCGTCGTCCAGGCCGAGTACGCCCAGGACTGGCTCACCACCAAGCTCGAGGACACCGGCCAGAAGCAGGCCGGCTGGCGCACCGATCCGGCCCGCTCCGGCCCCACCGGCTCGACCGGCGACATCGGCACCCATGCCATGAACCTCGCGAGCTTCGTGACCGGCTTGGCGCCGGAGAGCCTGAGCGCCGATCTCTCGACCTTCATCCCCGGCCGCGCGCTGGACGACAATGCACACGTCATGCTGCGCTTTGCGGGCGGGGCCAAGGGCATGCTGTGGGCGAGCCAGGTGGCGCCGGGCAACGAGAACGCGCTTCGGCTGCGGGTCTATGGCGACAAGGGCGGCCTGAGCTGGGCGCAGGAGGACCCGAACTATCTCCACTTCGCGCCCTATGGCGAGCCGCCCCGGCTCATCCGCCGGGGCGGTGCGGGTGCGGACGCGGTGGCGGGACGGGTGACCCGGATTCCGGCGGGTCACCCCGAGGGCTATCTCGAGGGCTTCGCCACGATCTACAGCGACGCCGCGGAGCTGATCTGGGCCAAGCTGGAGGATCGTGCACCCGATCCCGGGGCGACGCTGGCACCCTCGGTCGCCGACGGCGTGGCCGGTGTCGCGTTCATCGAGGCGGTGGTGGCCTCGAGCCGCAAGAACGGTGCCTGGACCAAGGTGGCCGTGCCATGACCAAGCCCTACCGCATCGGCATGATCGGCTACGGTTTCATGGGCCGGGCGCACTCGAACGCCTGGCGGAAGGTCGCGAACTTCTTCCCCGAGCTCGAGCACCGGCCGGTCCTGCAGGCGGTCTGCGCCCGCGACGCGGCCAAGGCCAGGGCCTTCGCCGAGACTTGGGGCTATGGCGCGGTCGAGACCGACTGGAGGAAGCTGGTCGAGCGCGACGACATCGATGCGGTCGACGTCTGCGTGCCGAACAATCTCCACAAGGAGATCGCCCTCGCGGCCGCCGCCAACGGCAAGGCGATCCTGTGCGAGAAGCCGCTCGCCATGGACGTGGCCGAAGGCGAGGCGATGGTGGCCGCGGTCGAGCAGGCCGGCGTGCCGACGATGGTCTGGTACAACTACCGGCGCGTGCCGTCGGTCAGCCTGGCGCGGCAGCTGGTCGAGGAGGGCAGGATCGGCCGGCCCTACCACTATCGCGCCCAGTTCCTGCAGGATTGGACCATCGCCGAGGACGTGCCGCAGGGCGGCGCGGCGCTCTGGCGGCTCGACGTCAAGGCGGCGGGCTCGGGCGTGACCGGCGATCTGCTGGCGCACAATATCGACACGGCGATGTGGCTGAACGGGCCGATCACCAAGGTGCTGGCCGAGACCGAGACCTTCGTGAAGGAGCGGCTGCACCAGGAGACCGGCAAGGTCGAGCCGGTGGGCATCGACGATGCCTGCATCTTCATCTGCCGGTTCGCCAACGGCTCGATGGGCGTGTTCGAGAGCACGCGCTACGCCCGCGGCCACAAGGCGCTCAAGACCTTCGAGCTGAACGGCGACGACGGCTCGGTCAGGTTCGACCTGCACGAGCCCGAATGGCTCGACTTCTTCGAATACCGGGCCAAGGAGACCGGTGCGAAGGTGCCGAGCCACACCACCGGCTGGCGCCGGATCCACGTCACCAACGGCGAGCATCCCTACATGGCGCACTGGTGGGTGCCCGGCCTGATCATCGGCTACGAGCACAGCTTCGTGCACGCGGTCGCCGATTTCCTGAAGGGGCTGGAGACCGGCGAGCCGGCACAGCCGGACTTCAAGAGTGCGCTGCAGACCCAGAAGGTCTGCGAGGCGGTGCTGCGGTCGGCCGGCTCCGGACGGTGGGAAGAGACGGGAGTGACCGCTTGAGGCATGATGGAAGCGAAAGGCGCTGCGAAGGAGCCGCCTATGGCGACCAAGGCCGATGAGCTCTACGAGGAGGATTTCTACGCCTGGACTCGCGACCAGGCGACGGCACTGCGGCGCATGGCCGGCGGCCGCTGGAACGGCCCGCTCGATCTCGATCACTTGGCAGAGGAGATCGAGGACGTGGGCAGCGAGCGCCGGGATGCGGTCCGGGGCCATGTCCGGCGGATCATCGAGCATCTGCTCAAGTTGGAGTACTCGCGGTCCCGCGATTCACGCAGCGGGTGGCGGGCTTCGGTCATCAACGCGCGCGTCGAGATCGAGGGCAAGCTGAGCCGAAGCCTGAGGGGCGATCTCATCCGCCAATTGCCGAGTTTGTACGGGCGTGGTCGCCTACTGGCCGTCCACGGTTTGGAAGCTCACCGCGAGGCGGAGACGGCTCGGGATCTGCCGGGATCGTGCCCATACGAACTCTCGGCGATCCTCGATCTCGGTTGGTACCCGCCCAATCGCCACGGGATCGTCGTTATGGTGTCAGCAGGTAGGGAGTGAACTGAATGCTTGGCAAGAAGATCCTGATGCTCGTGGGTGAGTTCAGCGAGGAGTACGAGATCTTCGTGTTCGAGCAGGCGATGCATGCCGTGGGGCACACGGTGCATGTGGTCTGCCCGGACAAGAAGGCGGGCGAGAACATCAAGACCAGCCTGCACGACTTCGAGGGCGACCAGACCTACACGGAGAAGCCCGGTCACCTCTACACACTCAACAAGACCTTCGCGGAAGTCGATCCCGGCGAGTACGACGCGGTCTACTGCGCCGGCGGGCGCGGCCCGGAATACATCCGGATCGACCCGCGCGTGCAGCGGTTGGTCAAGCACTTCCATGACGCCGACAAGCCGATCTTCACCATCTGCCACGGCGTGCAGATCCTGATCGCCGTCGACGGCGTGGTGAAAGGCAAGCAGGTGGCGGCGCTCCACTATTGCGAGCCCGAGGTCCGGCTGGCGGGCGGGATCTATGTCGACGTCGAGCCGACGGGGGCGCGTGTCGACGGCAAGCTGGTCTCGGCCAAGGGCTGGCCCGGGCTCGCCGCGTTCATGCGCGAGTGCCTCAAAGTGCTGGGCACCGAGATCAAGCTCTGAGCCTGCGCGGCGCCCGAGTGGAGCCGTCTCGACGCGGCTCACTGCGAACTCGGGCTAGATGCTCCGTCGCCGATCGAGAACGTCGCGGACGTAGAGCTCGCGCGTGAGGACGAGGCCGGCCGCGGTGAGAGGTGTCGCAAGCGCGAGACCGCCGGCGCCCGCCAACGCCCCCATGATGAGCTGCATCGAGATCACCAGCGCAGGCGGCAATGCGACGGTACGCTGCTGAACCAGAGGCGTGACGAGATAGCTCTCGATCGTCTGGACCGCCACGTACATCGCGAGCACCCAGGCTGCGAGGCCGAGGCCGGCGGGGATCGCGAGGAGGACCGCGGGTGCGGCCGCGAGCACCGGCCCGAGGTTGGGGACGAAGGTCAGCAGGGCCGCGATCAAGGACAGCGTGAGCGGCAGGGGCACGTCGAGCAGCCAGAGGCCGATCCAGGTCAGCACGCCGACGACCGTCATCGAGATGGACTTGCCGATCAACCACCAGAGAAGGGTCGACCCGAGCGCATCCAGGATCTCGCTCGCCCGGCCACGGCGAGGCGGCGGGACCAGCGCGACGATGCCTCGCCGATAGGAGCCCGGGTCGGCGGCCAGATAGACCCCGATGAAGAAGATGAGGATCGCCGCGCCGATCACGCCCACGGTGCCCCAGGCGGCACCGACGAGCTGGCTCGCGACATCGCCTCCCGCGCCGCGGACCGAACCGGCGATGCGAGCCTCGAGAGTCTGGAACGCGTCATCGCCGGCCAGCCAGCCGAGCCGGTCCTGCAGCTCCTGCCAGGCCTTGGGCAGCTGGTCGGCCAGGAGGCGGAGCTGGACGGCGACATTCGGCGCGAGGAAGAACGCGGCGCCGGCCAGCAGAGCCGCCAGCCCGATCAGCACCAGCGCCAGCGAGAGGCCGGGGCCAAGGCCCGTTCTACACGACACCGCCATCGAGCAGGCCCGCAGCAAGATCCCGACCAGAAGGCCCGCGAAGATGAGCAACAGGACGTTGATGGTCGTCGCGACGAAGAGCAGCGCCAGAGCCAGGCCGAACAGCCATAGCAGCGTGCGGGCGATCCCTCGCGGTGAGTTCCGCCGGTTCCGCACGGGTCGGGCAACGCCATCATCCGGCACTGGTCATCGCCATCCCTGGCGATCCTCCAAGACGGAGATAGCCAGCACCAGACCAACGCAATATCCCGCCCAGGGTTGCTGGCCCGAGAGGAAGAGCGAGGAGTTCCGCCGCGAGCCTGGCGCGTCGAGCACGCCGGGCAGCGGATCGGCGAAGGACCGGAGGAAAGCAACGCACGTCCGGCTCGTCCACCACCGGGGCCCGCGGACCCGAGCCGGGCCCAGATGAGGGCTTGCGCCCTCCGGCGCAGCCGCTAGCTTGCCGGCAACTGGTATTACAACCGAACAGGGATCGGGCGAGGCCGCGTGACCGAGTTGACGCTGACCGGGCTGGTCAAGCGCTACGGGCGCATCACCGCGCTCGACGGACTGTCGCTGGAGGTCAAGGCGGGCGAGTTCTACTGCCTGCTCGGGCCGAGCGCGGCCGGCAAGACCACCACGCTGCGGGCGATCTCCGGCCTGGAGCGGCTGGAGGCGGGCCGTATCGAATTCGCCGGTCGCGACATCACGACGGCACCGGTGCAGGGGCGGGGGATCGCGATGATCTTCCAGACCTTCGCCTTGTACCCGCACCTGAGCGTCCGCGAGAATCTCGCCTACCCGCTGCGCGAGGCCAGGCTCCCGGGAGACGAGATCAAGCGGCGCGTGGGCGAGGTGGCCGAGCTCCTGCGCATCACCCACACCCT
>JBFWWD010000242.1:0-9020 GCA_050246385.1 Geminicoccaceae bacterium
ATCCGCTATACGGCTGATCTGATTGAAGCAGGCCATGGCTACCTTGGAGTATCCGGCGCGATACTGGCTCAGGCCGCGCAGCTCGACGCGATAGATGGCCAAGCACCGGGCCGCTTGTTTCGAGCGGCAAGTATGATGATCGGGGGGCGCCTTGATGATCCGGCCTCACATATCGAAGTTGTCGTTGACTGATTGAGAAGCCTTTGGCGTGCCAGTGATACTATCAGATTCAGAGAGCCGGTGACGAGTCACCTGCTGCGGCAGCTTGTCCGCGAACGCACTGCCGATTATGTGCCCATCCTCCGAGTAGTCTTGATAAACGTTCGAGACATGTCGGAGTTGAGGGATTATCTTTGGTGTTGGTTGCACGGGCATTTTCTGGCGCACGAAGTACTTCGACCTCGTGAGCGACCCAGCTATTGATTGCCGAAGTTGCACGCCGAACAGCCTCCAGCAGTTTGCTTGTCACTCCTACTCGGTCGTGCCGCTTACTGGCGAAGTTGTAGACGACGCGGTTGATGCCCTTGACCTCGTTGACGATGCGGGTGGCGACCCGGCCTAGGAAGGCGGGCTCGGAGGGGTAGGGCCGGCGGTCAGGGCGTCCTTCATACGACCTGCAGGCCCAGCCGGTCGGCCATCGGGTCGAAGTCGCGGTCGTGGTGGAGGAGGGCGTGGCCGCGCTCGATGCAGAAGGTGCCGATCAGGAGGTCGATGGTGCGGCGGACCGTGACGCCCTGGGCGCGCAGGCGGCGGAAGTTCAGGGCGGCGGCGACCGCCAGATCATGGCCGACCATGGGCTCGACGGTGAAGCGCTCCAGGGTTCGGCGACCCGCCTCGGCCTGGCGCTCGTCGGGGAAGCCCTGCAGCACCTCGGCCAGGACGAGATCGCCGACCAGGACGACGCCCAGTCCCATCAGGGAGCGCAGCACCGTGGTCTCGCGGGTGGCGCTGCCGCGGAAGAAGTCGATCCAGACCGTGCTGTCAACGACGATCAAGACCAAGCGGGCTCCGGGGCGGCGTCGGGTGCGCGCGCCTCATCGTGCGTGCGGCCCTCGCGGCTCGCGGCGAGATCGCCCACCCATTCCAGCTTGCCGAACATCGCCAGGGCCTCGCGCTCGCGGGCGCAGCGGATGAAGGTCGCCAGCGCCTTGTCGACGACGGCCTTCTTGGTGCGCAGCCCGGACAGGCGCCGGGCCTCCTCCAGAAGATCGTCGTCGAGATCGATGTTGGTGCGCATGCCCGGCCCGTCGGCGAATCAGAGACAGCGAGGATACACCTCGCGCTGTGCAGGAAGCAACCGGCCCATACATCAAGCGCCGCGCCCTACTGACATTCGATCGTCCCGGGCAGCTTGTTGGTGAAGTCGTAGGCGGTGCGGGAGCAGGGCGTTTCCGCTCAGTGCGGCAACCCCCTAGCCTTCGGCCGACGGGCTGTCGGCCTGGGCCGCCTGCTCCTCGGCGCGGCGCAGCTCCGCGTTCGCCTGGGCCGGGTCGGTGAGCCAGCGGAACAGGCCGAGGCCGACCAGGGCCAGGATCGCGACGGCCATGAGCGCGGTGGGGTAGATGAGGCGGTCGAGCTCCTCGAGCTTGACCTCGAAGACCAGCACGATGCCCTCCAGCGACAGCACGATCACGACGATGGCGAAGAACTTGGTCAGCGACAGGCGCACGTCGGTGATCGAGCGCAGCTCGCGCTCGCGGATGATCTCCTCCTCGAGCAGGAACTTCGCGACCTCGAACACCGCGACCGCGATGGTCAGGAGGCCGATGCTGCGCAGGATCTTGGGCAGGCTGTCGGGGCTGGGCAGGGATGCCCAGGTGCCGGACACGGCCACGGCGACCAGGCTGGCGGCGAGCAGGAACAGGGCCAGCGCCGTCACGGCGAAGAACAGCTTGGAGACGCCGAGGAGCAATCGGTCGGCAAGGCGCATGTCCGCCACCTCCCTTGTGGCTATGGCTCGACGAAGCCGAGCGCCCGCGCATGCAGCGGCGCCGTGCCGGGATCGCCGCTCAGGAAGAAGCCGCCTTTCGCGGTCGACCGAGCGGCCAGAAAGTCGATCACGGTCTCGGCGCGCTCCTCGCCCGCCGTCAGCTCGACGGTGAGCTGGCTGACCGGCAGGTCGCCGACATTGCCGGCCGCGAACGGGACGAGCCAGCCCGACGAGAGGGGCTGGGCGCTGCCGAGGCGGACCGTGATCTCCGGGGGCCGGGGGGATCGGCTCCGCCATTCCTGCAGGCCGAGATAGCCCAGCAGCAAGGCGATCGTGGCCGCGCTGACCGCGGCGAGCACCAGCTCGATCAGGGGAATCGCGGGCGGGGTCGGCCGGCTCACAGGATCAGCCTCGCGGCGGCGGCGCCGACCGAGGCGGGCAGGGCCAGCACCAGGACGACGTGGAGCATGGCGGCGAAGTGCAGGCCCTCGAGCCGGCCGAACGTCCAGAGGACATAGGCGGAGGCCAGGAGCGCGATGACGTAGCCCGGCAGGGTCAGGCCGAGCAGCTCGCCGATCGCCTTGCGCCCGGGCCGGACGCCGTGCCCGCCGCGGAAGCCGACGCCGTAGACGAAGCCGTGCAGCACGAGCAGCGAGGCCAGGACCAGCACCATCGCGACCCAGGGGCTGGTCTGCCGGATGGCGATCAGGGGCACCTCGTCCGTCGGGGCGATGTTGAAGGCGAAGTAGACGGCCCCCGCGAGCATCAGGAACAGCTCGCCGCCATAGCTCTGGTGGCGGTCGTCGTCCTGGTCGTCGCGGTCGGTCCCGAGCTGGCTGCTGGCGAGGGCCGCGCCGATTCCGGCCGGCACGCTGAGCAGGATCACCTTGCCCGCGATCTCCGGCAGCGACATGCCCGGGCTCAAGGCACCGAACAGGGCGAGCGCCAGCGCGGCGGTGACGGCGCCGACGAGCCAGGCCACCAATCCGTCGACGAGGGCATCCAGCCAGCCGGCGTCGTGCCGGAAGCCGGCCAGATAGGACAGGCAGGCGAGCAGCGGCAGCGACAGGGCCAGGAACAGGGCGAGCCTGACCGGCCGGATGGCGAAGCCGAGCCACCACATCTCCATCGTCATGAAGACCGGCAGCCCGAACAGCAGGGCACCGGCGACGGCTCGGGCGAGCCCGCGCCAGAAGTCGGTGTCCGCCGCTGCCTGCCTCGCGCCGCGTATCGACCCTGTCCGTGTGTCCATGTCCGATCCCGCGAGAGCTCCCTGGGCACAAAGCGAAGCATGAGCTGAGCGGTTCCATCGCACCGCAACCGAAATGGCATTGCCGTGTTCCTTGCACGTGCTGCCCGAAGGAGCCATGCGATGAATGCCATCCCAGCCCGCGGCAAGCCCGAGGAGCCGGTGGAGCCGAAGCTCGACAAGGTCGACGAAGCCTCGGCCGAGAGCATGGACGCGAGCGACCCGCCGGCCTTCGGGGGCGCCACCGGCGTCGGCGCCACGGACGACGGCAGCGACCTCCAAGAGCAGATCCGCCGCCGCGCCTACGAGCTGTGGGAGGAGGCGGGCGCGCCGACCGGCCGGGAGATGGACTTCTGGCTGCAGGCCGAGCGGGAGATCGGCGCGCGCTGAGACGGCGCCGGCTCAGCCTTTCACCGCGCCCGCGGTCAGGCCCTGGACCAGATAGCGCTGGATCAGCGCGAAGAAGATGCAGACCGGGATCAGGGCCAGGACCGTGGCGGCCATCATCTGGCCCCATTCGACCGCGAACTTGGACACGAACGAGAGCAGACCGACGGGGAAGGTCATCTTCTCCTCGGAGTTCACCAGCATCAGGGCGAACAGGAGCTCGGACCAGGCGGCGGTGAACACGAAGCCCAGGGTCGCCGCCATGCCGGGCAGCGTCAGCGGCACGATCACGCGGCGCAGGGCGCCGAAGCGGGTGCAGCCGTCGATCATCGCCGCCTCCTCCAGCGTCACCGGGATGCCGTCGAAGAAGGACTGCATCAGGAAGGTGGCGAACGGCGTGTTGAAGGCGGTGTAGACCACGATCAGGCCGAGCAGG
This sequence comes from Geminicoccaceae bacterium, assembly GCA_050246385.1. Taxonomy (GTDB): domain Bacteria; phylum Pseudomonadota; class Alphaproteobacteria; order Geminicoccales; family Geminicoccaceae; genus Benzoatithermus. The sequence continues at coordinate 4,003 of JBFWWD010000242.1, forward strand.
CTGTCGGTGAGGCCCAGCGGCACCATCAGGCGGTAGATCGGCGGGATCAGCATCACCAGCGGAAACATCTGGGTCAGCAAGAGCAGGAACGCGATCACGGGCTTGGCGCGGAAGGTGAAGCGCGAGAGCGCATAGCCCGCGGCACCGGCCAGCAGCGTCACGCATGCCGCCGTCGCCGCCGACACCGTCAGGGAATTGGCGAAGAACCAGGGGAATTGCGACTGCAGCAGGACGAAGCGGAAATTCTCCAGCGTCGTCGCCGAGGGCCACAGCCGGATGCCTTCGCTGTAGAGCAGCGGGCCGGGCGTGAACGAGATCTTCACCAGCCAGAACAGCGGGAACAGCGCGAACAGGACATAGGCCAGGATCAGGACATAGCGCGCCGGCGGCCAGAGCAGCCTCATACCGTGCTCCGCAGGTTGCGGCGCAGACGGATCAGGGCCGCGGAGTAGAGGAACAGCAGCAGCAGGAGCGCCATCGAGATCGTGGCGGCATAGCCGAAGTCGAGCTTCTTGTAGGCGGTGGTGAAGATGTAGCTGGGCAGGATCTGGGTGGTGTTGGCCGGGCCGCCGCCGGTCATCACCACGATCAGGTCGGCGAAGTTCGAGATCCAGATCGTGCGCAGGAGCACGGTGATGGCGATGGTGGGTGCCAGGAACGGCAGGGTGACGTGGACGAACCGCTGCCACGGCCCGGCCCCGTCGATCGCCGCCGCCTCGTACATCTCGTTCGGGATCGCCTGCAGTGCCGCCAGCAGCGTGATCGCGAAGAACGGCACGCCCCACCAGACATTGGCGGTGATCGGCCCCCACATCGCGATCGCGGGGTCGGCCAGGATGTTGTCGGGGGCAGCCAGGATGCCGAGCGCCGCGAGCCAGTGGGGCAGGGGGCCGATGATCGGGTTGAACAGCCACGCCCAGGCCAGGCCGGAGATGAAGCTCGGCACCGCCCAGGGCACGAACACCAGCGCCTGGACCAGGCGGCGGCCGGTGAACGGCTCGGCCAGCAGGAGGGCGAGGCCCAGGCCCAAGAAGAACTGGATCGTCAGCGAGCCGAAGGTCCACCAGAGCGTGTTGAGCAGCGCGTGCCAGAACACCGCGTCCTGCAGCAGGGCGCGGTAGTGCTGCAGGCCGACCCAGCCGGTCTTGAACGGGTTGAGGATCTGGATGTTCTGGAACGAGTAGCCGATGCCGACGATCAGCGGCACGATCATGACCAGGCCGATCAGGATCAGCCCGGGGCCGACATAATAGTAGGGCTCCAGGACGACCGAGAACAGGTGCTTGAGCGCCCCGAGCCGTTCCCGGCCCGGGGCGCCGGCCCGGCTCAGCGCGACGCCAGCCACTTCTTCTGCGCGTCACTCAGATAGCTGGCCCATTCGCCCGCCACGTCCTCGGCGGTGCGCTTGCCCAAGAGCGCCTCCTGGCCGCCCTGGACCGCGAGCACGTCGGAGAAGTAGCCGAACTCCTCCAGATAGGTCGGCATCGCCGTGAGCTCCCAGCGCGGGTCGTTGAGCTCGGTGAACCAGCCCTTGTACTGCTCGGTGGCGAAGAACGGGTCCTTCTCCGCCCCCTTGTGGGTCGGGATCACGCCCACGAACTTCGACCATTCGAGATTGCCCTCGGCCGAGGACAGGGCGGCGATCAGCTTCCAGGCCTCGTCCTTGTGCTCGCTGGCGCTGAACATCGCCCAGCCGGCATAGCCGAGAGTGGGGAACGCCTTGCCGTGCGGCCCGAGCGGCATGGGTGCGACCGCGAAATCCTCCTTGGGCATCTTCTCGGCGACCGCGATCAGCGCGTCCGGGTCCTGGTCGAGCATGGCGCAGCTGCCGGAGTAGAACCCGGCCACGATCTCGTTGAAGCCCCAATTGACGCTGTCCTTGGAGACGTAGCCGTTCTGGTACATGTCGACCAGGAACTGCAGGCCCGAGACCGCCTCGGGCCTCGACAGCAGCGAGTTGCCGTCCTTGTCGAACCACTCGTTGGTGCCGGCCATGTCGGCCATCATCATCATGTAGCCGTTGTAGGAGCCGGCGCCGCCGCGCAGGCAATAGCCGGTCTTGCCGCCGCCCAGCGCCGAGATCTTCTTCGAGGCCTCCATGAAGTCGGCCATGGTCTCGGGCGGGCCGTCCAGGCCGGCCTCCTTGAACAGCTTCTTGTTCCAGAACATCGCCCGGATGTAGAAGCCGTACGGGATCATGTAGGGCGTGTCGTCGACCACCGAGCCGAACTCGATCGTGCGGTCGGTCAGCTCCTTGGTCTCGGGCCACTGGTCCATCCAGGGCTTCAGGCTCTCGAGCTGGTCGTTGTTGGCGTAGAGCGCCAGCCAGCGGTCGGGCATCTCGACCACGTCGGGGATCTGGCCGCCCTGGACCATGGTGGCGAGCTTCTCGAACGCCTGGCCCCAGGGCAGCGAGGTCACCTCGACCTTCACGCCCGGGTTGGCCGCCTCGAACCTGGCGATCATGCCCTTGAGCAGCTCGGTGCGCTGCGGGCTGGTGATCACCTCGGTGAGCTGGAGCGTGGTCTCGGCCTGCGCCTGGCCGGCGAGCAGTGCGATGGCCATGGCGGTGCCGACGATCAACTGCCTCATGGTCTCTCCCTCGTTTCTAAATTCTCGCGGCCGCGAGTGCTTGCGTCAGGTCGTCGATCAGGTCGCCCGTCGCCTCGAGCCCGACATGCAGACGCACGATACGCGGACCGACGCCGAAATCGATCGCCGAGTTCGGCCCGACCGCGGCCTGCTCGTGGACCACCGCGGCCGGCATCACCAGGCTCTCGTGCCCGCCCCAGCTCACGCCGAGCTTGAACAGGCGCAGCGCGTCGCAGAAGCGGGGCACGTCGATGCCGCCGTCGAGCTCGAGGCTGAACAGGCCGGAGCTGCCGGTGAGCTGCCTGCCGTCCACCATGCCGTCCAGGGCGGGGTGAAGGACCCGGACGACGGACGGGTGGCCGCGCAGGGCTTCGGCGACCGCAATCGCGCTCCGCTCGTGCGTGCGCATGCGGATCTCGAGGGTGCGCATGCCGCGGACGAGCAGCCAGCCCTCGAACGGGGCGAGCTTGGCACCGAGATAGGGCAGGATGATGCGGTTGATCTGGCCGATCAGCTCGGCCGAGCCGGCGACCACGCCGGCCACCGTGTCGCTGTGGCCGCCCAGATATTTCGAGGCCGAGTGCAGGACGAGGTCGACCCCGTGCGCGAGTGGACGCTGGAAGATCGGGCTCGCCCAGCTGTTGTCGATGACGGTCGTGACGCCCTCGCGCCGGGCCAGCGCCGTGAGCCGGCCGAGGTCCTGAACCTCGAACACCCAGCTGGTCGGGCTCTCCAGATAGAGCACGCGCGCGCCCTGCAGCGCCCGTCCGACCGCGTCGGGGTCGCGGCCATCGACATAGTCGACCCGCACGCCCATGCGCGGCAGCAGCACCTCGAACAAGCGGTAGGCGTCGGGATAGACGTGGCGCACGCAGACGACGCGATCGCCGCTCCGCACCTGGCTGAGCACGGCACCGCTGATCGCCGCCATGCCGCTGCCGAAGGCACGGGCCGCCTCGGCCCCTTCCAGGCGGGCGAGCTTGTCCTCGAACACGGCGGTGGTCGGGTTGCCGACGCGGCTGTAGACCGACTGGCCGGTCCGGCCGGCGAAGGTCTCGCGCATGTGGGCGTAGGATGCGAAGGTGAACAGCGAGGTCTGGTAGAGCGGCGGGACCACCGACCCCTCGGCGAAGCGCGGGTCGTGGGCGAGGATGGTCGCGGCCTCCGACCAATCCGGTTCGTCGTCCATGCAGCCCCAGAATCGGTTCGTCGGCGCCCGGCGACGCGTCGGGCCGCCCGCCTATAGGCTCAGGCCAGGCCGTGGGCAAGCGGCGCCGCGTCAGGCGGGCAGCTCGTTCCCGGTGGGCTCCAGGTGCGGGGTGCCGTTGCGGCGCTGGCGCAGGTCGCTGAGCACCTTGTACATCCGCAGCCGTGCGCGGCTCTGATTGCCGAGCGGGCGATGCTCGGGAATGCAGTGCCAGGGGTTCATCGACAGGCGCCTGGTGAACTCGACATGCGCCGGGGTGTCGATCTCCTGCCTGGGGATGTGGATGGTCGCCACCGGGACGAACGGCGACAGGCGTTCCGGCCAGCGGACCGAGGCGTTCTCGATGGGCATCAGGTGCGGGTCGGTCTGCACCTGCACGCGCAGCTCGAGCTCGGCGTCCTGGCGGGCGAGGGTGGCCCGCAGATTGTCGCGCAGATAGTTGGGCGGGACCTTGCCGAAGGGCACGCCGGGAATGTCGGTGATCACGTCCGACATCGGCACGAAGCTGTACATCATCGCCTGCCCCTCGCCGAGGAGATAGGGCACGCAGCTCCAGTAGCGGGTGGCGAGCGGGTTGTACTGGGTCTCGTTCCACAGGCCCTGCATCAGGAAGTCGATCAGATGCGGGTCGTAGAGGTTGAGGAAGTAGAACAGCGGCAGGTCGCGGAAGCTCCAGAGCTGCAGCTTGGCGTTCTCGCGCGTGTCGGGGGTGACGAAGGTCGGCGTGCAGACGGCGATCAGGTCCTGGGTGTGCCGCTCGTCCGCCATCAGCTTGGGGCCGGGCACGCCCATCAGCTTCACGGCGATGCTGGAGAAGCCGACATCCTCGATGTCGGGAGGCATGTCCGGGCCGGGGCCGGAGAAGCGGACATAGGCCTGCCAGCTGCGCGGCTCGGCGAACACGCCCTGGCGGAGATGAGCCGGCAGGCCGTCATGGACGCGGACCTCGGCGCGGACCACGCCGTGGGTCTTGGTGTTGCCGCCGCGCTCGAACCGGCCCGGCTGGTAGGTCCGCTCCAGATAGTCGGCGAAGCTCCGGGTGATCGACTGCAGGCTGTCCTCCTCGTCGGGGAGGATGCGCTCCTCGGCGAGGCCCAGGCCCTCGTTCGCGCGCCGCAGGTCGAGCAGCCACTGCAGCGCCGCCGCGGTCGGCTCGCGCACCACGCGGTTGAGCGGTCGGCGGAAGAAGGGCTCCAGCCGGCGCTCGACGCGCAGCCCG
>JBFWWD010000243.1:0-8956 GCA_050246385.1 Geminicoccaceae bacterium
GATCTCCGGGGCCACGGTGACGATGTCGGCGGTGACCCGGCCGTCACGGGTCTGCGGCGACAGGAGATAGCTCGTCCACAGGAACCAGGCGGCATAGGCCCCGGCCCCCACGACCAGCCCGGAGATGCCCAGACGCAGCAGAAGTCCCATCGGTGGAGTCCCTGTCGAAAGATGGGTCGCTCAACCCAGCCAGAGCTTCGTGACCGCCGCCCAGACGACCAGGAACGCAGCCACGCGCACGAGCGCCGGGTGCCAGGTGAACCGGTAGAGGTTCAGCCGGCCCAGCAGCAGATCCAGCGGCACGAACAGGGCGGCGCTCAAGACCAGGCCGGCCAGGACCATCGGCACGAGCAGACCGCCGATCGCGAGCTCGCGTGCCATCAGCGCGCCGGCCCGGTGACGGGTGTCGGGGCAGGCGGCACGTCGTGCCGGAGCAGGAAGTCCCCATGCCGGCATAGCAGGTCGGCGATGGCGTCGAAGCTGGCCAACGCTGCCCGGTCGTCCGTGGCGGGGTGTGCGTTTGCCCGCGCATGCTCGGCGCCAGCCGTGGCGGCTGCGATGGCGCGCTCGAGCACGGCCGACGTGGGCGTCTCGCCGAGCTGCCGCGCGGCATCGTTCAGAGCCCCGATCGCCTGACGACAGGCCGGCGAGATCTTCATGGCAAGCCGCTCGTGCAGGCGGCGCAGCTCGATGCCGATCGAGATCGCGCCGAAGGCGCCCTCGAGCAGGCGCCGGTCGCGCTCGCTGCTGTCGGAGAGGTCGGAGCCAAAACCGTTGAGCAGATCGAACACCGAGCTCGTGAACTCGTCGATCGAGCTGCGCTCGGCGAGCAAGGAGCTCAGGGCCGAGCTCACGCCGGAAAGCAGCTGCCGACGGGCGAAGCGCTCGGTGTCGGGCAACAGGATGGAGAAGCCGAGCATCGCGATCAGCAGGCCGAGCCCGGTGGTGCAGCTGGTCGTCAGGAAGGTGGTGGCGTCGTACGTCATGACGTTCTGCAAGCCGGTCGGGATGGCGAGCATGTTCACCGCGCCGAGCGCATGGCCGCGATATTGCGGCTTGGCGAGCAGGCAGCCGCAGACGAGCAGCGGGCCGATGAGGGCGGCGGACAGCCCGACCCAGCCCGAGACCGAGGGCAGGACCACGAAATAGAGCAGCGCCGCCACCGGAAAGGCGCAGCAGAAGCCGAGGAGGATGCCGCGCAAGGCGAGATCGGGGTGGCGCACCGTGGCCATGAAGGCCACGAACACCGAACAGATCACCAGGATGCCGCTGTTCGCCGGGGTGCCGCTGTAGAGCCAGAACAGCCCGGCGGCGGGCACGATGATCATCACCCGCAACGCGCCGAGCAGGCCCAGCCCGAAGTGGCGGAACGGGGTGAACGCGGTCCGCGGCAGGTCGCGCAACAGATCGCGGCGGCCGAGGACGGCGGCGCTGGCGCGGGCATAGGCGGCGAGCCAGGCGAACAGGCGGCCGAGGCGATAGTGCACGATGGCCAGCGCGTCGTCCGCGCCGTGCGACTGCGCGTCCGCGCGCTCCGCCGCGCGCGCGAACGTGTCGGCCGTGGCCAGCGCGCGGTCGCTGGTGCCGAACCAGACCGGCAGGCGATCGATGGTGGCGAGCGCGTCGTTCAGCACCTGCGCGAACGTCGGTCTGCTCGCGGCCGGCAGAGCGAGGCGCAGCGCGCGGAGCTGCATGTCCAGCGTGTGCGCCGTGACCACCGCCCGGGCCAGGGTGGCGTTGAGCGCCGCCAGCGCCGCCCCGTAGCCGGCGGTCGGCGGCTCCTCGAACGCCACCACGCTGCGGATGGTGTCGGAGGCGATCAGACCGCCCATGAGCTGCCGCCGCGCCTCGCGCACCGGCACCCGCTCGGTGTCCGGCAGGAGGATCTCGTGCAGATAGGTCACGAAGTCGCGCCGGGTCGCCTGCACGACCACCAGCAGTTCGGCACCCAGCCGCTCGGGCAGGGCGATGGCGCTGAAGAAGAATGCGCAGCCCACGCCCAGGATGATTTCGCTCACCCGCGCCACCGCGATGTCGAACGCCTGGTCGGGCATGTCGCTGGCGCCGATGCCGACGATCGAGGCGGTGAAGCCGGCGAGCACCCAGGCATAGGCGATGTAGTTGCGGTAGGAGCGGGCGGCGAAGGTGCAGAGTGCCAGCCAAAGGGACAGGCCGAACAGGAAGAGCAGGGGTGCCTGCGCGAACAGCCCGATCAGGACCAGGGCGGCCACCCCACCGACGAGGGTGGCGACGATGCGTGCCAGCCCCTTCGCGGCGACGTGCCCCGCCTGCGGCGCCATGGTGACGAAGACGGTCAGCAGCGCCCATTGCGGGTCGTCGAGATGGAACCGGAACGCCAGCAGGATCGACGCCAGCCCGGCGAGCGCGGCCTTGGTGCCGAAGATCGGCACGCGCCAATCGACGAGGAGGGTGTCGTAGCGGCCCAGCTCGGCACGCGGGGCCGCGCCGAGAGCGGCGGCCGCGGTGCTCATGGCCGTGTCCCGCCCGACGTCAGCAGGGTGGCGACAGTGGCAAGAAAGGTCGGCAGCATCAAAGCAGCCAATCCGATCTGCCGTGCCAGGACAACCCCGGCCAGGCAGCCGGCGAGGAAGCCCAGGATCGGCGGCAGCAGGGCGGCGGCCTTGGCGCGCCCCGTCTCGCGCTCCTCCAGCGGGGCGGCCACGGCATCGACCGAGGCGATCGCGAAGCGGGTGATCGAGGTCGTCAGCACGGCCGTGGTGGGAGCGCCGGGCAGCTCGGTCTGGACCAGGGCGTTCTGCACCGCCATCGCCATGATGCCCAGCATTCCCGCGCGCAGCGGCACGGGTGTGTCGGGATCGAACGCCGGGTCGATGCGCAGGCCGAGGAGGAAGAAGCCGAGGAGAAGGAGCACCTGCAGCGGGAGGCGGACGTCGAGCGCCGAGGGCTCGCCGCGGCGCGCCAAGGACAGGCCGAGCAGCCCTGCCAGCGCCAGGGCGAGCATGAACGCCGGCACGGAGATCAGCTCGGCCAGGTCGGCATTGCCCCGGGTCACCACCTGGCTTGCCAGGATCACGATGTTGTCGGTGATGTGCGCGGTGAACAGACCGTCCAGCGCCAGGAACGCGATCGCGCCGGTGGCACCCGCGGTGGCGCTCAGGGCCGGCAGCAACGGAACCGGCCGGGCGCGACCGGCGAGCGGGCGGCATCGATCATCGCGCGCTGGGTTGCCTCGGATGGCGCGGCTGTGAACGCCCGGCCGACGGCCGCGATCCGGGCGAGCGATCCTGCCTGCGGCATGGCGCGGCGATCCGCTGAGCAATGAAGGACGGCCCCGATAGAACGGCGCGACGCGCTTGCCCGTCTTTCCGAAAGGACCGCCGCTCTGGGGTCCGGGCGCTTGACCCTGTCGAATCGCGCGCGTAGCAGATTGAAACGTTTTTGATCGTGGGATGGCAATCCTCTTGGGCTGCGTTTCAGGCGAAATGGCAGTGGCCGCTTCCCGCCGGCTCGGCGGCAAGTGCGACCGATCTCCCGCGAGCTGCGGGCGCCGGTAGCCTGAGCGAGCGCCGCCCGACCATCCGCGAGGTCGCGGCCCGCGCCGGGGTCTCGATCGGCACCGTCTCGAACGTGCTGACCGGCCGCCGCAGCGTCGGCCCCGACAGGCGTGCCGCCATTCTCGCGGCGATCGAGGAGCTCGGCTACGTGCCGGACGCGGCGGCTCGCTCCTTGATCGCGCGCCGTGCCCGGCCGCGCCCGCCGGCCGATCCGTCCATGCCCCGGCTGACCAGCGTCGGCTATGTCTGCGCCGACCATACGGCCCAGGTGACGGTCCTGCCGCATCGCGACGACCGCATGACCGCGAAGGCCATCGAGAAGACGTTGGGCGGCTGTGCCGCCAACGTCGCCGTCACCGCCGCCGGCCTCGGTGCCCCCTGTGGCATCGCGGTCGAGGTGATGACGCTGCTCGGCGACGATCCGGACAGCGACTGGGCCGCCTCCGTGCTGGCCGACCGCGGCGTCGCCCTGACCGCGGGCTCGCGTAAGGTCGGCGCCCGGCTGTCGCGCTGCATCATCGTGCTCGAGGCCAACGGCGCGCGCACGATCCTCAATGAGCCGCTGCAGGTGCCGCCCGAGGACCTCGCGGCCTGGCTCGAAGCGTTGGGCACGCCGCCCGGCCGCCATGTGCTGCACCTGCAGGGCGACGAGATCGGCCCGCTGGTGCCGCTGCTGCCTCGGGCGCGCGCCCAGGGCCTCCGCCTCGCCACGCACACGACCCATCTCGCCCGGGCGTGGCGAACGCCGGAAAAGCTCGCCGAGCTCTGCCGGCTGTTCGACCTCGTGGTCGTCAACCGCGAGGTCGCCCGCGAGACGACCGGGGCGACGGGCGGCACCGCCGAGCTGGTGCGCAGCCTGCGCCCTCATGCCGAGGATGCACCGCCAGGGGTACTGCTCGTCCTGACGCTCGGACCCGAGGGTGCTGTGCTGCTGCGCCGCGGCGATCGGCCGGTTCACGCGCCTGCGCCTGCGACGCGCCCCGTCGACACCACGGGTGCGGGCGACACCTTCACCGGCTGCTTCATAGCCGCCTGGGCCAACGATCTGCCGCCGGCCGAGGCGCTGCGGGTCGCGGTCGCCGGCGCCAGCCGCTCGATCGAGAGCCTGGGCGCTCAGGAGCACGGCCTGCGCGCCGTCGACCTCGTCGAATCCGCGCTCGCGACCGCAACGACCGTTTGAACGTTTCAACGGGGCGGATTACCGTTCCCACGCCTTGGTCCACGCGAACCTGCCGGTCGGCCGTTGCGCCGGGACCGGCCACCCAAAGGAGGACACCAAATGGTCCGTCGTCGTTCTCTTGTGGCGCTGAGCCTTCTGGCCGCCGTGGCCGCCTTCGCCCTCTCCTCGCTCCAGGCGCGGGCCGACGAGCCGGCCATCGCGCTGGTCCAGATCAACCAGCAGGCCCTGTTCTTCACCCAGATGAACGAGGGTGCGCAGAAGAAGGCCGACGAGCTCGGCGCCAAGCTGGTCATCTTCAACGCCAACAACGATCCCGCGGCGCAGAACAACGCGATCGAGACCTACATTGCCGACAAGGTCGACGGCCTGGTCGTGGTGGCGATCGACACCAACGGCATCATGCCGGCGGTCGAAGCGGCCGGGGCCGCCGGCATCCCGGTGGCGGCGGTCGATGCGATCCTGCCGGCCGGCCCGCAGATCGCCCAGGTCGGCGTCGACAACGAGGCCGCCGGTCGCGACATCGGCGAGCACTTCCTCAAGGTGTCGGGCGGCGAGGCCAAGCTCGGCATCGTCGGCGCGCTCAACTCGACCATCCAGAACGTCCGCCAGAAGGGCTTCGAGGATGTGGTGAAGGCCGCACCCGGCGTGACCATCGTTGGCGTCGTCGACGGCCGAAACATCCAGGACAATGCGATGTCCGCGGCCGAGAGCCTGATGACCGCCAACCCGGACCTGACCGCGATCTACGCCACCGGCGAGCCGGCGCTGCTGGGGGCGGTCGCCGCGGTCGAAAGCCAGGGGCGGCAGGATTCGGTCAAGATCGTCGGCTGGGATCTGACGGCGTCGGCGATCAAGGGCATCGACGAGGGCTATGTCGTCGGCGTGGTCCAGCAAGATCCGGCCGGCATGGGTGCCGCAGCTGTCCAGGCGGCATTCGACGCGATCAAGAGCAAGCCGGCCTCGACCGAGACCGTGGCGGTGCCGATCACCATCGTCACCAAGGACAATGTCGAGCCCTACCGGGCCGTGTTCAAGTAATGCAGCAGGCGGAAGGGGCGGCCCCGGCCGCCCCGGTCCCACGCATCCGGCTGACCGGCATCCGCAAGCGCTTCGGCTCGATCGAGGCGCTGCGCGGCGTCGACCTCGACCTTTACCCCGGCGAGGTGCTAGGGCTGGTCGGCGACAACGCCGCCGGCAAGTCGACGCTGACCAAGATCATCGCCGGCGCCTACGTGCCCGATGCCGGCCGCATCGAGCTTGACGGCGCACCGGTCAGCTTCGCGACTCCGGCCGAGGCGCGCGCCGAGCGGATCGAGATGGTCTACCAGGACCTGTCGCTCTGCGACACGATCGACGTTGCCGGCAATCTGTTCCTCGGCCGCGAACCCAAGCGCTCGCTGCTCGGGGTCCGCCTGCTTGACCAGAGGCGCATGCTCGCCGAGGCGAAGCAGCATCTGGACGCGCTCGAGATCCACATCCCCAATCTGCGTGCCCTGGTTGCCCAGCTCTCCGGCGGCCAGCGGCAGTCGATCGCGATCGGCCGTGCTGCGGCCTTCGAGCCCAGCGTCCTGATCATGGACGAGCCGACCTCGGCCCTGGCCGTGGCGGAGGTCGAGGCGGTACTGCGCCTGATCCGCCGCCTCGCGGCGCGCGGGGTCAGCATCGTCCTGATCACCCACCGGCTGCAGGACCTGTTCCGCGTCTGCGACCGGATCGCCGTCATGTATGAAGGCCTCAAGGTCGCCGAGCGGCGGATCGGCGAGACCGACCTCGAGGATCTGGTCGGCCTGATCGTCGGCGAGAAGGCGAAGACGCTGCGAGGTGCGGCTTGAGCGGCGAGACCGCGGTTTCCCGCGAGCGCCGGCCGCAGGGCTCGGCCATGGCCGACTTGCTCAAGGCCCAGGCGCCGGTCCTGAGCATCGCCGCCTTCTTCGTGCTGATGGTGCTGGTGTTCAGCTTCGCCACCGGCTCGTTCACCAGCTCGACCAACCTGCTCAACCTCCTGCGCCAGTCCGCACCGCTGCTGATCGTGGCGGTGGCGATGACCTTCGTGATCACCACCGGCGGGATCGATCTCTCGGTCGGCTCGACGGTGGCGCTGATCAATGCGCTGCTCGCGATCCTGCTGCAGCATGGCATGCCCTGGCCGCTGACGGTCCTGCTGATGCTGGCGCTGGGCGGGCTGGTCGGGGCGGTGCAGGGCTGGTTCGTGGCGCGCGAAGGCATCCCGGCCTTCATCGTCACCCTGGCCGGCCTGTCGGTGCTGCGTGGCGTGGCGCTGCTGCTGACCCAGGGCTTCTCGATCCCGATCGCCAGCGACAGCTGGTTCGTGCAGCTCGGCCGGGGCTGGGTCCTAGGCGTACCGCTGCCGGCCGTTCTGGCCGTGCTGGCCGCCATCGCCGGTTGGGTGGCGCTCACCCAGACCGCCTTCGGCCGCTACGTCACCGCCATCGGCGCCAATGCCGAGGCCGCCCGCCGCGCCGGCATCGACGTGCAGCGCACCACGCTCCTGGTCTACGTGCTGAGCGGCATGGCTGCGGCGGTGGCCGGCATCATCATCGCCGCCCGTTTGGGCTCGGGCTCCTCCAACGCCGCGGTCGGCTTCGAGCTCGACGTCATCGCCGCGGTGGTGCTGGGCGGCACCGCACTTCTGGGCGGGCGCGGCACCATCCTCGGCACGGTCCTTGGTGCGCTCACCATTGCCGTCATCGGCAACGGCCTGATCCTCGCCCACATCTCGCCGTTCTTCACCCAGATTGTCACCGGCCTGATCATCCTGGCCGCGATCTGGCTCAACACGCGGGCGTTCGCCCGATTGGGGCAGCGGAGGGTCCGGACGTGAGCGAGCTGTCGCCGGCGCATGTCGGCAGCGGCCAGGTGATGACCGTCATGGGCCCGATCCCGGCCACGGCACTCGGCATCACCCTGCCGCACGAGCACATCCTCAACGACTGCCGCTGCTGGTGGCACCGGCCGACCGAGCCGCACCGCCAGCACCTCGCCACCGAGCCGGTGCATGCCGGCATCATCGGCGAGCTGCGGATGGATCCGTTCGTCAATCTGCACAATTGCGCGCTCGACGACGAGCCGCTTGCGATCGAGGAGCTTTTGGCCTTCAAGGCCGAGGGGGGCGCCTCGGTGGTCGATCCCACCTGCCGCGGCATCGGCCGGAACCCGCAGGCGCTCGTGCGGATCTCGGCCGCCACCGGCCTCAACGTGGTGATGGGAGCCGGCTACTATCTGCACTCCTCCCATCCGCCCGAGCTTGCCGCGATGTCGATCGACGCCGTGGCCGACCAGATCGTGGCCGAGGCTCTGGAGGGCATGGATGGAGTCCGCATCGGCCTGATCGGCGAGATCGGCGTCTCCTCCGACTTCACCGCGGAGGAGGAGAAGTCGCTGCGCGGCGCGGCGCGGGCCCAGGCGCGCACGCGCCTGCCACTGATGGTCCACCTGCCGGGCTGGTTCCGGCTCGGGCTCAAGGTGCTCGACATCGTCGAGGAGGAGGGCGGCGATCCCCGCCACACCGTGCTCTGCCACATGAACCCGTCCTTCGCCGACGTCGAGTACCAGACCGCCTGCGCCGCGCGCGGTGCGTTCATCGAGTACGACATGCTGGGCATGGACTACTGGTACGCCGACCAGCAGGTGCAGTGCCCGTCCGACGAGGAGACCGCGGCCGCGATCGCCCGGCTGGTCGCCATGGGCTTCGGCGGCCGGCTGCTCCTCTCGCAGGATGTGTTCTTGAAGATGATGCTCACCCGCTATGGCGGCTTCGGCTACGCCTACGTCCTGCGCCACTATGTGCCGCGGTTGCGGCGTCACGGTGTGCCCGAGGCCGCGATCCGGGCGATGCTGGTCGACAATCCCCGCGCCATGTTCGCGGCCTGACCTTCGGAGACGATGATGGCCCCTGCCAAGAAGCGCGTCCTGCTTGCCGGCGAGAGCTGGGTCAGCGCCGCCACCCACTACAAGGGCTTCGACCAGTTCGGCTCGGTGACCTTCCATCTGGGCGCGGAGCCTCTGGTCAAGGCGCTGGAGGGCAGCCCGTACGAGCTGCACTACCTGCCGGCGCACGAGGCGGCGACCGCCTTTCCGATGACGCGGGAGGGCTTGGCTTCCTACTCCGCCGTGCTGCTTTCCGATCTCGGCTCCAACACGCTGCTGCTCCACCCCGACGTCTGGCTCAAGGGCAAGCCGGTGCCGAACCGGCTGAAGCTGCTGCGCGACTGGGTCGCCG
>JBFWWD010000244.1:0-8924 GCA_050246385.1 Geminicoccaceae bacterium
CGCACGGCCCGTCCACGGGCCGGATCGGTGCCTTCAAGCTGACCAAGGTGGCCGGCTCCTACTGGCGCGGCGACGCTCGCAACCCGCAGCTGCAGCGGATCTACGGCACCGCCTTCGCCACCAAGGCGGCGCTCGACGCCCACCTGCACCAGCTCGAGGAGGCCGAGCGCCGCGACCATCGCCGCCTCGGCCGCGAGATGGACCTGTTCCACGTCCAGGAGGAAGCGGCGGGCTCGGTGTTCTGGCACCCGCATGGCTGGACGCTGTGGCGGGCGGTCGAGAACTATATCCGCCGCCGGCTCGACGGCTCGGGCTATGTCGAGGTCAAGACACCGCAGATCTATGATCGCGTGTTCTGGGAACGCTCCGGACACTGGGAGAAGTTCCGGGAGAACATGTTCACACTCGAGGCCGAGGAGAAGCACCTCGCCCTGAAGCCGATGAACTGCCCGGGGCACGTGCAGATCTACAACCAGCAACTGCACAGCTACCGCGACCTGCCGCTGCGCATGGCCGAGTTCGGCTCCTGCCATCGCAACGAGCCGTCCGGCGCCCTGCACGGGATCATGCGGGTGCGCGCCTTCACCCAGGACGATGCCCACATCTTCTGCACGCCGGAGCAGATCACCGGCGAGAGCGTCGCGTTCTGCGACCTGCTGATGCAGGTCTATCGCGATTTCGGCTTCACGGACGTCCGGGTCAAATTCTCCGACCGGCCGCCGGTCCGGGCCGGAGAGGACGCGGTCTGGGACCAGGCGGAGAATGCCTTGTGGGAGGCCGTACGGGCGGCCGACCTCGAATGCACGCTGAACCCGGGCGAAGGCGCCTTCTACGGGCCGAAGCTCGAGTTCGTGCTGCGGGACGCCATCGGCCGCGACTGGCAGTGCGGCACGCTTCAGGTCGACTTCGTGCTGCCCGAGCGGCTGGACGCCAACTATGTCGGTCCCGACGGGGCCAAGCATCGGCCGGTCATGCTGCACCGCGCGATCCTGGGCTCGCTCGAGCGGTTCATCGGCATGCTGATCGAGCACTATGCCGGCCGTCTGCCGGTGTGGCTCTCGCCCGTGCAGGTCGTGGTCGCCACAGTCACCAACGAGGCCGACGGCTATGCTGCCGAGGTGGTCGAGCGCCTCAAGGGGGCCGGCGTGCGGGCCGAGGCCGACACGCGCGCCGACAAGATCGGCTACAAGGTCCGCGAGCACAGCCTGCGCAAGGTGCCTTTGCTTCTTGCCGTCGGCGCCCGCGAGCAGGCCGAGCGCACGGTGAGCCTGCGGCGGCTCGGCGACAGCGCGCAGACCTCGCTCGCGCTTGACGCTGCAATCGCTTTGTGTCAGCGAGAGTCGACGCCGCCCGACCTGTAGAGGTCGGGCGCTAGTTGTATTGGGGACATCCAGCCGCCATATGGGGTGGCTGACTGAGCCAACATCGGAGGATTCGCGACCCATATGGCGAGCGCCGCGCAGCAACAGGAAGAGCACCGCGTCAACTATCGAATCGACGCCCGCGAGGTTCGTCTGATCGACGCCCAGGGCAACATGATCGGGGTGGTGGCCACCCGCGACGCCCTGGCCAGGGCCGAGGAGGCCGGCCTGGATCTGGTCGAGATCGCCGCGACGGCGACGCCGCCGGTGTGCAAGATCCTCGACTATGGCAAGTTCAAGTACGAGGCGCAGAAGAAGGCCAACGCCGCCCGCAAGAAGCAGCGGGTGATCGAGGTCAAAGAAATCAAGATGCGCCCGGGCATCGACGACAACGACTACAACATCAAGATGCGCAAGGTGCGCGAGTTCCTCGACGAGGGCGACAAGGTCAAGGTGACGATGCGCTTCCGCGGCCGCGAGATGGCGCACCAGCACTTGGCCATGGGCATTCTCGAGAAGGTCAGGACCGAGATCGCGGAACTCGCCAAGGTCGAGCAGATGCCCAAGCTCGAGGGACGCCAGATGATCATGGTGATGGCGCCGCTCAAGTAGCGCACGGCGTCCTAGATGCTTGCCGACACCCTTGAGCAGTCCAGCCCGGGTTCGGCATCGCCCGGTTTCGCCGAGCTTCTGTGCCTGATCCGGCTGCAGGAGATCGTGCTCGCCGCTCCACCGCCGGTCGTGGCCCTCCGGGCGATGGTCGACGCGCTTGTGGCCGTGCCAGGCGTCTTCCGCGCGATCGTCGCGGTGGCCGGTCCGCGGGAGGGGCGGATCAGCTACGTTGCCCATGTCGGCAAGAAGGGCCTGCGTCCGCACGCGCCGCACGTCCAGGCTGCAACCCCGCTGCTGAGCAAGGCGCTACGCGGGGGCGAGCTGGTTCAGCTCGCGCGGTCCGACGGCGGTGACCCGCACAACTGCGTCAACGTCCCGATCCGTGGCCTGTCGGAGGTGCTGGGCGTGCTCGGCATCGGCATCACGCCTGCGGGTCCGCTCGAGCCGTGGCGCGAGGAGTTCGTGTGGTCGGTCGCGGAACTCATGGCGCTGCCGCTGATCGGCGCGGAAGTCCCCGCGAAGGCGCGGGCGCATCGCGACTCTCGACTGGGCAGGCTGACGCGACGCCAACAGGAATGTCTGCTGGCGCTGGCGGACGGCGGAGCGAGCAACGTCGAGATCGGGCTGCGCCTGAGCTTGAGCCCGCACACCGTCAAGGCTCACCTCCAGATCGCATTTCGGATCCTCGACGTGAAGCGGCGCAGCGACGCGGTCCGGCTGCTGCTCACCGAGCATCCGCAATGGCTCGCCCGCGCCCGGCATCTGCTGCCGGCCCGTCCCGCCAAGTGACGACGGAGCTCTGATGGCCTTCACCGACGATCTGCTGGCGCAGCTGCAGGCGGCCGGCGTCAAGCTCGATCTGGCAACGCTCGACGCGGTCCTGGACGGCGTCAACGCCGCACCTGCAGGGACGGATCGGAACGCTTGGCTCTCCTTGATCGGCGAAAATCTGCCGGACAGCCTGGTGCATCTCCTGCGCGAGCGCCGTGCTGGGTTGCGCGCACCGGCGGACCCGGCGCCGGATCACGCCGACCGCCTGCGGCAGCTGCGCGAGGAGCTGCGCGCCCGGGGCGTCGACGGCTTCGTGCTGATGCGGACCGACGAGCATGGCAGCGAGTACTTGCCCGGCTATGCCGAGCGCGTCGCGTGGCTCACCGGCTTCACGGGCTCGGCGGCGCAGGCGGCCGTCCTACCCGAGCGCGCCACGGTCCTGAGCGACGGACGATACACCGTCCAGCTCGGGCAGGAGGTCGACGACGCTCTGTTCGAGCGGCGCCACATGGTCGAGCAGCCGCTGGCGCAATGGCTGGAGGAGCACCTGCCGGAGGGCGCCAGGCTCGGCTACGATCCATGGTTGGCCAAGCGCGGCGAGCGCGAGCGGCTGGAGAAGGTGGCGGCATCCCGTCGCGGCACGCTGGTGCCGCTCGACCCCAACCCCATCGACGCGATCTGGCCCGATCGGCCGCCGCGCCCGATCGCGCCGGTACGACGGCACGAGCTCGCCCATGCGGGCGAGGCGGACGCCAGCAAGCGCGAGCGGATCGGTGCTGAGGTGGCGAAGAAGGGCGCGGATGCCGTGCTCCTGACCGCGGCCGACTCGATCGCCTGGCTGCTCAACGTGCGCGGCGGCGACATCGCCTTCAATCCGCTCGTCCTCAGCTTCGCGCTGCTGAGCGGCGACGGCACCGCGCGCTGGTTCGTCGACCGACGCAAGCTGCCGACCGGACTGGAGCTGCCCAACGCGATCGCCGTCGAGCCGATCGAGGGCTTCCACGCGGCCCTGGACCAGCTCGGCGGCCGCTCCGTGATGATCGATCCTGGCTCGGCTCATGTCGGCTATCTCGACCGGCTGACCGTGGCCGGAGCCAGGCTGGTCGAGGCCGAGGACCCCTGCGTGCTCGCCAAGGCGCAGAAGAACCCGGTGGAGCTCGCCGGCGCCGCCGACGCCCAGCGCCGTGACGGCGCTGCCGTGGCGCGGTTCCTCGCCTGGCTCGAGGCGCAGCCGCTCGACGGCAGCCTCGACGAGATCGGCGCGGCGGGCCGCCTCCGGGCCGAGCGGGCAAAGGATCCGCTCTATCGCGGCGACAGCTTCGAGGCGATCTCGGCCCACGGGCCCAACGCCGCCCTGCCCCACTACCGGACGACGCCGGAGAGCAACCGGCGACTGACGCCGGGCACGCTCTACCTGATCGACAGCGGCGGCCAGTATCTGGACGCCACCACCGACATCACCCGCACCGTCGCCATGGCCTCCGCCACGCCGGAGATGTGCGAGCGCTTCACGCTCGTGCTCAAGGGCATGATCGCGATTTCGCTCGCCGTGTTCCCGGCCGGCACCTCCGGGGCGCAGATCGACGCCTTCGCCCGGGCAGCGCTCTGGCGCCACGGCCTCGACTTCGACCACGGCACCGGCCACGGCGTCGGCTCATACCTGTGCGTGCACGAAGGCCCGGCCCGGATCAGCAAGCTCGGCACGGTACCGCTCAAGCCCGGCATGATCCTCAGCAACGAGCCCGGCTACTACAAGCCCGACGGCTACGGCATCCGGACCGAGAACCTCGTCGTGGTCGAGCAGCGCGACAAGCCGGAGAACGGCGACCGGGAGCTGCTGGGCTTTCGCACCCTGACCCTGTGCCCGATCGACCGGCGGCTGATCGTGCCCGAGCTGCTTACGGTCGAGGAGCGGGGCTGGCTCGACGCCTACCATGCGCGCGTCCTGGACGAGCTGCAGCACCTGGTCGGCGAGGCCGGCGCATGGCTCGAGCGCGCCTGCGCTCCGCTCGGCTGATCATCCCGCCAGGCGACGCGGCGGCAGCCCGAGCAGGCGCCCGATCCTGCTCTCGGCGGCCTGCATCGCGTCGTAGAGCAGCACGGCCATCAGGCCGACCACGAGCCCGCCCTGCAGGATGAAGGCCGTGTTGTTCGACAGCAGGCCGGCGATGATCACCTCGCCCAGGCTCTTCGCGGCCACGGTCGAGCCGATGGTGGCGGTGCCGAGATTGATCACCACCGACAGCCGGATGCCCTCGAGGATGACCGGCAGCGCCAGCGGCAGCTCGACCCGCAGCAGGCGCTGGCCGTCGCTCATGCCCATGCCGCTGGCGGCGTCGAGCACCTCGGGCGACACCTCGCCCAGCCCGCTCAGCGTGTTCTCGAAGATCGGCAGCAGCCCGTAGAGGAACAGCGCCAGCAGCGTGGGCGCGCCGCCGAAGCCCATGACGGGGACTGCCAGGGCCAGGACCGCCACCGGCGGGAAGGTCTGGCCGATGTTCACGATCGCCCGCGACAACGGCAGGAACTCCGCCCCGGCAGGTCGGGTGACGAAGATGCCGAGGCCGACCGCAAGCAGGGCGCTGGCCAACGCCGCCCCGAACACCAGCAGAAGATGCGACCAGGCCAGCGAGAGTAGGCTCGACTGGGTGTAGATCGGCGGGGCGCCGTGCTCGGTGAGCGGCGCGAACAGGGGCGCGAAGCTCTCCGGCGTCAGGAGGAAGCTCACCAGCAGCGCGAGGCCGGCGAGCCGCAGGAGGTTCGCCGGGCTCACGCGCCCCTGCCCCGCCCGACCACGCCCTGCAGCGTCACCCGGCCGAGCGCCGCGCCCTCGGCGGCGACCGGCAGGGCGGCGGCGCCGGTCCAGACCAGCTCGGCCAGCACCTCGCGCAGCGAGGTGTCGGGGTGCACCTCGGGCCCCGCCGCCGACCCCGGCTCGAGCGCGTCACGCGCCGTGGCGAGCGACAGGAGCCGGTAGGCGCGGTCGCCGGCCCCGGTGAGCTGCGCCACGAACGCGTCGGCGGGCTCGAGCACGATCTGCGCCGGCTCGGCATATTGCAGCAGGCGGCCCTCGCTGAGCACGGCGATCCGGTCGCCGAGCCGGAACGCCTCTTCCATGTCGTGGGTCACGAGCACGATCGTGGTGTCGAAGCGGCGCTGGATCGCGCGGAGATCGTCCTGGGCGCGGCCGCGGATGATGGCGTCGAGGGCGCCGAACGGCTCATCCATCAGCAGGATGTTGGGCTCGGCGGCCAGGGCGCGGGCGACCCCGACACGCTGCTGCTGCCCGCCCGAGAGCTGATGCGGGAATTTGTGCGCGAACTCCGCCGGCGGAAGCTGGAACAAATGGAGCAGCTCCTCCACGCGCGCATCGGTCCGTGCCCGCGGCCAGCCCAGCAGCCCCGGCACGGTCGCGATGTTCTCCGCCACCGTGCGGTGCGGAAACAGCCCGTGCCCCTGGATGGCGTAGCCGATCCGCCGGCGCAGCTCGTGGCCGGGCACGCTTTTCGTGTCCTCGCCGTCGATCAGCACCCGCCCGGCCGTCGGCTCCACGAGGCGGTTGATCATCCGCAGGACGGTCGACTTGCCCGAGCCCGAGGTGCCGACCATGACGCAGATCGAGCCGCTCGGGATCACGAGCGAGACGGAATCGACGACGGTCCGGGCGTCGTAGCGCTTGGTCAGCCCCTCCAGCTCGATCATGGGGTTCCCCTGCGGCTGAGGTCGACGGCGGCGTCGAGCAGGACGGCCGCGGCGAAGGCCAGGGCGACCGTGGGCACGGCACCGAGCAGAATGAGGTCGGTCGCGGTCTGGCCAATGCCCTGGAAGACGAAGGTGCCGAACCCGCCGCCGCCGATCAGCGCCGCCACGGTGACCAGCCCGATGCTTTGCACCAGAACGATCCGGATGCCGGTCAGGATCACCGGAAAGGCCAGCGGCAGCTCGATCCTGGTGAGGATCTGGCGGTCGGTGAGCCCCATGCCGCGCGCGGCGTCGACGACCGCGGGCTGCACCTGACCGAGACCGATCACTGTGTTTGCGACCACGGGCAGCAGGGCATAGAGGAACAGGGCCACCAGTGCCGGCGCGGCACCGATCCCCCGGATGCCGAGCTCGGCGGCGAGCGGCACCGTCGCGGCGAGAAACCCGAGAGGCGCCATCAGGATGCCGAACAGGGCGATGCTCGGGATCGTCTGGATCAGGTTGAGGATCTGAAGCAACGGCGGCCGCAGTCGCGGCTGCAGATGCGCCGTGATCCCCAAAGGCAGTCCGACGGCGATCGCCGCGGCCAGCGATCCTACCGACAGCAGCACATGGGTCCGCGCCTCGCGCCAGAAGCTGTCGGCCCGAGAGGCATATTCCCGCATGACCGAAAGCCCGTTCCAGCTCCCCGAGCCGAGAAGGGTGGCGACGGCGACGGCGGCGAGCACCAGGGCCGCCACCCGCATCCCCGGACCCAGACGTTCTCTCGCCAGCGCATCCGTCACCAGCAGCGCCAGCGCGAGGAGCAGCAGCCAGAAGCCGCTGCCGAGCGAGACACGCGCATAGGCGTTGCCCGGCGGTGCCAGCGCGGTCGCCCCGTGACCCACGGCAAGCGCCAGGAAAGCAAGCCCGAGGAGGCCCGCCACCAGACGCGGCAGGGGTCGGTGGATGAGGACGGCGACGGCCGCCGCCACGGCCAGCAGCACGGTGAGGCCGATCGCCCAGGCCGGCGGGAGGGCGCTCCACAGGAGATGCGGCTGACCCGCGGCGATCCGGTTCGGCTTCAGATCGAGCAATGGCAGGAATGCCGCGGCCAAAGCTCCCAGCGCCGCCAGCAGGAGCCCCAACCGGTCCGGCACCGCCGAACGGACCGGCAGCGCCACCGCGGCCATCGTCAGTTGGTCACGAAGCCCTTGCTGCGCAGATAGTCCTCCGCCACGGCCTTGGCCGGCTCGCCGCCGAGCTGGATGCGCGCGTTCAGCCCCTGCAGCGTCGCCCGGTCCAGACTCTGGAAGATCGGGGCCAGGATCTCGGCGATCTTGGGATTGGCCTGCAGCACGGGCTCCCGCACGATCGGCGTCGGGGCGTAGACGGGCTGCACGTGCTTGTCGTCGTCCATCACGACCAGGCCGGCGGCCGAGATCGCGCCGTCGGTGCCGTAGACCATGGCCGAGTTCACTCCGTTGGTCTGATCCGCGGCCGCCTTGATGGTCGCCGCGGTATCGCCGCCCGAGAGCACGATCAGCTGATCCTGGGTCAAGGTGAAGCCGTAGGCCGTCTGGAACGACGGCAGGGCGGCCGGGGAGTTCACGAACTCGGCCGAGCCCGCGAGCTTGACCTGCCCGCCACCGGAGACCCACTCGCCGAAGTCCGACATGGTGACGAGCTTCTCGGGCTCGGCCACGTCCTGCCGCACCGCGATCGCCCAGGTGTTGTTGGCCGGGGACGGGGTGAGCCAGACGATCTTGTTGGCCTCGTAGTCGAGCTTCTTCGCCTCCTCATAGCCCGCCGCGAGATTCTTCCAGACCGGGTCGTCGGCCTTGTTGAAGAAGAACGCGGCGTTGCCCGTGTATTCCGGATAGATGTCGATCTCGCCTGCGGTGATCGCCTTGCGGACCACCGGCGTGCCTCCAAGGGCGATCCGATCCTCGGTGGCGATCCCGTTGGCCTGGAGCGCCACCAGGATCATGTTGCCCAGCAGCGTGCCTTCGGTGTCGATCTTCGAGCCGACGACCACGTCGGCCCTCGCGGCACCCGCCACACCGACCGCCATCGCCAGAACCAGCGCGAGCCGTTTCCAAACCGCCATTGGCCTCTTCCTCCTGCGCGGGCGCGATGTCGGCTCGCGCCTGTCATCTCATCCTGAGCAACAGCCTGGCCGCGGAGAGGTGGCCGATCGAACGGCCGGCCCGGCGTCGATTCTCGAGTCAGCCCACGAGAGACCGCTTGAACCGTTTCGCAATCCAGGCCTCGACACGATCGACCCACGCCTCGGCACGCTCGATCAGGGATCCGAACCGGGCATTGCGGGCCTTGAGCCAGTCCAGCCAGGTGGCTGCCCACCGGGTATGACGCGACAGGATCAAGAGTCCGAACACAAGAAAGACCGTGCCGTTGAGGACAGGCACGATAATCCCGATCACGCCGAGCGTGACGAGACTGTAACCGAGACCGATGGAAGCCAAGCGGATCATGATC
>JBFWWD010000245.1:0-8848 GCA_050246385.1 Geminicoccaceae bacterium
CGCCATCCGCGCCAGCGCCGCCAGCTTGAATGTCCGGTCAAAGCGCCGGGCCTGCTTGCCCGCCATCCAGCCCTCCTCAAGAAGGACTGTCACCCATTCCCTGTCTCGCTCAAGGGGTCCACTCCAGTGCAGTCCAATGGTGTCCCCGAATTTGCCGGTGTGCCCGAATTTGCCGACCTCTGGAATGATGCAGCCGTCAGCATCGCGGCCAGCATCGGCGGCGGGCGATGCAGCGTCGCAGCGGCGGCCCTCGCTCCCAATCGCCGACATCTCGCCTTCTGTGCAGAGGTCCGGTCACTGTTCGGCATGCGAGTGCGTTTCGCTGGCGCCTTGTACAAGATATCCGACCGCAGTTTGGTTGGGCGCACCGCATTTGGAAAACGAAGCGCGGGTGGTTGGCATCCAATGACTGGATAGATCCGGCTGCACGACACGATCGATCGTCGGGTACCCTGATCTGCGCCGGGCGCTGGCACGCTGCGCCCCGGTCCGAGCGGCTTCCCCGAGCGACCTGGTCGCAACCGCTTGTCCCGGCTTCCTGTCGCCCGGCCCAGGCCGGTTGACAGGGTTCGGGTCGCTCCGCACAGTGAGCTGCGGGCCAGCTCCGCTCGGGTGCGAGGGTTCCAGACCGCCTGCGCTGGAGTGCCGTCAGGCAGCAACCGTTCTCGCCGCGAGGATTCCGCCCATGCCCGGAGCCCGCCTGACCCTGGTCGCCGGCAGCCTGCTCGGTGCCATCGAGGTGATCGCGGTGGCGGGCCAGCCGCAGGTCGCCTGGGCGCAGAGTGCGGAGCAGAGGCAGCTGCGGCAGCAGATCGAGGAGCTCAAGCGTCTGGTCGAGGCGCAGCAGAAGACCATCGGCGCCCTGCAGCAGCAGATGGAGCAGCTCGAGACGAAGCAGGCCGAGATCGAGGCGGCGGCCGTCGAGCCGCCCCCTGCGCCCGAGGAGCCGCTGGTGTCCTCGGGCAGCTCGCGGATCCAGGTCGCCCTGTCGGGCCAGGTCGACCGGCTGCTCAACCTCGCGGACGACGGCAAGAGCACGAAGGCCTACTTCGTCGACAACAACGCCTCGGTGTCCCGGGTGAGGCTCCAGGCCACCGGTCAGATCTCGGACGACCTGTCGGCCGGAGCCAATCTCGAGCTCGCGCTCTCGCCGAACAACTCGGCCGACGTCAGCCAGGTCAACGAG
This sequence comes from Geminicoccaceae bacterium, assembly GCA_050246385.1. Classification (GTDB taxonomy): domain Bacteria; phylum Pseudomonadota; class Alphaproteobacteria; order Geminicoccales; family Geminicoccaceae; genus Benzoatithermus. Next base: position 1,187 of record JBFWWD010000245.1, read on the forward strand.
GACGGCAGCCAGAAGGACGAGTTCCGCAAGGTCGAGGCCCTGGCGCAGAGCAAGAGCTGGGGCGACGTCTATTTCGGCAAGGGCGATCCGGCGACCAAGGACATCGCGCGGCTCGACCTGTCGGGCACCGAGGTCCTGGCCTATGCCTCGACCGGCGACCCGGCCGGCGGCCTGCTGTTCCGCAGCCAGGACGACGAGGATCTGACCTCGACCAACGTCAACTCGGTCTTCACCGATTTCGACCAGGGCCGCACCAACCGCATCCGCTACGACACGCCCAAGCTCCAGGGCGCCTATGCCTCGGCCTCCTATGGCGCCGACCAGAAATGGGGCCTGGCCGGGCGCTGGGCGGGCACCGGCCACGGCCTCAGGGCGACCGCCGGCGTCGGCGTCCAGGACCCGAGCAAGGACGGCGTCGACCTGGTCTATGCCGGATCGGCCTCGGTGCTCCACGACGCGACCGGCCTCAGCCTGACCTACGGCACCGCCTGGCAGGAGCAGGACGAGGGCACCGGCATGCTGCAATATGTCAAGGCCGGCTGGCAGCATGATTTCTTCAGCTTCGGCAAGACCGCGTTCAGCCTCGACTTCGGCCGCGACAAGGACACGCCGGGCGACGGGGACGAGGGCACGACGATCGGCGCCGTGGCGCTGCAGTCGATCGCCGACTACGGCACCGACCTCTTCCTCGGCTTCCGCAGCTACGATTTCGACGACGGCGACGGCCCGAGCACGTCGACGATCTATGTCGCGACCGCCGGGACCCGGGTGAAGTTCTGAGGATGCGGGCCATGCTCGGCGGGACGGTGCTCGCCCTGGTGGTGCTCGGCATCCTCGCGGGCTGCGGCTTCAAGCCCATGCCGGTGCCCGAGAGCGGCGGCATCCCGCCCGGCCCGGGGCTGCTGACCGGCAAGCAGGGCGAGTGGGTGATCCTGCGGCGCGGCGGCGATCCGCCCTAGAGCGAGTTCGGTGCGACCGAACACGCTCCGGGTTTCTCGGGGCCTACCGGCCATCGATCGCGCAGCGATCGATCTGATCCCGAAGGGGAAGCGACCCGCAATACGGGTCGCTAGGGCCCTGCTCGAGGCAGACCGTTTCCGCCCGGCGCGGCGACGCCCTAGCCGCCGCCGACCGGATCCGGCACGGCATAGCCGAGCGGCATCTCCGCCAGACCGCGCGGCACCGGGCCCTGGTCGTCCTGGCCGAGGGCGAAGTCGCGCGCACCATCGGCCTCGGCCGAGGCCATCATCGCCTCCTCCTCGACGAATCCGGGACCGACCAGGCGGCTCGCCCGCAGGAAGTCCTCGATCTGCGCGCGCGACTCCGCGGCCGGCGAGCAGGCATAGCCGTAGATCGCCCGGTCCGACAGGCCCGGAGCGCTGCCGGAGCGCGCCACGTCGCTGGACTGGAACGAGAAGCACTGCTGCCCGAGGCCGGCGACCGTGAAGCGCTGGCCGAAGGCCGAGCCGAGCAGGGCGCGGCCCCGGCCGCTCTTGCCGAAGGTGATGGCACCTTCCTCGCCGATGCGGAACAGGCGGGGAATGTCGGACGCGGTCAGCGGGAAGTCGATGGCGGCACCGTCCCGGGCGGTGAGATAGACCATCTCGCCCGTGAGCTCCCCACGCGCGAAGGCCGCATAGTCCGCAATCTCCCAGCCGCTGCTGAACCTGACCTGCCGCTGCGCGGCGGTGTCGCCGACGACGGCGATCCGCCGCTGGTCCGGCTCCACCCAACGGACCAGATTCTGCGCCTGCGCCGCGCCGCCGACGAGCCAGAGCAACGCAACCACCACGGGTACGCTCGTCTGCATGGAGGCCGCTCCCCGGTTCACCCGGCCATCATATCGGATTTGTCGCGGCCCCGCCATCGCCTGTGCCGGCCGGAGATCCCGCGCCACCGGAGGTGAGGCGCCCAGGAGGAGCGGATCTTACGCCCGCAGCGCCTCCTGGGCGGCGCGGACCGGGACCGGCAGGCGGTCGAGCATCTCCTTGGGCACCACCTGCCAGAAGCGGGGCAGCTCGCGGTCGAAGTCGCGCAGGATGCGCTCGGCGAGCGGGCTGCGGGTGGCGGCGTGGTGCTCGAGGACGAGCGAGCGCAGGCGGTCGATCCAGTGCGGCACCTCGGGGCGCTGGAAGATCACCATGTCGGCGTTGATGCGCTCGCCGAGCCGGTCCTCCGGGTCCCAGACATAGGCCATGCCGCCGCTCATGCCGGCGGCGAAATTGTCGCCGACCGGGCCCAGGATCACGGCCGCGCCGCCGGTCATGTACTCGCAGCCATTGTCGCCGCAGCCCTCGACCACGGTGACGGCACCGGAATTGCGGACGGCGAAGCGCTCGCCCGCACGGCCGGCGGCGAAGAGCTGGCCGGCGGTGGCGCCGTAGAGGCAGGTGTTGCCGATGATCGCGTTGTCGGCCCAGACGATCGGTGCGGAGGGCAGCGGGCGGACGACGATGGTGCCGCCGGACAGGCCCTTGCCGACATAGTCGTTGGCGTCGCCATAGACCTCGAGCCGCAGGCCCTGCACGGCGAAGGCGCCGAGCGACTGGCCGGTCGAGCCGCGCAGCCGCACGGTCAGGTGGCCCGGGGTGAGCTGGTCCATGCCGTAGCGGCGGGTGATCTCGGCCGAGATGCGGGTGCCGACCGCCCGGTGCACGTTCCTGACATTGTAGGCGAGCTGCATCTTCTCGCCCTCCTCGAGCAGCGGCCGCGCGTCCTTGACCATCCGCGCGTCGAGCGTGTCCGGGACCTCGTTGCGCCAGTCGATCGAGCTGGTCCGGCCGTTCCTGCCGGGGTCGATCTGGGCCAGCAGGGGGTTGAGGTCGAGATCGTCGAGATCGGGGTCGCCGCGGTCGACCTGGCGCAAGAGGTCGGCGCGGCCGACCGCCTCCTCGAGCGAGCGCAGGCCGAGGGCGGCCAGGATCTCGCGCACCTCCTCGGCGATGAAGCTCATCAGCGCGATGACCTTCTCGGGCGTGCCGGTGAAGCGCTCGCGCAGGTCCGGGCGCTGGGTGCAGACGCCGACCGGGCAGGTGTTGGAGTGGCACTGCCGGACCAGGATGCAGCCCATCGCGACCAAAGACAGGGTGCCGATGCCGTACTCCTCGGCACCGAGCAATGCTGCGATGACGATGTCGCGGCCGGTCTTGAGCCCGCCGTCGGTGCGCAGCGTGACCCGGTGGCGCAGCCCGTTGAGAGTGAGGATCTGGTTGACCTCCGACAGGCCCATCTCCCAGGGCGTGCCGGCATATTTGATCGAGGTCTGGGGCGAGGCGCCGGTACCGCCGACATGGCCGGAGACCAGGATCACGTCGGCCTTGGCCTTGGCGACGCCGGCCGCGATCGTGCCGATGCCGGCCTCGGAGACCAGCTTCACGCAGACCCGGGCGTCGGGGTTGATCTGCTTCAGGTCGTAGATGAGCTGGGCCAGATCCTCGATCGAGTAGATGTCGTGGTGCGGCGGCGGCGAGATCAGGGTCACGCCCTGGGTGGCGTGGCGCAGCCGCGCGATCTCGGCGGTGACCTTGAAGCCCGGCAGCTGGCCGCCCTCGCCGGGCTTGGCACCCTGGGCGACCTTGATCTCCAGCTCCCTGGCGGCGTTGAGATATTCCGCCGTGACGCCGAAGCGGCCCGACGCCACCTGCTTGATCGGCGAGTTGGCGTTGTCGCCGTTCGGGCGCGGGCTGAAGCGCTCCTTGCCCTCGCCACCCTCGCCGGAATCGGAGCGCGCCCCGATCCGGTTCATGGCGATGGTCAAGGTCTCGTGCGCCTCGGGCGAGAGCGCACCCAGCGACATGCCCGGGGTGACGAAGCGCTTCCTGATCTCGGTGATGCTCTCGACCTCGTCGAGCGGCACCGGCGGCAGCTTGCGATTGAAGTCGAGCAGGTCGCGGATCGAGATCGGATCCTGCGCGTGCAGCATCTGCACGAACTTCTTGTAGTCGTGATAGCTGTCGGTGCCGACCGCGTGCTGCAGCTGGTGCAGCACCCTGGCCTCGAGGGTGTGGGTCTCGCCGCCGCGCCGGTAGCGGTAGAAGCCGCCGATCGCGAGCGGCGGCTCGGCCGCGGCGAAGGCGCGCTCGTGCAGCTGCAGCACCTTCTTCTTGATGCCGGTCAGGCCGATGCCGGAGATGCGGGTGGTGAGGCCCGGGAAATATTCGCGGCAGAGCGAGCGCGACAGGCCGACCGCCTCGAAATTGTAGCCGCCGCGATAGGAGCTGATGATCGAGATGCCCATCTTGGACATCACCTTCAGCAGCCCCTGATTGATCGCCTCCTTGAACCGCGCGAGGCAGGTCTGCAGCTCCATGCCCGGGAACAGGCCGCGGGCGTGGCGGTCGGCGATCGCGGCCTCGGCGAGGTAGGCGTTGACCGCGGTGGCGCCGACCCCGATCAGCACGGCGAAATGGTGGACGTCCAGGCACTCGCCGCTCTTGACGACGAGATAGCTGAAGCTGCGCAGCCCCTGGCGGACCAGATGGCCGTGCACGGCGCCCACGGCCAGGATCATCGGGATCGGCGCGCGCTCCGGCCCGACCGCCTCGTCGCTCAGGATCAGGCTCTCGCAGCCGCCGCGCACGGCTTCCTCGGCCTCCTGTCGGATGCGCTCGAGCGCCAGGCGCAGCTGCCCGTCGCCGGCGGTGAAGGTGCAGTCGACAATGCGCTGGTTGCCGGCGAAATGCTCCTCGATCGCGGCGACCTCGGTCGCGGTGAGGACCGGGCTCTCGAGCTGCAGGATGCGGGTCTGGCTCGGGTCCTCGTCATAGACGTTGCCGAGATTGCCGAAGCGCGTCTTGAGGCTCATCACCCGCCATTCGCGCAAGGGATCGATCGGCGGGTTGGTGACCTGGCTGAACTGCTGGCGGAAGAAATGGTGCAGGCCGCGATACTGTCGCGACAGCACCGCGAGCGGCGTGTCGTCGCCCATCGAGCCGACGGCCTCCTTGGCGTCGAGCACCATCGGCGCCAGGATCAGCTCCATATCCTCGATGGTCAGGCCGTAGAGCGCCTGGCGGCGGCGCAGCTCGGCGCGGTCGTAGGCGGCGGGCGCGAACGGGCGCACGGCGACGCGCTCGTCGAGATGGGTGATGTTCTCGATCCAACGGCTGTAGGGCTTGAGCCCGGCCAGATGATCCTTGAGCTCCTGGTCGCGGTAGAAATGGCCGGAGGCCATGTCGACGGCGATGTTCTCGCCCGGACCGACACGGCCCTTCTCGACCACCTCGGTGTCGACCAGGGGCACCATGCCGGTTTCGGAGCCGACCACCAGCAGGCCGTCGCTGGTGCGCGAGTAGCGCATCGGCCGCAGCCCGCTGCGGTCGAGCCCGGCCACCACCCAGCGCGAATCGGTGGCGACGATCGCCGCCGGACCGTCCCACGGCTCCATGACGCAGTTGCAGTAGCTGAACAGGTCGCGGTGCTCGGGCCTGATCGCCATCCGGTTCGACCAGGCCGGCGGGATCAGCATGGTCTTGACCAGCGGCAGCGGGCGGCCGGCGCGGACCAGGGCCTCGCACACGGAATCGAGCGCGGCGCTGTCGGAGCTGCCCGGCTGGATGATGGGCTTGACGTCCTCGTTGTACTCGCCGAACGCGGGGGCGACCATCCGCGTCTCGTGGCTCTTCATCCAGTTGACGTTGCCGCGCAGCGTGTTGATCTCGCCATTGTGGGCGAGCGCGCGGAAGGGCTGCGCCAGCTTCCAGGCCGGCATGGTGTTGGTCGAGTAGCGCTGGTGGAACAGCGCGAAGCTGGAAACGAAGCGCTCGTCCTGCAGGTCCGGGTAGAACAGGGCCAGCGATTCGGCGAGGAACAGGCCCTTGTAGATCACGGAGCGGCAGCTGAGCGAGCAGATGTAGAAGTCGGTGATGTTCTCGGCCAGTGCCTGGCGCTCGATCCGGCGGCGGATCAGATAGAGATCCAGCTCGAACCGGTCCTCGTCGTAACCCCTGGGGTTGCCGATGATGATCTGCTCGATCTCGGGCCGGGTGGCCGATGCCTTCTCGCCCAGCACCGAGGTGACGACCGGCACCTGGCGCCAGCCGCGCACCTCGTAGCCGAAGCGCAGCACCTCGCTCTCGGCGATCGAGCGGCAGGCCTCCTGCTGCTGGAAGCTCGCCCGCGGTAGGAACACCATGCCGACCGCGATCCGCTGGCCGGTGCGGACGGCACCCTTGATCTTGCGCTGGAAGAAGTCCTGCGGGATCTGGACGTGCAGGCCGGCGCCGTCGCCGGTCTTGCCGTCGGCGTCGACGGCACCGCGGTGCCAGACCGCCTTGAGCGCCTCGATTCCCTTGATCACCACCTCGCGCCGCGGCCGGCCGTCGATCGCGACCACGCAGCCGACGCCGCAGGCGTCGCGCTCGTCGGCCGGGTCGTAGAGGCCGTGCTCGGCGAGATGCCGGGCCTGGGCCTGCCAGCGGGCGACCAGCTCCGTGCCGTGCTCGTTCATCGTCCGCTCCTCACGAGGCCAGGGCCAGGTCGCCCTCGGCGGCACCGCCCGCCGCAAGCCAGGCGTGGATGCCACCGGCCGCATCCCGACCGTCGCGCACGCCCCAGACCACGAGCGAGGCGCCACGAACGATGTCGCCGCCGGCGAACACGCCGGGCAGGCTGGTCATCATGCTGTTCCAGTCGATCTGGATGGTGCCCCAACGGCTGACCTTGAGCTCCTCGACACCGAACAGCTCCGGCATGTCCTCGGGGTCGAAGCCGAGCGCCTGGATGACGAGATCGGCCTCGAGCCGGAAGGCCGAGCCGGGCTCGACCTCCGGCGACTGCCGACCGGAGGCGTCGGGGGCACCCAGCCGCATCCGGTGCGCGCGCACCGCCTCGACCCGCGCGTCGCCGAGGAATGCCTCGGGTGCCGAGAGCCAGACGAACTCCACGCCCTCCTCCTCCGCATTGGCGACCTCGCGCTGCGAGCCGGGCATGTTGGCGCGGTCGCGGCGATAGAGGCATCTCACCGACTTCGCACCCTGACGGACCGCGGTGCGCACGCAGTCCATGGCCGTGTCGCCGCCGCCGATCACGACCACATGCTTGCCGGCCGCGTTCAGGGTGCCCGTGTCGAAGGCCGGCACGGTGTCGCCCAGGCCCTTGCGGTTGCTGGCGGTGAGGAACTCGAGCGCCGGCACGATGCCGGGCAGGCCGCAGCCGGGCAGGGTCAGGTCGCGCGCCCGGTAGACGCCGGTTGCGATGAACACCGCCTCGTGCCGGCGGCGCAGCTCGGTGAAGCTCGGGCCGGAGCCGCCGACGTCGCTGGCGAGATGGAAGTGGACGCCGCTGTCGCGGAGGTGCCGCGCCCGGCGCTCGACGATCTCCTTCTCGAGCTTGAAGCCCGGGATGCCGTAGATCAGCAGGCCGCCGACACGATCGTAGCGGTCGTAGACATGGACCTGCCAGCCCTGCCGGCGCAGCTCCTCGGCACAGGCCAGTCCGGCCGGGCCGGCGCCGACGATGCCGATCGAGGCGGCGCGCTCGCGCAGTGGCCGCACCGGCTGCACCCAGCCACGGTCGAACGCCGTGTCGGTGATGTACTTCTCGACCGAGCCGATGGTGACGGCGCCATGACCCGACTGCTCGATCACGCAGTTGCCCTCGCACAGCCGGTCCTGCGGGCAGATCCGGCCGCAGATCTCGGGCATGTTGTTCGTGGCGGAGGAC
>JBFWWD010000246.1:0-8753 GCA_050246385.1 Geminicoccaceae bacterium
CTCGAACCAGAGTGCGGCGAGCTTGCGCAGATAGGCGGGATCGGCGAGCTGGCCGATCAGGTCGGCTGCCCGCACCAGCGCCGCCTCGCTGTCGGTCTCGGTGTGATCGCCGTTCTCCGGCACGGGAAAGCGGGTCAGCTCGATCGCCCGGCAGATCCGCTCGACGTCGAGGAAGGGAATGCCGGCGCAGCGATAGCGCACGAAGATCTTGCCGCGCTCGACGTGCCACGGTGCCAGGAAGGCGTCCGTCGAGCCGCGCGGTGCGACCACGGTCGCGCCGTCCGCATCGACGACGTAGCGGCCCTGTCTGTCGCCCGGGCAGATGCCCCGCAGATAGCCGACATCGTGCAGCAGCGTCGCCGCCGTGAAGTGCAGCCAGTCGATCGGGCTCACCGCCTGGCTCATCGCACGGCCGCGCAGGATCTGCTGACCGACGTCGGCGACGAACATCGTGTGCAGCACGTCATGGTACACCGCGTCGGTGCCGGCGATCCGCTCCAGCGCCAGCCGCGCGGTGGCCCGGATGATCGGCGCATGGTCGGGCTCGCTCTTGCCGAACACCGCCCGGTAGTTCTGCCCGAGTCGGTCGGCGAACGCCTCGATCACCAGGAGGAACGGCTCGAACACCGGCGCCTCCGTCACCTGCCACCGATGACCCTAGGCTGGGCCGTGCGGCCATGAGCGTCAATCGCAATCGAATTGGCGGCCGTTCGCAGCGCGGGGCACCCTGGAGCCGAGCCAGCGCTTGCCGCGGCGCCCGAGCGTCCGTCCGTCCAGACGCAGCTTCCGGGCTCGGATAGTCACCTGAAGTGTCTAAGCCAACAGACTCTTTTCTCTTTTTGCTATCTTGAAGATGTTGCCGGGACAGGCACGATGATCGTGATTATTGGAATCGTCGGTAGAAGATTCTTTGCGGAGTATCATCTGTGGGGCAATACTTGCCAGCGCGGGGTTGCGCGCGCGCGTCAGTCGTCGGCAAGCTTGCCGGGGTGGTGGTGCCAGCGTTGATTGCAGGCTTCGCCATGGCTGCCGTGGCGCAGACCGCCCCGGCACCGCCCTCGCCGAACATCGTCTTCGTCCTCGCCGACGATCTCGATCGCGCGATTACCACCGTGCAGCCGCCGGTCATGCCCAACCTGACCCGATTGATCGGCGCCGCGGGGGCGACCTTCTCCCGAGCTTACGTCAACGTGCCGCTCTGCGGACCTTCGCGCGCCACCATCCTCACGGGCCGATATGCCCACAACACGGGCATGATCCAGAACTGGTATCCGTACTTCACGCGCGCGAATGGCGAACGATCAACGATCGCCGTCTGGCTTGCCGCCGCAGGCTACCGCACCGCTCTGTTCGGCAAGTATCTCAACCGCTATCCCGAGTCCGTCACCCCCACGTACGTCCCGCCGGGCTGGACCGACTGGGCGGTGCCGGTATCAGGCGATCCCAACGCCAGCTACGTGCTCAACGAGAACGGAACGCTGGTGAGCTACGTCAATGGTGGCTCGAGCGATTACTTCACCGACGTGCTCGCACGCAAAGCGCTCGCGCTGATCGACCAAGCGGCCGACGCTTCCCAACCTTTCTTCCTGATGCTGACGCCGACGGCGCCGCACAAACCGGCCGTGCCGGCCACGCGCCACGCCAGCCTGTTCGCCGATAGCACCACCCCGAGAACCTCGAGCTTCAACGAGCGGGACGTCCGCGACAAGGCGCGGTTCCTGCAGCTCCCGGTGATCAGCGAGGCGCGCATCGCTCAGATGGACGAGCTCTATCGCAACCGGCTGAGATCGCTGCAGGCCGTCGACGAGGCGATCCTCGCCATCCACGACAAGGTCGAGCAGCGTGGGCTGCTGGCCAGCACCTACTTCGTGTTCACCTCCGACAACGGCTATCACATGGGCCAGCATCGGCTGACCGACAGCATCAACGGCGGCAAGGAGACCGACTTCGAGGAGGATATCCGGCTGCCGATGATGATCAGCGGGCCCAGCATCCCAGCAGGCCTGACGGTGGGCCGCCTGGCCAGCCTGGCCGATCTCGCCCCGACCTTTGCCGCCTGGGCGTCGGCGGTCCCCGACATCACGATCGACGGCCGCTCACTCGTGCCGGTCCTGGGCACGGCACCACCCGCGACCTGGCGCAACTGGCTGCCTATCCGCCACTGGAAGCCGAGCGGCATAACCGCGTCCAACCCGGCGCAGAGCTTCATCGGCGTGCGGACGGCTCGCTACACCTACGCCCGCTACCCGGAGTTCGCGATCCGCGACCTTTACGACATGAGCGTCGACGCCGCCCAACGCGACAACGTCGCCTACAAAGCCCCGGCGGCGCTGCTGTCCCGACTCGACTCCATGGCCACCAGCCTCGCCGGCTGCGCCGGGGAGGTCTGCCGCTCGCTCGAGAATGCGGCAGGACCATGAATGGCGCTGGGGTGGAGACCGCGGCATCTGCGCTCCCTACACCCGCGGGCCTGCTCGTCCTTTCGTTGCTCGCCGGCAACGGGGTGCCTTTGGCCCGAGAGTCAGAATCACGTAATAGACAGTTGAGGTAGATGATACGGTGTCCGTACTATTAGCTGCGGTAGATTGTGATTGCAACTTCATCGCTAGCAGACGATATCCAAGAGATCCACTAGAACGCAGTTAGCGAAGTATATCGGAGTTCTTGTTACTTATGGTTTGATTTACTCTTGGCGCAAACCAAACTGTCCGTATCAAGATCGTACTATAATGTTTCGCCTTCACCTTCGGACGGCATTCGATCATCCTGCTCATGAAATTGAGATCACCAATTGCATACTATCAGGAGTTGATCATGCTCCGCTCATGTCTCGCCGTCAAGTTCTGCCGTCGTCTTCTGACCTTCTTGCTCTCGATTTGCGTACCTGTCGGCCTGCTCTCCGCACCGCCCGCGGCGGCACAAGATGCGGCCAAGCCCAACATCGTGTTCATTCTGCTCGACGATCTCGAGGTCTCACCCGTCGGTTACATGAACTGGACCAAGACCCTCGTCCGCAACCAGGGCACGGAGTTCCAGAAAGCCTACCTGTCGGTGCCCTTGTGCGGGCCGTCGCGGGCGGGGATCGTCAGCGGCAAATATCCTCAGAACTCGAGCGTCTACGGCAACAGTGGCCACACCTCCTTCCGCACGGCGGTGCAGGACGTCTCGACCATGGCGACGTGGCTGCACGATGCCGGCTATCGCACCTCCATGGTCGGCAAGTACATGAACAATTATCCCAAGCCCGAGGTGACGACCTACATTCCGCCGGGCTGGGACGACTGGCATGTCCGCTATGCCGGCGATCCCTATGACGGTCAGTACAAGTACAAGCTCAACGAAAACGGCGTGCTCAAGTCCTACGGCTCGAAGTCCACGGACTATTCGACCGATCTCTATCGCGCGCGGGCGGTGACGTTCGTCAGGGACTCGATCGCGCGCCAGACCCCGTTCTTCCTCTATTTCGCGCCGCATGCACCGCACAGCCCGTTCGTACCGGCACCCCGCGACGCCGAGCTGTTCCCGAAACTCAAGGCGCTCCGGTCGCCGTCGTTCAACGAGGCGGACGTCTCCGACAAGCCGGCCTACGTCGCCAACCGCCCGCTCCTCACGGGAAGCCAGGTCACCACCGTCGACACCGCCTACCGCAATCGGGTGCGGATGGTGCAGGCGGTGGACAAGGCGGTGAAGGCGATCATCGACGCCCTCGTGGCCGGGGGGCAGTTCGAGAACACCTACATCATCTTCGCCTCGGACAATGGCTGGATCGCCGGGCCGCACCGCTTCACCGGCACCAAGGGCGCACCCTACGAGGAGGTGACCCGGATGGTGTTCTTCCTGCGCGGGCCGGGCGTGCCGGCGGGGCTGAAGCTGCAGCACCTCGCCGCCAACATCGACATCGCCCCGACGATCGCCGAGCTCGCCGGGGTGGAGGTGCCGGCGGACGTGGACGGCCGCTCGCTGGCTCCCCTGCTCCGCGCAGACCGGCCGGAGCCTTCGGCCTGGCGCCAGAGCTTCCTGATGCAGTTCGAGCTCAGCTCAGGCGCACCGAGCATTCCGAGCTGGATCGGCCTGCGGACACCCACGCTGAGCTACGTCAGCTATCCCGCCACATCGGAAACCGAGCTCTACGACCATGTGACGGATCCCTACGAGCTGGCCAACGGCGCCGCCACGGCGGATCCACGGCTGCTGGCGTGGCTCGCGGCCCAGACGGCGGCGCTCAGCCTCTGTTCCGGCGCCGGCTGCCGGGCCCTGGAGGACACGCCGATCCCGACCTTCGAGGAGCCCCCGCCAACCGATCCGACGCCGCCCTGATTTCCGCGGCAGGATGGGCGGTCAGCTCCTGTCGGCCATCCACTGCGCGAAGGCGCGCGAGCCGCAGCGGTTCAGGTCGCCCGGCGGGGCTCGCTCGCACGTGACGCCGCTGTCGTCCAGGCCGTCCCAGGGGCCGATCAGGTGCCCTGGGAGGCTGGCGGACGCGACCACGTCCTTGTTGAAGTAGCAGGCGAACGCCATGTCCGCGGCGTTGGCCCGGCAGAACTCGAGGAACTGGGTGACGAAGGTGGGATTGTCCCAGCCTTCGTGACTCGGCCGCCCGCCGGTCTCGGTCGTCTTCATCGACATCAGGCCCCACTCGCCCACCGCGAGCAGGCGGCCCTTGGCCTTCGCCCAGTCGCGCCAGACCGCCAGCCCGATCGGCCAACCCTGCTTGGACCGGCGGAGGATGTTGGCGCTCCACTCGGCCGGCGTCATGCTCGCCGGCCAGTGGTCGTAGTAGTCCGGTCCGACCAGCTTGGCGTTGCCGGGGCAGGTCACCCGCGAGTCGAAGTCGCCGCCATGGTCCTTGAGCGGGCACCAGTAGGGCCAGAGCTGGTCGTCGCGGTAGGCGTAGTCACCGGGGATCGAGCTCTGGACGTTGCCGAACACGTCGCGGAAGATCTCGATGTAGCGCCGGAGCCCCTCCTGCACGATCGGCCCGTCCGACGCGGGATCCAGCAGGCGCACGGCATAGGAGCGCATGTAGTCGGTGTTGCCCCATTTCGGCGCAAGGTTGATCTCGTGCGCCACGCGCAGAATGATCCGGATCGCGGTCAGCCGGTAGCGGATGAAGTAGTCGCGCTTGAACGCGATCATCTTCTCGCGCCAGACCGGCTCGAGCCAGCCGTCCGCCGCAATCTGCCAGACGCGCCGTTGCTTCGAGCGCTGCTGGATCATGTTCTCGCTGCCGGTGAAGGTCGGCGGCCGGCTCGCATTCAGCCAGGTCGCCGCGGTGACCGCGGCGCGGCTGCTCGGCCAGGCTGCCGGGGGCTGGAACCCGGCGCCGCTGCAGAACGGCGAGCTCGCCCACTGCATGGCGGCGGCGCGACCCTCGACCAGATGCCGGTGGAAGCTGCGCTTGCGCCACCCCGCGATCGTGCTCGCCACGACGTCGTAGTAGGGCCGCGCGTTCTCGAAGTCGTTGACGACATCCAGGCCGCGGCCCGCCGGCATCAGCGCCACCACCGCATCGGGCTGCGAATGCGCGCCGAGCCAGAACGGCAATCCGGACCTCGGGCCGGTTCCCCAGCCGGCCGCCGCGGCGGCGGGGGCGAGCGCCGCACCGGGAAGGGCCAGCCCCAGCCCGACGGCCATGCCGTCCGCGATCAGTCCCCGCCTCGTGCGGACGGGCGCGCGGTCCGCCGTTTCTCTACTGACGAGCATCCAGCAATTCCTACTATTCGCTACACGCGACAGAACACGACCGGTCTGGTTGTTCAGTCAAGCGAGATCAAAATCACAGGTAGAAACAGGATTTCGGCGAATTCTGTCCTGACCGACCCGGATCAGTCCGGTCGGATGCTGGCTGCTAGAGGCGCTCGACGGTGCCGGCGACGAAGTCGTACTCGGCCTCGTGCGTGTACAGCGAGCCCTCGGGCCGGAGCTGGCTGGAGTACAGGCCGAAGCTGGACACGGAGAAAGGCTCGGTGCGGAACAGGTTGCGGCGGAACAGGTAGGAGGCGAGCCGCTCCTCCGGCGGGGGCGCCTTGAACCTGCCCAGGGTCACGTGTGGCGCGAACTTGCGGCGCTCGGTCGGCACGCCGGCCTCGCCGAGCGCACGCTCGATCCGGCGGCGCAACGAGCCGAGCGCACCCGCCGGGTCGTCGACCCCGGCCCAGAGCGTGTGCGGTGCTCCCCGGGGCGGGAACTGGCCGATGCCCTTGAGGGCCAGGTCGAACGGCGGATGCGCCACGCCGGTGAGCGCCTCGCCGATCTCATAGAACGTTCCCTGCTCGACCGTGCCGATGAAACGCAGAGTGAGATGAAACTGCTCGGGATCGCTCCAGCGCATGCCGGGGAGCCCCTCGCACAGCCGGTCGAGGGCCTCGCCGACTTCCTGCGGCGGGGCCAGCGCTACGAACAGGCGTGGCATGGGTGTCTCCCGGAAACGCGGCGCCTGGCGGCGCGGCCTTGCCAAAGAACGGCCGAGCCCATACCTAGTCGCGCTCGGCGCGGCCGAAAGAGTCTCGCGCCGTGGCTAAAATCGGGCCGCTGCCGATCGACCGTTAAGGGATCAGGCGTGAAATCGGAAGAGTTGTTCCGCGAGATCGAAGAGGATCTCCGCCGCGATCGGATGAACCGGCTGTGGCAGCGTTACGGCGGCATCGTCGCCGGTGCCGCCCTGCTGATCGTGGTCGGCACCGCGGGCAAGGTGTTCTGGGACCACCGTCAGGCGGAGCTGCATGCCGCGGAGGCCCAGCGGTTCACCGCCGCGCAGAGCCTCCTGGCCTCCGGCAAGCAGGCGGAGGCCGCCGACGCGTTCGCGGCTCTGGCAGCCGACGGCGATACCGGCTTTGCCGAGCTCGCCCGCCTCAGGGAGGCGGAGGCGCGCGCGGCTGCGGGCGACCAGGCCGGCGCCGGCTCCGCTCTCGCCGAGCTGCAGGGGCAGGCGAGCGACCCGGTCCTGCGCGACCTCGCGACGCTGATGCAGGCCGAGCGTCAGCTCGCCGACGGCGACCCGGCGGAGCTGAGGAAGCTGCTCGAGCCGCTCGCCGCACCCGAGGCGCCGTGGCGCAACCAGGCCCGCGAGCTGCTGGCGCTGGTCGCGATCCGGGCCGGCGATCTGGACGAGGCGCGCAAGCTCCTGAGCGACCTCACCCAGGAGGCGGGCGTCATTCCCTCGCAGCAGCGACGGGCGGCCGAGCTCCTCGAGGCGATCGGGGGCGCCCCGCCACAGGCCAGCTCATGAGCAGGGCCAACCGGCGCCTGGTGCTCGCGGGCGCGGGCGCGTCGCTGCTCGCCGGCTGTGGGGAAGGCACCTGGCTCGGTGAGAATGCGCCGCCGCCACTGCCCGGTGAGCGCAAGTCGGTATTGCTGATCGAGGATCAGATCTCGGCCGACCCGCGCCTCGCCAGCCTGAACGTCACCCTGCCCCCGCCGGTGCGCAACTCGGACTGGCCTCAGCTCGGCGGTGGCCCGACCCACGCCCCGCAGCATCTCGAGGCCGCCGGTGCGCTCACCATCGCCTGGCGCACCTCCGTCGGCTCGGGCGCCGGCGGCGGCAGCGTCCTGCTCGGCGCGCCCGTAGTCGCCCGGGGCAGCGTGTTCACCGTCGACGGTGAGGGTACCGTCCATGCGGTCGACGCGGCGGGCGGCCGGTCGCAATGGGAATTCTACCCCGAGGAGGCGGAGGAGGTCGACCGGCTGGCGGGCGGCGCCGTCGCCTATGGCGACGGCCGTCTGTTCGTGGCCGGCGGCAACGGCACGGTGTTCGCACTCGACGCGAGCTCGGGAACGGAGGTCTGGCGCCGCCCGATCCTGGCGCCGATCCGCGCGGCACCGACCGTCGCCGAGGGCAAGGTGCTGGTGCCCACCGCCGACGCCCAGCTGTTCGCGCTCGACGCCGGCAGCGGCGACGTGCTGTGGCAGCATGCCGGCCTGTTCGAGCAGGCGGGCATTCTCGGCGGCGCGTCGCCGGCGGTCGCGAACGGCATCGTCGTCGCCGCCTATCCCTCGGGGGAGGTGATCGCACTCTCCCTGGCGACGGGGGAGCAGTTCTGGACCGACACCGTCCTGCGGCCGCGGCGCACGCTGGCGATCGGCGCCATCGCCGACATCGTGGGCGATCCCGTGATCGCCGGCGACCGGGTGTTCGTGGCCGGCGCCAGCGGCGAGATGGCGGCGTTCGATCTCCAGCGCGGCGTGCGCGAGTGGACGGCCGACGTCACCTCGACCCAGACGCCTTGGATCGCGGGCAACTACCTGTTCGTGCTCACCGAGCGCGGCGAGCTGGTCTGCCTCGTGGACCAGGGCGGCCGGATCCGCTGGGTCACCGGCCTGCCGGCGCGGATCGATCCGGAGGAGCCGGATTCGCGGCCGATCGACTGGATCGGGCCCGTGCTCGCGAGCGGGCGCCTCCTGGTCGCGAGCTCCGAGGGCGAGCTCGTCACCGTCTCGCCCGAGACGGGGGAGCGGCTCGGCTCGCTGGAGATCGGTGGCGGCGGCGTCTCGGTGGCACCGGCGATCGCCGACGGTACCGTGTTCTTCCTCACCGACAACGCCACGCTGGTCGCGGTCCGGTGACTCTGCCCACGGTGGCCATCCTGGGCCGCCCGAACGTCGGCAAGTCGACCCTGTTCAACCGGCTCGTCGGCCGGCGCCAGGCGATCGTCGACGACACTCCCGGCGTGACCCGGGACCGGATCGAGGGCGTCTGCCGGCTGGCGGCGCGCGACTTCCAGGTCATCGACACGGCCGGGTTGGAGACCGGCACG
>JBFWWD010000247.1:0-8738 GCA_050246385.1 Geminicoccaceae bacterium
GGCTCTGGCTCAGATAGACGCAGCCTGGCCCGGGCAGCTTGGTGCCGAGCACGGTCGAGATCAGGCTCGCCGTCAGCATGCCGTGCGCGATCCGGCCCTGGAACGGCGTGCCGGCGGCGAACTCCTCATTGAGGTGGACGGGATTGGTATCGCCCGAAACGCCTGCGAACATGAGGATATCGGCGTCGGTGATGGTCTTGCCGAAGACGGCCGTCATCCCTTCGCTGAGATCCTCGATGAAGTAGCCATCAAGGCTCATTGAGCTTCACTCCGCGCTTGCAGCGCCCGCATTGTTGCGCTGCACACTGATGATCCGGAACATGGCTGGCAAGAGCCAAAGCGGCTAAGGAGAGGCAAGCCGCAGCCGCACCGGGATTTTGTGCCGACATGGACGCCCTTTCCGCCATCCTCACCCGTCATACCTTTCCGCCGGTCAAGATGGGTCCGCCGGGACCCGACCAGGCTGCGCTGCAGCGCATCCTGGAGGCCGGCGCCGCAGCACCCGATCACGGCATGCTGCGACCTTTCCGCTTCCTCGTGGTGCGCGATGCAGGACGGGAGCGGCTGGGCGAGGTATTCGCCGCCTTCGTGAGCCGTGCCGCCCCCAACGCGTCGGCGGCCGAGATCGACAAGCAGCGCACGGCGCCGATGCGTGCGCCGGTGATCGTGGTGGTGGTGGCGCGTGTCGACCCGACGCATCCGAAGATCCCCGAGGTCGAGCAGATCGCCGCCGTGGCGGCCGCCGCGCAGAACATGCTGCTGGCCGCGCACGCTCTGGGCTTCGTCGCCAAGTGGGCCACCGGCAAGCAGGCCTACGATGCCACGGTCAAGGTCGACCTCGGACTGGGCGAGCCCGACCGCATCATCGGCTTTCTTTACCTGGGCAGCGCCGCCGCCGCGCACGAGATGCCGGCGCGGCCGGACTTCGCCGATCTGATCGCCGAGTGGCCGCCCGCGTGACCCGGCACGCCCGCCTGCTCTGGCTGGTTCCCGTCCTGGCGGGCGGCTGCACCCTCCCCGCGCCGGAGACGCCGGCCGAGGCGCTCACGCGGCGCCAGGCCGGCTGCACGGAGCAGGGCTTCGAGGCGGGCACGTCGGATTTCCGGCTCTGCGTGCTGCTGCAGCAGACCAACGAGCGTCTGACAGCGGTGGAACGCCGCCTGGGCGCCCTCGAGCAGGACTGGACGCTGACACGGCCCTATTTCGGGCCGTGGCCGTGGTAGCTCAGCCGGCCCGCCGCCCACCCGCTCCGCCGGTCGCCGCGCGTAGCGTGCGCGACGGCGGCTCACCGAACAGCCGGCGGTAGGACGCGGCGAACTCGCCGAAATGGTAGAAGCCCCAGTCCATCGCGATCGTGGTCACCGAGGCCTCGGGGCGGCGCTCGCGGAGCTGACGGCGCGCGCCGTGCAGACGCACGGTGCGCAGGAAGGCGATCGGCGGCAGGCCGAAATATTCGCGGCAGGCAGCGTGTAGGGTGCGCTCCGACGCGCCGACGGCGGCGCACAGCTCGGCGATGGTGACGCAGCGGCTGTCGTTGGCGCGCAGATAGTCCTCGGTCCGACGCGCGAGGCGGCGCCGCTCGCAAGCCCCGACCCGCCGCGGCGGCAAGCGCAGACGCGACAGGACCGCCTCGGCCGCGGCCCGCTCCAGCCCGACCGCGTGGCCGGGACGGCATAGCGCCGCCGGCTCGGAACGGATCGCGACGGCATGCAGCCGGCGCAGCTCGGCCTCCAGCGCCTGCCCATCGCGCAGATCGAGCACCGGTGCCGTCCCGACCGCGACCGCCCAGGGCTCGCCCAGCACCGTCGCCGCCATCTCGTCCAGCCATTCCCGCATCAGCGAGAGCACGATGAGCTGGCAGCCCTGCGGGTGCAGGAGGTGCAGCTCGTCGCGGTCGGCGACCCAGCCGAGCTGGTCCCCGCGCATCGCCACCCCGGCGTGGCGGGCGGGCATGGTCGAGCCCGCGACCATGCCGAAGGTGACCGCACCCGCCGGCACCGAGCCCGAGGCCAGGATGCCGCACGACCAGTCGGCCAGGGCGAGCTGCATCCGCCCGGTGTGAGCCATCTCGATCCGGCCGCGAAACCGCCCGGGCGAGAGCTTCAGATAGTGATGGTCCCAGCCGCGCGCGGCCGCCGCCATGCTCTCGAAGTCGTCGAAGCTGGGGCTGGCGACGAGGCCGGCGGGAAAGATCGTGGGGGGCGGCTCCGCCTGCGCCGGATCGTCCATCGCCGCTCTCGCCGAAACAGCAGTTTTCCGATAGTCGTCGCCAAGCTAGCCTGGGAAATTGGGTCTGTCGAACTGCGCAATGCGGGGGCAAGCCGCGTGGACGGCAACGGCCAAGTGAATATTTCGTCACGGCATCTACCGTGAGAGCCGAAACCGTGCCGGTCGGCCAGTTGTCGCAGGTGATCGCGCAGGCGACCGCACCCTCGTTCCTGCTCGGCGCGGTCTCCGGCTTCGTCGCGGTGGTGATCGGCCGGCTCAACGGCGTTCTCGAGCGCATCCGCACGATCAACGCCATTCCGGACGACGACGACGCCCGCCAGTACCTGAGTTCTGATCTGCCGCGTCTGATCCGGCGCGCCAAGCTCCTGAACGACGCCGTCTATCTGGCGGTCAGCAGCGCGCTCGCCACGACCCTGCTCGTCATCGTCGCCTTTGTCTGCGCCCTGCTCCAGTTCCGCCACGAGCCGGGCGCGGCCGTCATGTTCATCGTGGCGCTGTCGCTGCTGGCGCTCGCCCGCGAGGTCCGGATCGCGCTGACGGAATATGATCACCATGGCTGAGCACCCGCGGTGATCGAGCGGGGAGCGCCCATGCGCACCAGGCTCCTCGACGCGGCTCGATCCAAGCCCCGGTGGCCGCCGCGCATCGTCCCGCCCAAGGTGCCCCGAAACGTGCTGCTGATCATGACCGACGATTCCGGGTTCGGCGTGCCGAGCACCTTCGGCGGCGTGATCCCCACCCCGGCCACGCTCGCCTTCAACAGCATGAGCGGCCTCGGCCGCGGCGGCGAGGGCGTGCTCAAGGTCGACGGCAAGGAGGTTGCGCGCCGGAAGACGGAGCGCACCATCCCTCTGATCCTGCAGCAAGCGGCCAGCGCGGGCAGCAACAGGTCGAGCGAGTGACGCAAGGGAGGCGATGTGAGCGGATCGGCGCACCGAACCACGAGGGTCACCGCGGGCGCCCTGCTTCTCCTCGCAGGGTGTCAGGGCCGCGAGATGCCAACCGAGCGCTACCGCGACATGGCGCTGCAATCGGCCTATGAGATCGGGCAGGTCGAGATGAGCTGCCCGGAGGCGACGCCGAGGATCACCTCGGGCGAGGCGGTGCAGCCGCCCGACGGTACGCAGGCCGTCCAGATCCCGCAGCTCGAATACACCGTCGACGTGGCAGGCTGCGAGGCAACCAGAACCTACCTCATCGTCTGCCGCGAGGATGGCGGCGGCTGCGCTCCAACCGCACAGTGACGGGACAGTCACGCATGATCCCCGGCCTCCGCACGCATGTGATCGCTTGCGGCCTTCTGGCCGCGCTGCTCTCGCTCGCCCAGGCGAGCGCGTTGCGGGCCCAGCCGGCCGCCGAGCCCAGCTCCGACCAGATCAAAGCCTATCTCGAGCACCGCTCCGATCCCGTCGTCGGCGCCTGGATCGAGCAGCGGCTGAACGAAGGCAAAGGTACTTTGCCCTCCGGTACCCAGGCCATGACGCTCCAGGAAGAGCCGGCGGGCAGCGAAGTGGCCGGCTATCTCGACGCGCGCGTGGCCGTGGTCGCGGCACATCTCCACGCTCTCGTCGCCGCCCTGCCGGACCTGTCGGCGGAGCTTTCGGCGGCCGTGGGGCGGCTGGTCGGCGAGATCTCCGAGCGCGGCATGTTCGAGATCGTTCTCCTCCTGCTGGCCCTCGTTGTCGTCGGCCTCGGCGCGGAACTGCTGTTTGTGCGAGCCACCGCCGGCATGCTCGCGCGGATCGAAGCGCTGGCGACGACCACGGCCGGCCCGCGGGCGCGGGTCGCCGCCACCCGCCTGCTGCTCGAGCTCGTCCGGGTGGCCTGCTTCGCCGTGGGCAGCCTCGGCGCGTTCTTATTGTTCAGCTGGCCACCCAATCTGCGCCAGCTGGTCCTCGGCTATCTCGGCGCGATCCTGATGGTCCGGCTCGTGGCAGCCCTGGCACGATTTATCTTCGCACCCGGCACTCCGTCGCGGCGGGTCCTGCCGATGACCGACGGCATGGCGGCGCTCTGGCAGTCGAGAGTGGTGGCGTTCGTCGCGTGGTATGCGCTCGGCTACGTCACGCTTCACCTGTTGCAGACGCTGGGCATGAGCCTGCCCAGCCTTCAGCTCCTGGCCTCCCTCCTGGGTCTCGGCCTGCTCGCGATCGCCGTCGATCTGGTCTGGCGCGCCGTCCGCTCGCCCGCCGGGCGCGTTCTGGGCACCATTGTGGCGGTGCTGATCTGGTTCACCTGGGTGATCGGCGCCCGGCTTTCGATGTGGGCCCTGATCGTGGCTGCCGGGATGGCGCTGCTGGTGCGTGCCACCCATCGCGCCGTGCTGCACATGTTCCGGGTCGAATCCTCGGATGGCGGAGCGGCGTCCCCTGTCCCCGCGACCGCTTCGGCCGTGATCGTCGACCGGGGCCTGCGGGCGCTGGTGATTCTCGGCGGTCTCTGGCTGCTGAGCTGGGGCTGGGGCCTGGACATGGTCGAGATCGCGGGCCGGGACACGCCCACCACCCGGCTGCTGATCGGCGCCCTGCATGCGATCGTCATCCTGCTCGTGGCCGACCTGATCTGGCAGCTGGTGCGGCAGGCGATCGACCGCCAGCTGCAGCGGGCGGGGCCCGCCAGCGGCCACGGCGAGGCGCATGGGCCGGCAGCCTCGCCCGAGGAGCTCCGCCGCCGCGGCCGGATCAGAACGCTGCTGCCGATCCTGCGGATCGTGCTCCTGGCGGTCATCGTGGTGATGGCCGTGCTGATGGCGCTCTCCGCGCTGGGCGTGCAGGTCGGGCCGCTGATCGCCGGAGCCGGAGTGGTCGGCGTCGCGATCGGCTTCGGCTCGCAGACGCTGGTCAAGGACATCATCTCCGGCATGTTCTACCTGATGGACGACGCCTTCCGGGTCGGCGAGTACATCGTCAGCGGCAACTATCGCGGCACGGTCGAGGGCTTCTCGCTGCGCTCGATCCGGCTGCGCCATCATCGCGGACCGGTCTACACGGTGCCGTTCGGCATGCTCGGTGCCGTCCAGAATCTCAGCCGCGACTGGGTGATCGACAAGATCACCGTGGGCGTCACCTACGATACCGACCTCGACCTGGTGAAGAAGGTGGTCAAGCAGGTTAGCAAGGAGATCATGGCCGATCCGGCGCTCGCGAGCGGGATCCTCGAGCCGCTGAAATCGCAGGGCGTCGCCGCCATGGGCGACTTCGCCATCCAGGTGCGGATGAAGTTCATGGCCCGGCCGGGCGAGCAGTTCGTGGTCCGCCGTCAGGTCTACGACAAGATCAAGAAGGCGTTCGACGCCAACGGGATCAAGTTCGCCTTCCCCACCGTGACGGTCGACCGCGGCGACAGCGAGACCGCCGCCGCGGTGACGGCGTTCCCGCCGGTGCTGGCGCCGGTGGGCGCATCGTGAGCGAGGCGCGACGAAGTCCAGCGCCTGCCGGATCGATCGGAAGCTGCCCATGGGGAAACGACCGATGAACGCCTGCTACGGACGCATGCGGCTGGGCATGGCCGTCACCGTCCTGCTGCTCGGCCTCGCAGGCTGCAACCGCGAGGCGCCGCCCGAATACATGCCTTTGCCGCCTGCCGCCGAGACGCCCATTGCGCCGACCGAGGGTGGGCCGGTGCCGGCGGCGACCGCGGACGAGCCGCTCACGGTCGAGCACGCCTGCGCCTCGGACATCGACCGCTTCTGCCCCGGCGTTCCGCCGCGGCAGGGCGCGATCGACGCGTGCATGAGCCCGCACCTGACGGAGCTCTCGGCCGGCTGCTTCGATGCGGTCATGGGTGCAGGCGCCGCCGAGCAGGCACCCTAGGCCCGAAGGTCAGGCCCGCCGCGGTCACGCGACCAGCTCCGACCCGGGGCGAGGTCGAGAGCGGCTGCGGCCATGCTGGTCGCCCTCGAGCTTTTCCGTGATCGCGGCGACGCGGCGGCGGAACTCGAGCGTCCCCTGGCGGTTGTAATGCACGAGACCGGTGGCCGCGAACCGATGCGCCCGCCGCGTGGCTCCGTGAAGAACGATGCGGTCCGGCGGCCCGGCTTCTCCGCGATGCCGCCAGGGGGGTCAGATGACGCAGGCGCGCTCGATTTCAGCCGCGAGACGCCCACCGGGCGTCACGGTACAGTGGAACGATTCGCTTGACGCGGTGCTGGCGCGGATGGACGCGGCGGCCGGCGACGAGGTGATCGTGCTGCAGGGCGACTGCCCGGTCGGGCGGATCCTGCGGGCGAGCCTCGAGCGGCTGCATTGTCACGGCAACGCCGCCCAGTGCATCGCCGCGGTGGACGCGATGGACCGCATGGTGGCCCAGGGCGGCGGCAGCTAGCCTTCGGCTTCGCTACCGCGGCGCCCGCCGCCGCGCCGCCAGGGCCAGCGGCCCTCGATCTCGGTCTCGAGCGAGAAGCTGAGGAAGGTGCGGATCGCGACGATCGCGGCCAGGAGGCCCACGCTCTGGAAGGTGAGCGGGGCGGTGATGGTCGAGATGATGTCGGCACCCACCAGGAGCTCGAGGCCGAGCAGGATGAAGCGGCCGAGATTGGCGCGCAGGTCGGTATAGACCTCCGGCCAGGGGCTGCGGCCGAGAAGCTGGCCCAAGGCGGCGACGGCGGAGACGACGGCACCCAGCGCGATCACGCCGACACCGGCGAGCTCGATCAGGTGCGCCACCAGATCGGCCCATTCGTGGGCCAGAGTCCAGTCGGTCATGCGCCGCCGCGCGCGGTCACGGCGTCAGCGCCTCGACGGCCGGATATTGGTAGGCCGAGGACCAGACGTGCTTCGGCTGGCGGCAGGCGAAACCACCCAGCTTGATCTGCGGGTTGCCGACCTGGTTCGGGCCGTCGAAGGTCGGGCAGGTGCAGCGCACCAGCGGCAGGCCGGTCTTGGGGTCGGTCTTGCCGGTGGTCTTGCAGGGCGAGCCCATGCAGCCGGCATAGACGTTGCCGCCCTTGCCGTCGCGCGGGCAGGCCTGGCTGACCAGGCCCAGCTCGGGGTACAGGATCGGAGTGAAGGTCGAGATCAGGTCGGCACCCGGGAACATGGTACCGGCCCGCATGGCATCGCAGGCCGGCGCCTCGCGCGGCGGGTGGGCCGAGCCCAGATTGGAGGCGTTCAGGCAGCGCTCGCCGTTGCGGCCGCAGCGCGCGACGGTCTCCTGGTAGACCCGCTTGTTCAGGATCGAGGTGACCAGGATGTAGGAGTAGCGGGCACCCTTGGGCTTGCCACGGTCGATCTGGTAGCAGGTGCAGTCGGCGGCCTTGCCGTCCTGGGTCAGCGTGCAGCCGGGCGTCCCCAGCGGCGCCCCGGGCACGCCGGAATAGTAGCATAGCGCGATCGGCCCGGTGGTCTCGAGCCGGCAGGCGAGGAAGTTCTCCAGGCCGGAATGCGCGTCCGCCCAGGCGCAGGCGCTGCCCGACTGGTTGGTGCGGCAGTCGGTGATCGGCACGTCCCGGCCGGCCTCGTAGCGGTCGAGGTTGAACTGCGGCTTGCAGGCCGGATCGGGCCGGCAGCTGTCATTGTTGGCTCCGGCCGGTGCGGCCAGGAGGACCGACCCCACCGCCAGGACGGCGGCGAGCCAGACCGCGACGATACCGTGCGTGCGCGCCTTGCCGATCGGCCGCTTGAACATGATGTGCTCCCCGGGATGCCGCCGGCCGTCACCGCCGGCTGAACGGGGCACAGCGTGGCACAGAACCGGGGCGATCGAAAGCCGGCTCGGGACCGATATCGGAGGCTGAAGGACGGATGGCGGCGCAACGCCCCGCGATTGACCGGGCTACCTGCCCGTGACGGCACGGAGACCGGCGATGAGCAAGGCGCGGGAGCGATGGTCCGGCGAGGTGACGGCGCACAGCGACGCGCTCGACCTCGAGCCGCACATCTTCGAATCGGACGATCCGAAGGAGATCGCGCGCTCGCTCAAGCACTCGGCCGAGGCCAGCCGGCGGCGCAAGGCCGAGCCGTTCCGCTCGGCCATGTCGATGCTGACCTTCTACATCAACCGGGCCGGCAAGAATCTCGAGGCGCCGCAGCGCCACGTGCTGGAGGAGGCCAAGAACGAGCTGCGCAAGGAGTTCGGGCGGCCGCCCCGATAGCCGTCACTTGATGCCGACCGCCATCGAGTAGGCGCCGCCGAGCGGCTCGACCCGGGCCTCGGCGAAGCCGGCCTCGCGCAACCAGCCGAGGCAGTCGGCCCCGGTATAGTCGAAGCCGCCCGGGGTCTCGATCAGCATGTTGAGGCTCATCAAGAGGCCGGCCGCGTTCCGGCGGCGCTCGTCGTCGATCATCGTGTCGTAGACGATCAGCGCCCTGCCGGGCGGCAGTGCCGCGTGCGCCTTGGCCAGCAGCGCGCGTTTCTGCTCGAGGTCCCAGTCGTGCAGGATATGGCCCATCACCAGCACGTCGGCGGCCGGCAGCCGGTCGCGTAGGAAGTCGCCGGGATGAAAGCGCAGCCGGTCGGCGAGGCCGTGGGCGGCGACGAGGCGCGCGAAAACCGGCTCGACCACGGGCAGG
>JBFWWD010000248.1:0-8664 GCA_050246385.1 Geminicoccaceae bacterium
ATCGGCATCATGGCCGACCGCTCGCGGTTCGCGATGATCATGAAGGACGGCGCGATCTACAAGGACCCGCGGGCCTATGCCCGCGACGTGAGGATCGCGGCGGAGTAGGAACGGCCCGCGGGGGGCCGCACAGCGACCGGGCCCATGGCCCCAAAGATCGGAGAGGTTTCGATGCTTCTGCTTCGCCGTCTCATGCTGGGCGCCGCCCTGGCCGGCGCCATGGGTCTCGCCGCGGGCTCGGCCATGGCCAAGCCCGAGGTCGTCCAGGGCCCGGGCTACGAGCCGACCTGCTTCGCCCCCTGGAGCGACCAGATCAAGTATTTCCAGTGGCCGGCCAAGGAAGGCCCCTACCGGATCGCCCTGGTCAACGGCTTCGTCGGCAACACCTGGCGGATCCAGATGATCCAGACCGCCAAGGCGTTCGCGGAGCAGCCGGGCATCAAGGACAAGATCAAGGAGTTCAAGGTCGTCTCGACCGGCACCGACGCGGCCGCCCAGCTCGGCGCCATCGAGGACTTCATCAACCAGGGCTTCGACGCGATCGTCACCATCGCGGTCAGCCCCGAGGGCTTCGACCGCGTGATCCGGCTCGCCGACCGCAACGGCGTGGTGATCGTGCCGTTCGACAACATCCTGGACACCGACGCGGTGATGATGGTCAACGAGGACCAGCATCAGATGGGCGTCATGTCGGGCGAGTTCCTGGTCAAGGAGCTGGGCGACGTCAAGTCCGGCAAGGTGCTCGAGGTGCGCGGCCTGCCCGGCAACTCGGTCGACCGCGACCGCCATCTCGGCTTCCGCGAGGTGATGGAGAAAGAGGCGCCCGGGCTCGAGATCGTCGAGGTCGTCGGCAACTGGGACGACGGCACCTCGCAGAAGGCGACCGCCGACGCGCTCGCCGTGCACGGCAAGTTCGTGGCGGTGTTCACCCAGGGCGGCTCGACCGGCACCGTGCGCGCCTTCCTCGACGCCGGCCACCCGATGGTGCCGATGGCGGGCGAGGCCGAGAACGGCTTCCGCAAGTACATCGCCGAGTACAAGGACAAGGGCCTGAAGGGTCTCTCCTACGGCCAGTCGCCCGGCCTCGTCGCGATCTCGATGAAGGCGGCGATCGCGGCCCTCGAGGGCAACAAGATGCCCCAGCTGATCTCGGTGCCGATCCCTGTCGCCGACTACAACACGCTCGAGGACGGCAAGAACTTCTGGTCCGACCTCAGCGACAACTTCTTCACCCCGAACGAGTTCCCGCCCTGCGACGTCAACATCACCGCCGTCGAGATCATGGGCAAGAGCGCGGACAACGTGCAGTAGCGCGCCCGTCGATTCGGCCTCGTGGCTGACCCCCAGACCGGCGCGAGGCCCCTCCTCGAGCTGCACGGCATCGCCAAGCGCTATGGCGGCGTGCGTGCGCTCGAGGATGTGGACTTCGCCTGCCGGGCCGGCTCGATCCACGCCGTCCTAGGCGAGAACGGTGCCGGCAAGTCGACCCTGATCAAGATCGTCTCCGGTGTCGTGCAACCCGACACCGGCGAGATCCGGCTGGCCGGCGAGCCGGTCCGGTTCGCGGGCCCGTCCGCCGCCAACCGGGCGGGCATCGTCGCGATCTTCCAGGAGCTGTCCCTGGTCCCCGACCTCAGCGTGGCGGACAATATCTGCCTCGCCGACCCGCCTCGGCGGCTCGGCCTGATCCATAGGCGCGCCCAGCGCGAGCGCGCGGCGGTCCAGCTGGCACGCCTGGGCTGCGGCGATCTCGATCCCGAGACGCGGATCAAGGACCTGCCGCTGTCGCGGCGGCAGCTGGTCGAGATCGCGAAGGCGCTGGCCCTCAACCCGCGCCTGCTGATCCTCGACGAGGCGACCTCGGCCCTCACCGCCGCCGACGTCGAGCGGGTCTTCGCGCTGCTGCACGAGCTGCGCCGGGAGGGGCTCTCGCTGCTCTACATCTCGCACCGGATGCACGAGATCGCGGCCCTCGCGGACACCTGCTCGGTGTTCCGCAACGGCCGCCATGTCGAGACCTTCGCCAGCGGCACACGCAGCGAGGAGGAGATCGTCCGGCTGATGATCGGGCGGGACATCACCCAGGTCTATCCGCCCAAGCCGCAGCGCAACGCCATGCCCGCCCCCTGCCTGGAGGTGTCCGGCCTCGGCTGGGGCGAGCGCCTGTCCGACCTTTCCTTCAGCGTCGGCAAGGGCGAGATCGTCGGCCTCGGCGGGCTGGACGGCCAGGGCCAGCGGGAGCTGATGCTGGCGCTGTTCGGCGTGCTGCGCGGCGTCGAGGGCAAGCTGAGCCTCGAGGGCAAGCCCTACCAGCCGAGCGGCCCGGCGCACGCCAAGTCGCCGGCCTGCGGCATGGCCCTGGTGCCGGAGGACCGCAAGACCGAGGGCCTGCTCCTGCCGATGGCGATCCGCGACAATCTGAGCCTCGCCGCCCTGGGCGGGCTCGGCCGGATGGGCGTGGTCGACGGCGAGGCGGAGGGCAAGGCGGTCGAGGAGATGATCCGGCGCCTGCGGATCAAGCTCGGCGACCCGGGCGATGCGGTGGGCACCCTGTCGGGCGGCAACCAGCAGAAGGTGGTGATCGGCAAGTGGCTGAT
This sequence comes from Geminicoccaceae bacterium, assembly GCA_050246385.1. Classification (GTDB taxonomy): domain Bacteria; phylum Pseudomonadota; class Alphaproteobacteria; order Geminicoccales; family Geminicoccaceae; genus Benzoatithermus. Next base: position 2,598 of record JBFWWD010000248.1, read on the forward strand.
GACGCGGCCGCGCCTGATCCTGCTCAACGACCCCACGCGCGGCATCGACGTCGGCACCAAGCAGGAGCTCTACACCTTGATGCGCGAGCTTGCCGATGCCGGTGCGGCGATCCTGTTCTACAGCACCGACTATGACGAGCTGATCGGCTGCTGCGACCGGGTGCTGATCCTCTATGACGGGCGCATCGTCCGCACCCTGGAGGGCGACGGGATCACCGAGCACGCGATCGTCGCGAGCTCGCTCAACCTGGCGACGGAGACCCGTTCGTGAGCCGACTCCGCGCCACCCTGGGGCGGAACGGCGGCGTCGTGCTCGCCATCCTCCTCTTCGCGCTGTTCTACGGCGTCTACAACTCGCTGCACCCCAAGGGCTTCTCGGGCGCGGTGCTGATCCAGAACAGCAATGAGAGCTTCGCCCTGGTGATGGTGGCGATGGCGCAGACCGTGCCGATCCTCGCCGGCGGGCTCGACCTCTCCGTCGGCGCGGTGATGACGCTCGTCAACTGCGTGGCGAGCCTGCTCCTCAGCGGCTCGGCACCGGCGATCCTGGGCGGCGTCGTGGTCTGTCTCGCGACCGGCGCGCTCGCCGGCTTCATCAATGGCTGCGTCGTGGTCTATGGCCGGCTGCAGCCGATCATCGCCACCCTCGCCACCGGTGCCGTCTATCTCGGCATGGCACTCTATCTCCGCCCCACCCCGGGCGGGGAGATCGACGGCGACCTCGCCTGGGCGCTCACCAACGATCTCTACGAGCTGGCCGCGACCTATGGCTGGTTCGACGGCGGCGAGGCGTCCTGGTTCCAGCCGATCGCCTGGATCCCCGTGCCGCTGATCCTGATGGTGCTGGTCGTGGTCCTGGTCTGGCTGCCCTTTCGTGCCACGGTCACCGGGCGCAACGTCTACGCGGTCGGCTCCAACGAGCAGGCGGCCTACATGTCGGGCCTCGCCATCGACCATGCCCGCCTCGCCGCCTTCACCCTGGCCGGCTTCTTCGCCGGCGTCGGCGGCCTCTATCTCGCCATCCAGACCTCGAGCGGCAATGCCGACGTGCCGCAGGCCGGCAGCTACACGCTGAACTCGATCGCGGCGGTGGTCATCGGCGGCACCTCGCTCATGGGCGGCAGCGGGGGTGCCGTCGGCGCTCTGTTCGGCGCCCTGGTGATCCGCGCCATCTCCTTCAATTTCCGGATCTTCGACGTGCCGCCATTGCTCCAGCCCCTGTTCGAGGGCCTCGTCCTGCTCGCCGCCGTCTCGCTCGGTGCCGGCCGCGTCTTCCGCGTCCGCAACCGCCTCCAGCTCCTGGGCTGACGAAGATGCTCAAGCTCGGCGCCGAGGACCGCGCCATCGCCATCGCGGGCCTGTTCGTGCTCGTCATCCTGGCGGTGGGCTCGGCCTACACCCTCTCGACCCAGGGCAATCTCGCCTTCCTGAACCCGGGCTACCTGCTGCAGCAGCTCCAGGTCGGCGCCTTTCTCGGCATCGTCGCCGCCGGCATGATGCTGGTCATCCTGCTCGGGCACATCGACCTTTCGGTGCCGTGGACCCTGGCCTCGGCCGCGATGATGGCGACCGCGGTGGGCGGGCCGATGGCGATCCCGGTCGGCCTCGGCATCGGCGCCGCCGTCGGCCTGTTCAACGGGATCGGCGTCGCGTTCCTGCGCGTGCCGTCGATGATCTTCACGCTCGGCGTCAACGCCCTGCTGCGCGGCCTGATGGTCATGCACACCGGCGGCTTCGCGCCGCAGACCCACGCCACCGAGCTGATGACCTTCCTCGCCACCGGCCATGTGCTGGGCATCCCGATGGCGCTGCTGGTCTGGGCCCTGCTCTCGCTGGCGGTGGTGTTCCTGCTGCGGCGGACGGTGTTCGGCCGCTACGTCTACGCGATCGGCAACCGCGAGGCCGCGGCCTACCTCTCCGGCGTGCCGACGCGCTGGGTGCTGGTCGCCGCCTTCGTGCTGTGCGGCCTGTGCGCGGGCCTCGCCGGCGTGCTGCTCGCGGGCTACTCGACCAAGGCCTATCAGGGCATGGGCGACGCCTATCTGCTGCCCTCGATCGCCGCGGTGGTGATCGGTGGGACCCATATCCTGGGCGGCCGCGGCCGCTATGCCGGCACGGTGATGGGTACGATCCTGATCACCCTGCTCTCGTCGGTGCTCTCGGTCATGCAGATGCCCGAGGCCGGCCGGCAGATCATCTACGGCCTGGTGATCATCGTCATGCTGCTGGCCTACGGCAGGAGCCGGCCCGCCGGCGCCTGATGCGGCATGGTCGAGGCCGGCACCGCCGCCTCGCTCGGGTCGAGCGTCATGCTGAAGGGCGACGGCTCCTCGGGCTCGACGACCAGGCCGGCCGTCAGGGCGCGGATCTGCAGCTCGCGCTTTCGCGTGTAGAGGAAGCGGACATAGTCGTACTCGAACGGGGAGCCCGAGCCGAAATAGCGGAAGTCGATGTTGCGCCTGAGGTCGATGGCATAGAGCACATAGACCAGGGGATTGAAGTACACATAGTCGGTGACGATCGATTCGGGCGGCACGTAGTTGGCGATCGCCGTGTCCACGAGCAGGCCCGAGAAGTCACGCCCGTTCGACGGCCCCAGCACCGGCACGACCAGATAGGGGCCGTTGCCCACGCCCCAGCGGCCGAGGGTCAAGCCGAAGTCCAGGGGCTCCTGGGGGACGCCCCATGGCGTGGCGACGTCGAACAGGCCGAGCAGCCCGAAGGTCGAGTTGAGCGCCAGCCGGAGCACCGCCCGCCCGGCCGCGTCGGGACGGGCCTGCAGCAGCCCGTTCGTGGCGTTGCGGAACTCGGACAGGTTGGAGAAGAAGTGCGTGACCCGGTTCTCGACGAAATCGGGCGTGACGAACTCGTAGGCGCGGACGGCCGGCAGGAAGACATAGCGGTCGAACTGCGCGTTGAAATTGTAGAACGCCCGATTGGTGCCCTCGATCGGGTCCCACACCCTGAGCGGTTCGGCGGCCTTGTCCTCGGCCGGCGTGAGCCGGTGCATGGGCGGCGTGGTGCCGAGCTGCTCCGCCGGCACGGCGGCGCAGGCGCCGAGCCCGGCCGCGAGCAGCAGCGCCGCCGGCGCGCGCAGGCTCAAGAGCGTGCCCTCGCGTCGGGCAGGAGCCTCAGCATCTCGGCGACGAACTCGCGCTGGTCCATGCTGCCGCAATGGCCGCCGGTCGGGAACAGCCGGGCGCGCTTGCCGAACACGTCCGCGAGCCAGAGCACCTCCTCGCGCGACAGGATGATGTCGTCCTGCGTCCCGAGCAGGATGACGTTCGGGTCGCTCCGCAGATACCCCTCGATCCGCCGCAGGCTCTCCCGTTCGATCAGGGCCTCGCGCGTCATGCCCGGCTCGCGCGCGAGCGCATGCGGCAGATAGACCCCGTCGAAATAGTTGACGAAGCTCAAGGTCAGGCCGACGAGCAGCACGTCGGTCAGCGAACTCGTGCTGGTCAGATGCGCGTCCTTCGCGACCAGATAGCCCGAACGGGTCATGACGTCGCTCGAGAACGCCATGTCGTTGGAGGTGAGCCGGAAGGCGAGCCCGATCAGCAGCTCGAGCTCGCGCTCGGGCGGCTCGAGCGTGGCATAGACGCGGTAGAGGAACGCGGGGTCGCTGAAGCCGACCTGCTCGGTCGAGCTGTAGAGCGTCGCCACCTGCTGGAACAGATGGTCGATGAACTGGCCGACCGCGTCGGGGTCGCGAGTCAGATTGTGGCTGACCATCTGGTCGAGGCGGTTGACCGAATTGTAGAGACTCACCGCAGGATTGATCACGACCGACCGGCGGAAGGCGAACCGCCGCACCCGCGAATCCAGCTCGCTGACGAAGGCGGCGTGCGTGCCGCCGAGGCTGTAGCCGCCGAGATAGTAGCCTGTGGGGTCGATCTCGCCCGCGAGCTGTGTCGCGATCAGATCCATCGCACGGTAGAGATCCTGCGCGTCCAGCTCGAGCTGGCCGGGGATGCTCGTGCTCGACGCGGTGACGATGAAGCTCGGATGGGTCGGGCTCGGCAAAGTGACCACGTGGAAGCCCGCCCGATAGAGCACGTTCGCCATGCCGTAGGACTTGGCCGAATCGTGGTCGGCACCCGTGCCGCCGATGATGAAGAACAAGGGTGCCTTGGCCTGGGGCTGCTTGAACAGCGTGTAGGGCATGCCATCCCCGAGCCACCAGAACACCGGCGGGATCGGCCGCTCGGGGAACGGCCTGACGTGCCGGACGTCGGCGAGGCGGAGAAGCTCGCCGGTCGGGAGATGGAGCGCCCGATTGGCCGGCGGCGTGGCCGCCACCGTGGCGGCGAGCGGGCTCACGAACGGATAGTCGTACACGCCCATGAACTGGGCTCTCGCGGCCGCCGGCACGCAGACCGCCAATAGGACGGCCAGCCATGGAACCAGTGCGCGCATTCGACCGCCAGACCCCGTCACGCCCGCAGTCCCATGGCGGTAGTGGAGCGCACCTCGGATGACAAGTGTCGCCCGGCCACGCCGCGCCGCCCTTGACGCGCGCCGGGCGATCCGACATCGGCGAGCCTCGGCCGGAGGTCCAGAGGATTGATGCCGCCGCCACCCCTGATCGCCTTCCTCGCCCGCAACTGCCTGCTCGGCATCGCCAGCGGCTGGCTGCTCCTGGGCGGCCTGCTCCTGCTCGATGTCGGCCGCCTGCGCGAGCTCCTGTTCGCCTCCGAGCACTGGCTCCTGACCCTGATCCTGGCCGGCGCGGGGTTCGCGGTCACCTTCGGCAGCCTCGCCATGGGCACCGCGATCTTCCTGCTGCCGAAGCGCGACGGATCGCCCGATGGCCGGTGACGCGGTTCGGCCTAGCCTCGGCCTGAACCGCACCGGGGAGAGGTGACATGGCCAAGAAGATGCGCGCCGCCATTTTCGTCGAGCCGGGCCGGATCGTGCTGGACGAGAAGCCGGTGCCCGAGGTCGGCCCGCTGGATGCGCTGATCCGCATCACCACCACCACGATCTGCGGCACCGACGTCCACATCCTCAAGGGCGAGTACCCGGTGGCCAAGGGGCTGACCGTGGGCCACGAGCCGGTCGGCGTGATCGAGCGGCTGGGTTCGGCCGTGCAGGGCTATCGCGAGGGCGAGCGCGTCGTCGCCGGCGCCATCACGCCTTCCGGCTACAGCAACGCCAGCCTGTGCGGCTGCCACGCGCAGGACGGTCCGGGCACCGCGCACGGCTGGAAGGCGATCGGCGGCTGGAAGTTCGGCAACACCATCGACGGCTGCCAGGCCGACTATGTCCTGGTGCCCGACGCGATGGCCAATCTCGCCAAGGTGCCGGACGGGCTGAGCGACGAGCAGGTCCTGATGTGCCCGGACATCATGTCGACCGGGTTCTCGGGTGCGGAGAGCGGGGCGGTGCGCATCGGCGACTTCGTGGCCGTGTTCGCGCAAGGCCCGATCGGGCTGTGCGCGACCGCCGGGGCCAGGCTGATGGGTGCCACCAAGATCATCGGCGTCGAGACGGTGCCGGCGCGGATGGAGGCGGCACGGCGGCTGGGGGCGGACCATGTCGTCGACTTCCGGGCGGAGGACCCGGTCGAGGCGATCATGCGCCTGACCGACGGGCGCGGCGTCGACGTGGCGATCGAATCGCTCGGCACCCAGGCGACCTTCGAGGCCTGCCTGCGCGTGCTGCGGCCGGGCGGGACGCTCTCCAGCCTCGGCGTCTACTCCTCCGACCTCTCGATCCCGCTGGGACCCTTCGCCGCTGGCCTGGGCGACCTCAAGATCGTCACCACGCTCTGCCCCGGCGGCAAGGAGCGCATGCGCCGGCTGATGAGCGCCATCCAGGGCGGGCGCGCCGACCTGCGCGCGCTGGTCACGCACCGCTTCAAGCTCGACCAGATCGAGGCGGCCTACGACCTGTTTTCCAACCAGCGCGACGGCGTGCTGAAGGTGGCGATCACGCCCTAATAGGTCCCGCTGTTCTTGGGGTTCACGATGGCGAGGGTGCGGACCAGGATGAGGATGTCGTACCACAGGGTCCAGTTGCGGACGTACCAGGCGTCGAGGCCGACGCGGCGCTCATAGTCGAT
>JBFWWD010000249.1:0-8619 GCA_050246385.1 Geminicoccaceae bacterium
GCCCGCCCAAGGCGAAGCAGGCCAGCATCGCCACCGCGTCCGCCACCGGCAGGGCCAACAGCGACCCCACCGAACTCCGCCGCGGCAACCCACCCGCCGCCACCAGCTCCGTTGCCATCGACGCGCCCCATCCCCAGAGCCGGTTGATCCTGGAGCCGATCGCTCCAACGCCCGACACATTATGCTGGATCAAAAGCTAACGTGCTGTGATCATCCGCACACGCTCGGCGCGGGCAATCGTTTCACTGAACGAACAACTATAGGCAGGTACGCTAGCAGCCGGACGACGAGCATGCCAGCGTCCATGCGGCAATGCAGCATTAACGCGGTGGTATGCCCTTGCCTCGCTCGGCCGTTGATGCTTTCAGGACACAGTCCCGAATTCAGTTATAGCGGAGGCGCCGGCGCACGGCCTCGGTCTCGTTCGCGATGACCGCTTCCTCTTCGACCGTGAAGCCCGGGTCGTAATAGGTCGGCTGGCTCAGGCGAGCCGCCATCGCGGAGCGCTGCACCGGGTCGAGTGACAGACCGACATGGCTGAAGACGGCATCGAGCGTCGCCTCTGCGCGGTCGCACAGATCCTCGTAGCGCACCGGCATGACGGCTTCGCCCAGTTCCGGATCGCTGTCGCGCTGGTCGAGCATGAAACCGTAGAGCATAGCCCAGTAGCGCGCCCAGCCGCGGACCTCCTCGCCATCACGCCAGAGACTTTCGACCTCCTGCGCTGCGGCGGCATCGCCTACGTTGATGGCCCGGCGGTCGAGTCCAAACTCCAGGTGGCCGGCGCGGCGCATGTGCTTGAGGATGCGCGGATCGCGCTGCTCCTCGGCACAGAACAGCCGGTGCTGCTTCATCAGCGAGGCGATGTGCCAGCGTGGCTCGCGCACCGGAACGATGAATCGCGCCGTAGGGAACATCTTCCGCAGATAGGCGAAACGCGAGAGATTGTAGTTGCCCTTGGAAAGATAGCGCTGTCCGCCACGCACGAGCAGGATCTTCTTGAGATGATCCGCGTAAAAGCGTTCGAAACCGGGATTGTGGGTCGCGGCATCGAGCACCTGGCTGTGGGAGGTCTCGTGCGCGGCCGGGAAGAAGCGCATCCACAGCACCTCCTCCATCGCCTCCGGACTGTCCGGAGTCACCAGGATGCGGTCCTTGTGGGCGCGCTCGGTCGGCGGCACGTCGGACCGGTAGACATGAGCGAAGGCGCGGTTCCAGAACAGCGGCGTGTAGACGGGCGGGAAGTCGCGGTAGCGATGGGTCGCCACCTCGGGCTGAGCCGCCAGCATCTCGAGCATGATCGTGCTGCCGGAACGGGCGAGCCCGGCCACGTAGATCGGCCGGTCGATCGTGATCGCATCGATCTCGGCACGATGGGCGCTGCTCTCGAGGTCTCCCAGCTTCTGCCAGAAACCGGCGGTCCGCTCGATGAAGCCGCCGAGCGCATCGAGCCAGCCCGGCATCTCCAAAGACGGTTCGGCGGTCTTCGACTTGCTCAAGACGGATTTCTCCACCAGCAACAATGCAAAAGGCACCCGGCCGTCGGAGGACGGCCGGGGTCAGCACCAAAAACGCCCGGTGCGGCGGCTCAGGAGGCCTTGTCGCGGGCGACGGCGCCGGCTGGCGTGCTCTTGCGACGCTTGCGCAGGAGGACCCGGATTGGCCAGAACAGGACGGCACCGAGCGCCAGGAACACGGCGACGATGACGCCCCAAAGCGCGCCGAGCATCGTGATGCCGGCACCCGGCCCGATATAGGCGGCGGCGGGCTCGGCCCATAGAGCGACAAGAACGGCAAGCGCGCCCAGGGCGAAGGTCAGCTTGGGCATTTCGGGTCTCCTGGTGGTCATGAGACTGGTTCCTGCAGAAAGGGAAGCTGGTCGGGGCGGAACCGCTCGGCATGCGTGATCAGGCCGACGGCAGGCTTGCCATCGATCTCGCCGGCGATGTTGAAATACTCCCACACGATCTTGGGCTGCGCGTCGTGGGTGACCTCGAATGCCCGCCCGCCCAGGGATTCCGCGATCAGGACGTTGCCATTGGGGAGCAGCTGCACCGTTCCCCGGCGTTCGCTGTCGAACGGAACTCCGCTGCAACCGTCATAATGCCATGCGATCTGACTGGTCTTCGGGTCGAGCTCGAGGACCCGGCTGCGGCCGCAGGAGCGGTCGCCGTTCATCCCGCCCAGATTGTCGAACAGCATGATGTTGCCGTTGGGCAGGAAATCGGGATCGTGCTGCTGGACGAAATGGCCCTGCATCACCCACTTGATCTTGCGCGTGCGCGGGTCGAGCACCGCCACCGTGTTCATGTTGCGCAACGACAGCAACAGATCCCCCGGCGCGAACTGCGGGAATGCGGCAGCCACGGCGCGCGGCAACGGCTCGACATTGTTGAGGTGCGTGGGATCGTTCGTGTGCAGCTCCAGCTCGGGATCCTCATTGTAGGTGACCGAGGTCAGTCCGGGCCAGTCGCGCAATGCCTCGAGCACCGAAATCTCGTCCAGGACCTCGCCGTCGGGCGAAACCTTGAGAACGGTGTCCTCATAATACCACGGCTTCAGATTGCCGAGCCCGGAGATCCCTTCGGGCCGGTAGTGTTGAGCCGGAACCCAGATGTTGCCGTCCTCGTCGACGCTGACATCGTGATGGGTATTGCGGTCAAGCTTCCAGACTACATTGGAGTCCTTGTCGAGCTTCACCAGCCCGCTCCCGTAAGGGAAATTATTGTCCTGGAAGTTGAACAGGATCGACCCATCGGGATAGAGATAGCTGCCGTGCCACGCGATCGTCGAATCGCGCGCCTGCCACTTGAGCTGCGGCGCGGCGCCGAAGATCTGGCTGTAGCTGCCTCGCCAGCGGTGGCGGATGCCGCCGTCCTGACCGATCAGCCACGCGCCGAACCCATCGCGACCATTGCCGACCACAAAGGTCAAGCCGGGCTCGATGCTCGCCGCATCGAGCGCGCGACTGCCGTCGATCGCCGACTCCGGGGCCGGCCGATTGAACGGTGGCGGCCGCAGATAGGCCTTGTAGGCTCCATAGAGCGCCTCGGTCGCTCCCGCCAACTGGTCGTGCGGGAACAGGCGCTGCTTGCCGACGAGAAAACCCACGCCGAAGGCAGCGGCGAGGAGGCCGGCCACGAACAGCGCGGGCGCTATCAGATCCAGAAGTGAGCGTTGAGGCATGTCGGCTCGGATAGGCGGTGGATGGCAGCCGGGCTCAGGGCTCGGTCGGCGTCGTCGTCGGTCGCGCCGGCACCACGGTGCGATCGGCGCGGCTTGCGGGACGAACTGCCCGGATCGCCCGCGTCGCGGCCGGAACGGCGAACAACGCCACGGCGAAGAACAGCTTCCTGCCGCCGGTCAGCTCCTTCGCGAACATGGAGTTCTGGATGGCAGCGATGAAGTAGGCGAGGACGCAGACCATCAACGGATCCGTGCGCAGTCGGCGCAGCGAGGCGAGGCGGAGTCCCGACCAGATGAAGGCGAAGAACAGCAGCAGACCGACAGTACCAAGCTCGGCCGCAGTCTCCAGTACCACATTGTGCGGATGCGCGCCCGGCTTCTCGGCACCCTTGTGGAAAAGGATCGAGAAGCTCGCAAAACCGTGGCCAACGATCGGGGCATCCAGGAAGAATCGGACTGCTGCGGGCCAGTAGGCCCACCGGCTTGCCCCTTCCACGCCACGTTCGCCTTCAGCCTGCTCCGCGAGCGCCATAAAGCGGCTCAGCGTGGTGGTGGCGCGACCGGTGGCGATCATCGTCACGATCAGCGCGACCGCCAGGAACGCCACGGTCACACCGGCGAGCTGACCGACCGACACCTCAAGCCGCCCGGGCCCGACGACGGGCAGGCGCACGCAGATCACCACCAGCCCGGCGAGGGCTACACCTAGCAGGGGGCCGCGGGCGCCGCCGACAAGGAGAAAGGCGGCACACAGCACGAAGCAGGCGAACAGCGCCAGCTGCTTGATGCTCAGGAAGCGGCTGAACAGCCCGATCACGACCGCAACCGCGGCGCCGTCCGCGACGGTGTAGCCCCAGTTGAGGTAGGTGCGGCTGAAGCCGAGCTCGTCCCACATGTCGAGCGTGCGGAAATTGCCGTAGACCAGATAGATCCGCATCCCCGCCGCAGCGATGAGCATGCTGAGCGCAAGGACCAAGCACAAAAAACGCAAGGTCCGAGCACGGCTGGACGCAATGATCAGCCCGCCACCGATCACGCACCACATGTTGAAGACCAGCATGTAGGCGATGCGCTGCTTGAACAGGATCTTGGACGGGGTCCAACCATAGGAGATCAGCGCGAAGGCGACGAAGGCGAAGGCGGCGGTGACGATTACCAGCCCGGGCAGATAGATGCCGTCGCGCCAGATGAGCCACGCCCCGATGGCCATGCTCAAAGCGCCGAACAGCAACGTCTCGTCGATCGGCAGTGTCGGCAGCAGGACCTTGATCTCATTCGAATAGAGGAACAGGACGAACGACGCCTCGAACGAGAACAGCTGGGCGAGCATCCAGCGGCCGCTGAAGACCCGCGGCGCCCGTTCCCCCGATCGCCCGATCGCGACCGCCATCGGCTAACGCCCCGCGCCCTGCATCGCACCGCCGCCGGCTCGACCGGTGGCGCGCTCGCCGCTGTAGCCGTAGCGGCGCATCAATGGCCAAGCGAGCATCACGGTCAGCCGCTCGACCCACAGTGGCAGTGGGCGGCGTCTGCGCTCGCGTCCCGGCTCGAAGCGCAAGCCGCGCTCCAGGCGAACATCGTTGCCGCCGATGATGTGTCGCACGCCAAGCGGCGCACCGTCGCGCAGCCGGGCGACGCTGTCGGAAAGGTCGAGGCCAAGCTCGCGCCCGATCCGCTCGAGCGTGCCGGAAGGATCGTCGCGCAGATCCTCGTAGCGGATCAGGAGCACCCTGCCCTCCGCCTGACGCGCCACGAGCTCGCCCAAGAGATTGCCGGCTGTCCAGCTCGCCGCCGCCAGGGCCAGGAACACCGGGCCCATGCCCGGGACGCGCCAGTCCCGGCGGAGGAAATGGTAGTAGCCCTTGTCCTTCAATCGCCAATAGTGGCTGGCGACGGCGGAGCGAGGATCGCGTACGAGGCGGATCAGACGCGCTTCGGGGACGTATCTCGCCAGCATCAGGCCGCGGGTCGGCTCCTTGGTCGAGTCGAGGACGTACGGCTTCCCGGCGGCCTCCGCGATCGCTTCGGTCACCTTGCGCGTGATCAGCACGACCCGCTGCATCTCGGGATCGTCCGAACGGGCACGCCAAGTCCGCCAGAAGCGGCCGATATGGGCTTGACCGACGCTCGCGGCCACCGCCTCGTCCCAGGCGATTCCTTCGGCCTCCACCCTGGCGCGCACCTGCTGCCAGAACGGACAATCGCGAATTGACAGCCCGCACGCGCAAGGGTTGTCGAGCTTGCCCATATCCGAGACGAGCTGACCCACACCCTCGACCTGTGCGCCGTTGCCGATCAGGATATCAAGGATGGTGCTGCCGCTGTGCGGCCGGCTCATGATGTAGAGCAGCATGGTCCTCCGGTTACCCGCAGGCTGGCGTTCCAGGCAACGAGCGTCGCTGCAACCTGCTAACTCCGCTCCTTACGGCGTACAAGTTACCGCATCTGCACAATCACGTTTTGCAGGCCGGAACGGATCAGCGACCGCCAGAATAAGCCACGATTGCGCCCGCGTCGTGGCACGAATGAGACAAGAGCCGCACCATCTTGCGGTTCCGTCGCCGTGCTGCTTCTGACTAGGGCCGTTCACGCCCGCCGGGTGATCGAATTCGCCTGTTCCCATCGCAGCCAACCGGCCACCGCCGACGCCGCCTCGGTGTCGAGATGCAGACCATGCTTGGTTCGGCGCTCGAGGATGTCCGAGGCCGTCTCGGCCCATTCGGCCCGCACCAGGTAGCGCAGCTCGCGCTCATAGAGGTCCGCGCCGAAATGCCGCCCCAGATCGGCCATGCCGTCGGCGCCGGCGAGCAGCACTTCCGCCCGGGTGCCGTAGAGTCGGCCGTAGTGAAGCGCAAGGCCGTCCGGCAGCCATGGATATTCTGCCTCGAGCGCAGCGAGCCAGCGCGCGAAGTCGGCATCGTCGATGTCCCCGCCCGGCAGTGTGGCACCGGCACTCCAGGGCTGGCCCAGCCCAGGATAGAACGCGGCGAGACGGTCGAGCGCGTGCTCGGCGAGCTTGCGGAAGGTCGTGATCTTGCCGCCGAACACGGAGAGCAGCGGGGCTTTCCCGCCGCCGCTGGTCTCGGGGTCGATGTCAAACACGTAGTCGCGGGTCACCGCCGAGGGGTTCGCCGCCTTGTCGTCATAGAGCGGTCGGACGCCGCTGAACGCGTGGACGATGTCGGCCTCGCCGGGCGGGTCGCGGAAGTAGCGTCGCAGGACACCCAGGAGGTAGGCGATCTCCCGGCTGTCGATGGTGGCATCCTCGGGACGTCCCTCCACAGGAATGTCGGTGGTGCCGATCAGCGCCAGATCGCGTTCATACGGGTTGACGAAGATCACCCGCTTATCGGTGTTCTGGAGCAGGTAGGCATGATCGCCCTCCCAGAACTTCCGGGTCACCAGATGACTGCCCTTGACCAGACGGACCCGGCGGCTGCTGTTCACGCCCAGGGCGCCCGCCAGAACCTGCTCGACCCATGGACCGGCGGCATTGACCAGGCCCTGGGCGCGCACCTGACGGCGAGCGCCGTCGCGCCGGTCTTCCAGCTCGATCTCCCAGCCGTCGTCGCCGCGGCGCGCTCCGACCAGCGCGGTCCGGGTCAGGATCTCCGCCCCACGCTCGCGGGCGTCGAGCGCGTTGAGCACCACGAGCCGCGCATCGTCGACCCAGCAGTCGGAGTACTCGAACGCAGCGCGGTACTCCGGCTTCAGTGGCCGGCCTTCCGGCGCGCTGCGGAGATCGAGCGTCCGGGTCGGCGGCAGGATCTTCCGGCCGCCGAGATGATCGTAGAGGAACAGGCCGAGCCGGACGAGCCAGGCCGGCCGCATCTCGGGCACGTGCGGCAGGACGAACCGCATCGGCCAGATGATGTGCGGTGCCGCGCGGAGCAGCACCTCGCGCTCGATCAGCGCCTCGCGGACGAGCCGGAACTCGTAATATTCGAGGTAGCGCAGGCCGCCATGGACCAGCTTGCCGCTGCGCGACGAGGTGCCCTCGGCCAGATCGCCCTGCTCGCACAGCAGGACCCTCAGACCGCGGCCCGTGGCGTCACGGGCGATCCCGGCGCCGTTGATGCCGCCACCGACGACGACGAGATCGAACCGATCCACGCTGGTGCCTACGCTCAGGCCTTCTTCTTCTTTTTCTTCGCCGGTTCGCCCGCATTCTCGTTGGCAGGCTCGGACTTAGGCCGCGGCCCGTAGCTCTTGAACCGCTCCTGCACGTGGGCGATCTCGGCCTCGCTCAGCAGCACCGGGCCGCCGATGCACAACGTCAGATAATACTGCTTGGCGATGGTCTCGAGCTCGACCGCGAGCCACTGCGCCTTGGCGAGATCGGGCCCGGTCGCGATCATGCCGTGATTGGCGAGGATGCAGCAGGTGCGGCCGTCAAGCGCCTCCAGGGCGGCTTCGGAGAGCTCGGCCGTGCCATAGGTCGCGTAGCGGCTGCAACGGATCGAGGGCCCGCCCGCCGCGGCGATCATGTAGTGCACGGGCGGAATGTCCTTGCGCGCGCAGCCGAGGACCGTGGCGTAGAGCGAGTGCGTGTGGACGATGGCGCCGACATCGGGACGCGCACGCATGATGTCGAGGTGAAAGCGCCACTCGGAGGAGGGCACATTGGTGCCGCTCGCGACGTAGCTGCCATACTCACCGGTCAGCGTCATGGCGACGATGTCCTCGGGCTCGAGCTGCTCATAGGGCACGCCCGACGGCGAGATCAGCATGCTGTCGCCGCTGCGCACGCTGATGTTGCCCGAGGTGCCCTGGTTCAGACCCGAGCTGTTCATCCACAGGCAGGCGGCGATGATGTCACGGCGTATCCGCAGGTCGTCCTTGCTCATCCGTACTTCCCGTTCAGCAGGGGTTCAGCGGCGGCTCGCCCGCCAGCCAGCGGCGCACCTCCTCGGCGACCATCCGGGCAGCGATCCGCACCGTGGTGGTGGATGCGCCGGCGATGTGCGGAGTCAAGGTGACATTGTCGAGACGCAACAGCGGCGCATCGGGCGGAGTGGGCTCCTGCCAGAAGGTTTCGAGCATGGCGCCGCGCAGGTGGCGGGACGCGAGCGCGTGGTAGAGATCCTCATAGTTCACCATCGGACCGCGCGCGGTGTTGATGAAGTAGCTGCCAGGCTTCATCCGCGCGAACTGCGCGGCGGCGAGGAAGCCCTTGGTCTCCTCCGTGACGCGGGCGTGCAGGCTGACCACGTCCGATTCGGCGAGCAGGGTGTCGAGGTCGGTCATAACCACGCCGTCCGCCGCGTCCTGCGGCGAAAGCTCCTTATAGGGGTCGCAGACCAGGATCCGGCAGCCGAACGGCTTGAGCAGCGGAACGACGCGGGTGCCGATCTCGCCGTAGCCGATCAGGCCGACGGTCAGCTCGGAGAGCTCGGTCCCGGTGAGATCGGCGCGATAGAGGTCGCCGCGCCA
>JBFWWD010000250.1:0-8609 GCA_050246385.1 Geminicoccaceae bacterium
GCCCCGACCGAGCCCGTCACCCGCCACCACCAGCCACGACCATCGCGCCCTCGGTGCCACGGATCCCCACGCCCCCGGCCGTCTCAAGCCGGTCGCCTCAGCCACCCAGGTGAATGATCCAGGCTAGACAAGAAGACAAACGCAAAGGACCAGAGCTACCCCCAATGGGTGAACCATGATCCGGAGTTTGCTGCCTTCGCGGAGGGTTTCCTGTCGCAACTTCGACCAGATGGAAATAAGGACGAGCTGATTGCAAATACCTGTGAACTAACTTTCTCGATGCTCGCTAGCATGAGGGCCGGCACCTTTCTGGCCGATCCTCTCGCCAAAGTGGTCTCTGAACACGACTTTCGGAACTACCCCCAGTTCTGTGACCTAGTTCTGGCACATCAAGTCGTCGAGCTATTATTCCGGCAAGTCGCAGTGCCCTACCACGTCAACGTCGAATTGACCCGCCGGTGGCGATACCAGGCTAAGGAAACCCCTATGTTCATGGACATGACGATTCTAGACGAATGCCGCTACCTCTACGATTGGATGCCCACGACCGAGATGGTGTCTGCTGGTTTTTCCGACATAGAGCGCCAACTGGCTTACAGATTTGCGCTTGACGGCGTGTCGAAGCACCGCCGCTGGTACAATAGCGAATACTTCTTCGGGACTGCGGTAGTCGACCAGCACACCGAGCCGTTCGACGCGAAGGTCCTTCACCCTCGGTCTGACCTATAGCCCAACGTGAGGGCTAACCGGGTCTGGGCTCGTTTCGTTCGCCCGAGCGCACCGCCTCCGGCTCGCCCTCGATCACCCGCAGCAGCACGCGCGCCGGGCCCTCGGGGACGCGGTGGCCCTGCTCCCAATTACGCAGGGTGCCGGGCGAGATGCCGAACCAGGCGGCGAACTCGGTGTGGCTCAGGCCCAGGCAGCGGCGGGTGGCGGCGATGTCGACCGGTCTCAGGAGGCATGTGTCGACGCCAGACACCGCTCCACCGGCTCGCCGGTGACCTCCGCGTAGAGCACGTCGGGGTCGAGATCCGCACCGTTGGGCCAGACGACCGTGCCGGCATCCGCGGACACGCGCACGGTGCGGAACTGCTCCGGGTCCGCGAGCGGTGCGAACACGCCCTCGAAGGCCACCAGCCGTGCGACGTCGACCTCCCCGGAGACGCCATCCTCGAAGGTCAGCCGCAACCGGTGCGGCCCGGTGATCTCGACGGCGACGACATCCTTCAGCATCGGCTCACTCCAGCGGCGCGATCTGTCCGAGCGGCTCCTGCCGTTGCGCGCGTTCCCAGGCCTCGGCCAGCTCGGCCCGGTGCAAAGCCGCCCACTCGGTGACGAGGCCCAATGCGCGCGGGGAGAGGCGACCTTGCAGGACGGCCAGGCTGCCGATGTCGATGATCGCCCGCTGCTCGCCGTAGCGAACGTGAAAGTGTGGCGGTGGATGGTCGCGGTAGTACATCAGGATCACGAGCCCGAAGAAGCGGCTGAGTTCGGGCATGCAGTGTCGCCATCTCCAAGTCGCCCACTATCGGTCGATCGATTGGCCCGAGGTCCGGACGGACCGGAACGCTTCAGCGTGCCGCGTCCATAGCTGCCCATCGATCCTCGCTCTTTTTGCTCCGTTCGCAACTGCCTTGACAAGCAGGCCGAGTGCGGTGATCATCCTAGGATGATAGTCCGGCAGGCGAAAGCCAGAACCCGCCGCCGCGAAACGAACCCGCCGCCGCGAAACGAACCCGCCGCCGCGAAACGAACCCGCCGCCGCGAAACGAACCCGCCGCCGCGAAACGAACCCGCCGCCGCGAAACGAACCCGCCGCCGCGAAACGAACCCGCCGCCCCACTCGGGCAATGCCCGGCCTTGAGCTTGGCCATGAGATAGCTCCATGGCTCGGCGGCTCGGCCGAGCACGCCGCTTGGTGGACGCCATCCTTGACACCGCCGCCTGCCCATGAGACGGTCAGAGGCATTATATCCTAGACGGGTTCTGCGGTGCCATCCCGACTTATTCTCGAAAGCTTCGACGCTGCTGGCGCGCACGCGCGAACCCGGGGTCTCAGGCGACGCAAAAAATGCACGAACGAATTCCCAGATCGCACATGCGAACCCGAGCATGGGCCGCCAGCGGCATCGAAGCGCGAACGAACCCGGCCGTGACACGTCCGAACCCCGGCGCCCCGCGGTCGGCCGTGCCGCCGGCGCCATGGACGCCGGGCCGGGCGGCCGCTACTGGCTGGGCATGCCCCTTGCCGAGCGACCACGCCGATGAGCGCCGAGCTGGATCTCGCCAGCCTGATCGGGCTGGCCCGGCAGGTGGTCGGGAGGACGCTGTTCACGGTCGGCGGCCAGCCGGTCTCGGCCTGGGCGCTGGGCGAGCTGGTGCTGGTCCTGCTGCTGGCGGTGTGGCTGGGTGGCGTGGTGCAGCGGCTGCTCGTCCGGCTGTCGAAGCAGCACGGCTCGTTCAACCGCGGCTCGGTGCTGACCGTGGCGCGGCTGCTGCGCTGGCTGCTCGTCGCCCTGGGCGTGATGGTCGGGCTGGGCGTCGCCGGCGTGCCCCTGACCCATCTCGCGATCATCTTCAGCGCGCTCTCGGTCGGCATCGGCTTCGGCCTGCAGACCATGGTCAACAACCTGGTCTCGGGCCTGATCCTCTTGGGCGAGCGCAGCATCCGGGTCGGCGACTTCATCGCCCTGACCTCGGGCGAGGAGGGGCTGGTCGAGGACATGAGCATGCGCAGCACGCGCATCCGCACGCCGGACGGGACACTGGTGCTGATGCCCAACTCGGCCCTGGTCGAGGGTGCGGTGCGCAATCTCAGCGCGCTGGACACGGCGCACCGGCAGCGCTTCGACTTCAGCGTCGGCTACGGCACCGGCAAGGACGCCGTGCGCGAGGCGATGGCGGCGGCGGCACGCGCGATCCCGGCCACGCTCGAGGACGCCACGCACCCGATCGAGGTGGCGCTCAAGGATCTCGGCGCGGTCACGCTCGACTTCCAGCTCGTGGTCTGGGTGCGCAACGACACGCTGATGGAGCCCTACCGGATCCGCTCGCTCTATCTGTCCGCCATCGACGACACGATCACCCGCTGCGGCTTCCCGCAGCCGAACCCGGCCTACGACGTGAGCCTGAAGGGGCCGGCACCGGCGCCGAGCGGTGCCGCGAGCTGAGATGGGCCGCCCGGCCTCACGGGCAGAGGGTGCCCGGATCGGCGGCGCCGGCGGCGGCGAGGTGCTCCAGCATCGCCCGGCTCGGGCGGTCGTCCGGCACGGCCGCGAGGGCGTCGGCGAAGGCGGCTTGGGCGGCGTGGGTATCACCGGCGCGGCAGGCGGCGAGGCCGCGCCCGTACCGCTCGACCAGCCGCAGCGTGGCCTCCGCGCAGGCCTCCTTGGGGCCGAGCAGCTCGAACAGGGGCTCGCGCCCGGCCTTGCCGGGCAGGGCCAGAGCACCCAGCTCGCGGAACACCAGCTCCGGGCCGGCGGCGGCGCGGGTGCGGCGGTCGGCCAGGATGCGGGTGCCGACGCGCTTGTTCGCCGCCTCCAGGCGGGCGGCGAGGTTCACCGTGTCGCCGACCACCGTGTAGTTGCGGGCACCGGCCGGCCCGATGCTGCCGGCGACGACCTCGCCCGTGGCGATGCCGATGCGGATCTCGCAGCCGCGGTCCAGGCCCGGAATACCCTCGTCCCGGGCGAGCCGGGCCAGCTCGTCGAGCCTGCGGCGCTGCTCGATGGCGGCGTGGCAGGCCTCGCCGGCCTCCTGCCCGCCCTCGATGAAGGTCGGGCTCCAGACCGAGAGGATGGCATCGCCGATATATTTGTCCGTGATCCCGCCGCGGCGGCGGATGGGCTCCGACATCTGCGCCAGGAACAGATTGAGGAAGCGCACCAGGGGCACCGCGCCCAGCCGCTCGCCGAGGCCGGTGAACCCCTCGAGGTCGAGGAAGGCGACGGTGGCGGTCTGGCGCACGCCCTGGTCCAGCCCGTCGCCGGCGGCGCTGAGCCGGTCGATGATGCGCGGGTCGAGATATTCGCCGAACAGGCGCTTGAGCTGGAGCCGGCGATGCTCCTCGGTGACGTCGCTCAAGACCACGATCACGCCCACGGGCTCGGCGCCGTCGCGCAGGAAGCTCGTGCTGACATTGAGGTGGCGCAGCTGGCTGGCGGCCGCGATCTCGACCGCCTCGCTGTGGACGATCTCGGCCTCGAGGATGGCCTTGAGCACGAGGTCGTTGAGCTGGTCGAAGCGGCTCTCGGCGAGGAAGGTGGCGGCGTAGGGCCGGCCCACCGGCTCCTCGGGCGGAATGTCCAGCAGGCGCGCCGCCGCCGGATTGAAGGTGACCACCCGTCCGTCGAGATCGAGGCTGATCACCCCGTCGGCCATGTGGTGCAGGATCTTCTCGTAGATCGCACGGTTGGCGGCCAGGGTCATCGCCATCTCCCGGAGAACGCTCCACCCTTGGCAGAAGGGGGCCACCGCCGGCAAGGGCGGCCGCCAAGCCTGTTGCTGCGGACGGGCGATGGCACCTAAGGTCGGGTCCCCGTCGGCGCAGGCGCAGATCGCAGGAGCGGCGCACCCGATGCTCGAGCTGGTGCTTGACGCCGACCCGTCGGCCCTGGCGGTGATGGCCGACGCGGTGGAGGCCTTCGCCGCCGGCGCGGGCGTGCCGCCGGAGCGGGCGATGCAGCTCGTGATCGCGCTCGACGAGATCCTGACCAACATCGTGACCCATGGCCGCCTGGCGCCGGGCGACGGCATCGCCTTGCGGGTCGAGGTCGCTGCGGGCGTGCTGAGCGCCGTCGTCGACGATCCGGGGCCGCCGTTCGATCCGCTGCGTGACGCGCCGCCGCCGGTGCTCGGAGGCTCGGTGGCGGAACGGCCGATCGGCGGGCTGGGCCTCCACATCGCCATGACGCTGGCGCGACGGATCGACTATGAGCGCCGGGACGGGCGCAACCGGCTGAGCCTGGAGCTGCCGCCGTGACGGCGCGCCGGGTCAAGGTGACGGATCGGATCGGGGGGTGCGGATGAAGCTCGACAAGGAGACCCTCGGCGGCGTGCTGGTCGTCAGGGCCGAAGGCGATTTGACCGCCGCCACCAGCGCCCCGCTCGAGGAGCTGGTGCGGGCCGAGATCGCCGGCGGCGTGCGGCGGATCGTGATCGACCTCGAGGGGGTCCGCTACGTCGCGAGCGCCGGGCTGCGCGTGTTCATGATCGCCGCCAAGACCATCGGGCCGGACGGCCGCCTCCTGCTGGCCGGAGCCAACGCGGCGGTGCGTCAGGTGCTCGACATGACCGGGCTCAGCGGGATCATCGGCGTCTATCCCACGACCGCCGAGGCGGTGGCGGCGGCGTAGCCGGCCGCCTCAGGCGGCCGCCGCCAGCGCGGGTGCCGGGCCATCGTAGCGCAGCGCCAGGCAGGTGAGGTCGTCCGCGAGCGGCGCGTTGGCGGTGAACTCGTGCAGCCGGGCGGTGATCCGTGCCAGGACGGCCTTCGGATCGTCCTCGCCGGCCGACGCCACCGCCTGGATCAGGCGCCGCTCGGAGAACTCCTCGCCCGCCGCGTCCATCGCCTCGGTGATCCCGTCGGTGTAGAGCAGCAGCAGCTCGCCGGGCTGCATGGCCAGCGACCGCTCGACGTAGGGCACGCCGGCGAACATGCCGAGCACGAGGCTGCCGGTCGCCTCGAGCAGCGCAGGCTCGGGCCCGCCGCGGCGCCAGTGCAGCGGCGGATTGTGGCCGCCGTTGGCGTAGCGGAAGGCGCCGTCGGTCGGGTCGAGGATGCCGTAGAAGACGGTGACGAACAGATCCATGGGGTTGGTGGCGCAGAGCACGTTGTTGGCCTGGGCGAGACATTCTCCGGGCGAATGGCCCTGCAGGGCCGCCGCGCGCAGCACGGTGCGCGAGATGCCCATGAAGAAGGCGGCGGGGACGCCCTTGCCCGAGACGTCGGCGATCAGCAGGCCGATGCGGCCGTCGGGCAGCTCGAGCACGTCGTAGAAGTCGCCGGCGAGCTGGCGCGCCGGCACCATCAGCGCATGGCCGGCGATCTCCGGCCGGGCCGGGAAGCGCTGCGGCAGGATCGCGCGCTGCAGCGCCTGGGCGGTGTCCAGCTCCTGGGCGATCTGCGCGTAGGTGGCCGACAGCTCGTCGGTCGTCCGCTGCAGCTCGGCGGTGCGCTCCGTGACCAGCCGGTCGAGCTCGCGCTCGCGGCCGAGCAGCTCGACCGCCATCCCCTGAAAGACGTTGGCGAGGCGTCCGAACTCGTCGCGACGGTTCAGGAGCGGCCCAAGCGATCGAGGATCGAACTTCCGCTTCTCGACCGCTCGAGCGGCGTCCGTCAGGCGCAGGATCGGCATCGACAGGTGGCGCGCGGTCAAGGTTATCGCGCCAAGGCCCAACACCGACAGTCCGGCGCCGAGCGCCAGGGCATAGATGAAGTAGGTCTGGATCTCCTCCCGGAGCTGCTTGGTCGGCAGACGCACCATGGCTGCGCCGGCCGGAACCCGGTCGCTGTCGAGGATGGGCACCGCCACGCTGAGGCTGTTGTCGTCGAGCAGGGTCGCGGCCTGCCCCGTGCGCATGGCCCCGGCGGCAAGCTCCGTCTCGCGCGGGCGCGGCTGGTCCTGATGGGCGATCGATCCGACGGCCCGGACATCATTGAGATCGTCGAAGATCCAGATCGCCTCGACGGTCCGGCCGCCGAGGAGGGTGTCGATCAGCCGCTGCAGGCCGAGCCGGTCGCGCAGGCCGGTGAAGAAGGCGGCGTCCTGAGCGATCAGCGCCGCGCCGGTGTCGGTTCTCACGCCGGCGAAGACCATCGTCCGGCCGTCCACCTGGCGATAGATCGGTTCGGTGACGAGACCGGCGACCCGCCCGGCGCGAAGGATCGTCGGCGCTGCCGATTCGGCGAAGTTGAACTCGTCGGCGATCGACTGGTCGATCTCGTCCAGCGAGGACAGCGCCACCTTGCCCGCCGGATCGACGATCCAGATCTCCTGCAGGCCGGTGTGGGCGGCCGTGGTCTGCAGGATATGCCGCAGCTCCAGATCCCCGATGTGATGACGCCGGCCCAGGTCGACGAGCTGCCCGGCGAGGAACGCCTCCGCCAGCATGCGGTCGTTCAGCAACTGCTCGGCGTCGAGCGCCGTCTGCTCGGACACGCTCGCGGAATCGGCGAGCAGGTGGGCGAGCAGCACGGCATCGTCCTTGGCGCGATCCAGGATCGAGCGCCAGGCGAGCCAGGCCAGCATGCCGGCCGTGCTGAGACTGCAGACGGTGACCAGCAGGGTGATGAGCACGAGCAGCCGCGTGCGGACCGTCATCCCGTCCCTCCCTCGCTCCGCCCCAGATCGGCCGTCGGACGGCGCTCAGTTCAGCCAGACGCGCGAGCCCGCCAGCCGCTTCGCCACCTCGCGGTCGAGCGGATAGAACAGATAGCCCGATGCACCGAACCAGCGCTCGTAGATGTCGTAGTAGCCGCCCCGGTACTGGTCGATCCCTTCGAGCAGGTCCGAGAGGGTATGATTGACGAAGTCGCGCCAGGCGGAATCGTCCTTGGGCAGCATGCACGCCATGGATTCGTACGACAGGGCCCCGGTGCGCGGCAGCAGCACGAACAGGTTCTTCTGACGGCTGTTCTCGATCAGGCCGCGGAGGACGACGCCGATGTTGGCGAGACCGGCGAGCTCACCGCGCTCGAGCATCGCCAGACCGGTATTCATGTCCTCGATCTCGACCGGCACCAGATCGGGCACGAGGCGCCGCACGATGTAGAGCGTCGTCGAGCCGACCGGCACGCCGACCCGCTTGCCGGCGAGATCGCTGAGCTGGCGGGCGGTGCTGCGCAGGGCCAGCACGCGCGTTCCGTTCTCGAAGAAGGGGAGACTGAAGTCGATCAGGTCCTCGCGCGCCCAGGTCGGCGTGGTGATCCCGCACTCGATCTCGATCTCGCCGCTCTGGATCGCGGGGACGCGCGACTGCGAGGTGACGACCTCGAGCTCCAGGGTAATGTGACGTCCCAGATCCCGCTGGAGGGCCTCGACGATCGCGGTCAGCAGATCCACGGAGAAGCCCTGGAGGCTGCCGTCCTCGGCTCGGAAAGCGAAAGGTGCCGCATCCGCGCGCGTCCCCGCCGTCAGCGTGTCGGTGCGGGCGATCCGCTCCAGCACGGTCTCGCTGCGCGCCGCACCCGTCGCGGCGATCAGCAAGGCGAGGACTGCAAAGGCCTTCGCGATGCTCACATGCCCTCCCGCAACGTCCGCCGCTCCAGCCGGCCCCGCACGCCCCGCATCAGCTGGCTCACGCACAGGGTGAACAGGAAGAACCACAGCATCGCGTAGAGATAAATCCACATCATGATCGCGTCATCACCCACGGCGCTGATCAGGGTGTTGCACCGGCTGACCAGCTCGGACACGCCGATCACCGAGGCGGTCGAGGAGGCCATGACGATGATCGCGAAGTACATCGTCCAGTTCGGGATGAAGAGGTAGCCGGCGAGGTGATCGCCGCGTCGCCAGTCCTCGAGCGCGGCGAGGAAGGTATCGGAGACGAACCCGACCACCGCGATCGACAGCGCCAGCGACGCCTTGATCCACCCCGGCACGGTC
>JBFWWD010000251.1:0-8567 GCA_050246385.1 Geminicoccaceae bacterium
CGCTCGAGATGGTGTTCGGGCACAATGACCAGTTGGCCGCGAACCTGATCGACGACGGCGGGCGCCTGTGGCTGGTCGACTGGGACTATGCCGGGAGGAACAGTCCCCTGTTCGACCTGGGCGGCCTCGCGTCCAACAGCGAGTTGCCGGCCGCCGACCGCGACAGGCTGCTCGAGGCCTACTTCGAGCGGTCCCTCGACGACGGCCTGCGCCATCGCGCCGCCGCCATGCTGACGGCCTCGCTGTTGCGCGAGGCGATGTGGAGCATGGTCTCCGAGGTTCACTCGACCCTGGAATTCGACTTCGTCGCCTACACCACCGAGAACCTCGCGCGGTACGCGCGCGCCTGGGCCGAGTTCGAGGAGCTGGACCGCACATGACCGACCTGCCCTCCTCCGCCAAGGTCGTCATCGTCGGCGGCGGCATCGTCGGCTGCTCGGTCGCCTACCATCTGGGCAAGCTCGGCTGGACCGACGTCCTGCTGCTGGAGCAGGGCAGGCTGACCTCGGGCTCGACCTGGCACGCCGCGGGGCTGGTGGGTCAGCTGCGCACGAGCGCCAACATCACCCAGCTCCTCGGCTACTCGGTCGAGCTGTACGACCGGCTGGAGGCCGAGACCGGGCAGGCGACGGGGTGGAAGCGCAATGGCGGGCTGCGCCTCGCCTGCAATCCCGACCGCTGGACCGAGGTGCGTCGCCAGGCCACGACGGCGCACTCCTTCGGGCTCGAGATGCACCTGCTCTCGCCCGTCGAAGCCCGGGATCTCTGGCCGCCGATGGTGGTCGACGACGTGGTCGGGGCCGCGTTCCTGCCCACCGACGGTCAGGCCAATCCCGCCGACATCACCCAGGCGCTGGCCAAGGGTGCCAGGATGTCCGGCGTGACGCTCCGCGAGGGCGTCGCGGCCACCGGCTTCGCCCTCGAGCTCGGCCGCGTGCGGGCCGTGCACACCACCGCCGGCACGATCGCCTGCGAGAAGGTGGTGCTGTGCGCCGGGCAGTGGACCAGAGCGCTCGGGGCGCTCGCCGGCGTCAACGTGCCGCTGGTCTCGGTCCGGCACCAGTATCTGGTCACCGAGCCGATCGCCGGCGTCACGCCGGGCCTGCCGACCCTGCGCGACCCCGACCGGCTGACCTACTACAAGGAGGAGGTCGGTGGGCTGGTCATGGGCGGCTACGAGCCGAACCCGAAGCCCTGGGCCGAGCGCGGCCTGCCGGAGCGGTTCGAGTTCCAGCTGCTCGACGAGGACTGGGACCATTTCGAGCCGATCATGGAGCTGGCGTTGGAACGCGTGCCGGCGCTGCGCACGGCCGGCGTCAAGCAGCTGATCAACGGCCCGGAGAGCTTCACCCCGGACGGCAACTGGATCATCGGCGAGGCGCCGGAGATCCGCGGGATCTTCGTCGGCGCCGGCTTCAACGCCTTCGGCATCGCCTCCGCCGGCGGGGCCGGGATGGCGCTCGCCGAGTGGGTCGCCGAGGGCGAGCCGCCCTTCGATGTCTGGCCGGTCGACATCCGCCGCTTCGGCCGCAACCACCTGGACACCGACTGGGTCCGCACCCGCACGCTCGAGGCCTATGCCAAGCACTACGCCATGGCCTGGCCGCACGAGGAGTATCGCTCGGGCCGGCCACTGCGCCGCTCGGCCCTCTGGCAGCGGCTGAGGGACCAGGGCGCCTGCTTCGGCGAGAAGCTGGGCTGGGAACGACCCAACTGGTTCGCCCGGCCGGGCGAGGAGCCTACGGACAGTCTGAGCTTCGGCCGTCCCAACTGGTTCGAGGCGGTGGGCCGCGAGCACCGCGCCTGCCGCGAGGCCGTGGCCCTGTTCGACCAGTCCTCGTTCGCGAAGTTCCTGCTCGTGGGCCACGACGCCGAGAAGGCTCTGTCCTGGCTGTGCGCGGGCGACGTGGCCAAGCCGCCGGGCAGTCTCACCTACACCCAGCTCCTCAATGCCAAGGGCGGTATCGAGTGTGACCTGACCGTCGCCCGGCTCGCCTGGGACCGCTTCTATCTCGTCACCGGCACGGGCTTCGCGACCCACGACTTCGACTGGATCGCCCGCCGGATCCCCCAAGGGCTCGATGCCCATCTGATCGACGGCACCAGCGCCCACGCCGTCCTGTCGCTGTTCGGCCCCAGGGCGCGCGAGGTGCTGGGCGAGCTCACGACCGACCCGATAGACGGCGCCTCGTTCCCGTTTGCGACCTGGCGCCGCCTGCGGGTCGCCGGCACGCCGCTGCTTGCTCTGCGGGTCACCTATGTGGGGGAGCTGGGCTGGGAGCTGCACGTCCCGGTCGAGTTCGCGCTCACCGTCTACGACGCGCTCATGGAAGCCGGCGCGCCACATGGCCTGGTCAATGCCGGCTATCGTGCGATCGAATCGCTGCGCCTGGAAAAGGGCTACCGCGCCTGGGGGGCGGAGATCGGTCCGGACCACTCGCCGCTCGTGGCCGGCCTGGGCTGGGCAGTGAAGCTGAAGAAGGACGTCCCGTTCCTCGGCCGCGAGGCGCTGCTGAAGCAGCGCGCCGCGCCCCTGCCGCGCCTGCTCGCGGGTTTCCTTGCCGCTCCCGAGGTGATCCTGCTCGGCCGCGAGACCATCTACCGCGACGGCCAGCGCGTCGGCTGGCTCGCCAGCGGCGGCTTCGGCTACACGGTCGGTCGCAGCATCGGCTACGGCTATGTCCGCGATCCCTCGGGCGTCGACCGCGACTTCGTCCTCTCCGGCCGCTACCAGCTCGAGGTCGCGGGCGATCGCGTCTCGGCCGAGGTCTTCCTCGACCCGCCCTATGACCCCAAGGGCGCACGCGTGCGCGGCTGAGCGCGCACGCTCGAGATCACGAAGCCGCTCGCCGGGCTCGTCGGCATTCGGGCGAGATCGACGCGGAGATCCTGCTCCGGCACATCGTAGCGCATGGCCGTCGTCAGGAGCTTCACCGCCCGTTTGACCAGCTCGATGGTGATCCACTCGCCGGGACAGCGGTGCCCGGTCCGATGGTCCCCGCCACCTTGAGGAATGAAGTCGAAGGCGCTGCCGCTCCAGCGCCGGAACCGCTCCGGCCGAAAGGTGCCCGGGTCGTGCCAGCTGCGCGGGTCGTGATCGGTGCCGTAGAGGTCGAGCACGACCCAGTCGTGGCGCACGAACCGGTGACCGCGCCACACGAACGGCTCGCGCACGCGCCCGGCAACCGCCGGGAAGAAGGGGTAGAAGCGCCGGACCTCCTGCACGAACAGGTGGAGATCCTCGTCATCGCCCCGGCTCAGCCGTTCCCGCCAGGCCGGGTGCTCGTGAAGCGCCAGCGCTGCGAACGCCACGAACCACGCCACAGCCACGGTCGGCCGGAGCACGTTGAGCACCTCCACCGCCGCAATCTCCGGCGTCAGCAGCGCGCCGTCGAGATCGCGGTGCCAGGCGACCGCATCCAGCACCGTGCCCCGGCCGGGGTCCAGCGCGCCGGCGCGCACGGCCCTGACGATATTCCGCACCCAGCGCTCGGCTCGGGACCGGAGCAGCATGCCGCGCCAGTTCCTGGGACCGACCGTTCCGGCGCTTTTCACCATGGCGGCGAGCTCCGTGGTGCGGCGGCCGAGCTCCGGCGCGGTCAGCGATATGCCCGACCAGGCGCACACGGTAGCGCACAGGATCTTCTGGACCTCGTCCAGGAGCACGATCGGACCGCCGGCCTCCCACGCCGGCAGACAGGCTCGCCAGCACGCCTCCATGATGTTGCCCAGCCGGACCGGAGCGGGCGGCTTCAGCAGCGCCAGGAACAAGTCCTTGCGTCGACGATGCGCGGGGCCGTCCAGCATCGCCACGCTGCCCCGGTCCTGGAGCAGCTTGAGCGTCGTGACCGGCAAGGCGCCCTGTCGCGTGAATCGTCCCGGCCGGTAGAACTCCTCGGCCGCCTCCGCACCCAGGACGCAGACCGCCTCGTTCAGCATCAGCCGGGTCGAGAAGATGTCGGAGCGATAGCGGCGAAATCGGTCGGGGAAGAAGCTGTAGCCCTCCGACAGCAGCGCCCAGCTGTGGTCCAGGCCCTGCTCGCGCGGGGTGGCCGACCCCGGCCTCTCGCCCTGCGCCGCGCGCACGCTCTCCGCCAGCCGTCCCGTCGCCCACAAGCAGAGCATCCGCCAATCGGCGCGCAGCGACCAGACAGGGTGGCGGAACGTGGCCGGGTGGTTGCGCTCGACCAGCGCATGCGCGAGCCAGGCCGAGCCATAGCCCGCGACGGGCGCCGCCAGGAGGTACCAGGGCCGCCGCCGGCGGTCGGCCATGGCCGCCACCAAACACGCGGCAGCCAGACCGGTGCCGGCGAGGTGCAGCGCGCGCGTGGCGGGGCGGCCATGCTCCCGCAGATAGTAGGGGAAGAAGTCGGCGA
Source organism: Geminicoccaceae bacterium (assembly GCA_050246385.1). Classification (GTDB taxonomy): domain Bacteria; phylum Pseudomonadota; class Alphaproteobacteria; order Geminicoccales; family Geminicoccaceae; genus Benzoatithermus. The sequence goes on from JBFWWD010000251.1 coordinate 4,377, forward strand.
ACGACCGGAAGGGTGGCGGCCGCGCCACGGCTTCGGCTGATAGTCGATCCTGCATCATGTCGGGCCTTCGGGGATCGGCGCCAAGGGCGCCCACTGCCGGCAGTAACGCCGCCGGCCGGCGTTCGCTCCTTGCCGGCCGCGCTCGGCTGCGCCCTAATCGGCGCGCAGGCGGACCGGTGGCAGGGAGCGGAGGGATGAGCGAGCATGCCCGCATCGTCGTGATCGGCGGCGGTGCTGTCGGCTGCGGGGTCGCCTTCCAGCTCGCGGAGGCCGGTATCACCGACGTCCTGGTCGTTGAGCGTGAGCCGCAGCTCTGCGCGGTGACCAGCGCCCAGGCGGCCGGCCTCGTCGGCCAGGTGCGCAGCACGGTCGAGCGCACGCGGCTCGCCATGTGGTCGGTGGCCACTTTCGACCGGCTGGAGCGCGAGGGTGAGATCAGGCCCGGCTGGCGCCGCACCGGCAGCCTGCGCCTCGCCCAGACTCCCGAACGTGTCGACGAGTTCGCACGGCTGCTCGCAGTGGCACGCGAGGCCGGGCTCGAGGCCGAGCTGATCGATGCCGACGCCGCACGCCGCCTCTGGCCGCAGCTCGACTTCGCCGCCGCCCGGGCGATCCTCTGGTGCCCGAGCGACGGTTATCTTCAGCCGGCCGACCTGGTCGCGAGCTATCGCCACCATGCGGTGCGCAAGGGGGTGCGCTTTCGTACCGGCGTCCAGGTCACCGGCATCCGACTCAACGGGGGTCGAGTCGCGGCGGTCGAGACCGATCAGGGGCCGGTCGCCTGCGAGATGGTGATCAACGCGGCGGGTGCCCATGGCTGGCATGTCGGCGGGCTGGTCGGTCTCGACCTGCCGGTCTTCCCGGTCCGCCACCACTATGTGATCACCACCTCGACCGGTTGGATCCGGCCGGACATGCCCTGCCTGCGCGTCCCCGACGCCACGCTCTACGGCCGGCCCGACGTCAACGGCCTGCTGCTCGGCGGCTGGGAGCCATGCGGCCTGTCGCTCGACCCCCGCAGCTACCCGCTGGAGGGCCAGCCGCCATCGATCGAGCAGGACTGGCCCGTGCTCGCCGGCTTCATGGAACAGTTCCGGCCCTTTGCTGGTCCGCTCGCCGACCAGCCGGTGCGCCACGTCTTCACCGGCTGGCCGACCTTCACCCCCGACGGCGGCTTCATCATCGGAGAGAGCAGCTCGGTGCCTGGGTTCGTCTGTGCCGTGGGCTGCAACGCGCATGGCGTCTCCGGCTCCGCCGGCATCGGCCGCCATCTGGTCGAGGCGCTGACCGAGAACGAGCCTTCACCCTATGTCCGCAGCCTGTCGCCCGACCGCTTCGCCGGCGGGCCAAGTGATTGGGGCGAGGCGGAGGGCAGGGCACGGCACGTGCTCGAGACCTACTACCACATCGGCCACTGACCGCCCGGGGAGCAGTCATGGAGCCCGAAATTCGCGCGGCGTTGGCCGCCATTCCGCAGCTCGCCGGCACAGATCCGGACCGGCTCGCCTGCGAACGCCTGGGCGGGCTCACCAACCGAGTCTACCGCATCGGCGACTGGTGCCTGCGCCTGCCGGGTCCGGGCACGGAGGCCTATATCGACCGCGAGGTCGAGGCCGTGAACGCGCGCGCCGCCGCGGCCGTCGGCGTCTCGCCCGAGGTCGTCCATGTCGACCCTGCCTCCGGCGTGATGTTGACGCGCTTCGTGCCGGATACCGTGACCATGACGCCCGAGCTGTTCCGCAGCCGGGACGGTGCCGCCGGACGGGCCGGTGCCCTGTTCCGCCGCCTGCACGACGATGCCGGCCAGTTCGCGTTCCGCTTCGAGCTGTTCGCGATGATCGACAATTATCTCGAGGTGCTGGCCGATTTCCGCGCCGAGCTGCCGGCGGGGTACCACGAGACGGTGGCGGAGGCCGGCGCGGTGCGCCGGGCCCTGTCGGCCCGCACCTGGCCCCTGGCGCCCTGCCATTGCGATCCCTTGTGCGAGAACTTCCTCGACGCGGGCGAGCGCATGTGGCTGGTCGACTGGGAATATTCCGGCATGAACGACCCGATGTGGGACCTGGGCGACCTCTCGGTCGAGGCCGGCCTCGACCAGGCCGGCGACGAGGCCCTGCTGCACGGCTACTTCGCCGGCGAGGCGACTCCAGCCGACCGCGGCCGCATGGTGATCTACAAGGCGATGTGCGACCTGCTCTGGACGCTCTGGGGCCTCATCCAGCACGCCAACAAGAACCCCGCCGACGATTTCTGGGCCTACGCCCTCAACCGCTTCGAGCGCTGCAAGGCGCTGATGGCCGAGCCGCAATTCGCGCGGCACCTCGCGGTGGTGGAGGGCTCATAGGATTTCATATTACTTTCGAACGCGTTGCAGGCCTGTCTTGCGCACTAGTTGGAATTTGAACTGCCCGAAACTCTGCCGGCGCGATTGGCATCGGCACCCACCAACAATCACCACGCTTGCTAGATTCTATTCTTGATTGAATCCTTGGCCACCAGTACACGATATGCGCCGCCTTGAATGCAGTATCCATTTGTGCCCACTTCGATTCGAAGAAGAAACAAACGAGTCCATTATCTTTGAAAGCCATAATTTGATGCGGCCGTTTCGCAATGTTCTTATCAGCAGAAATCACTATAGCGCCTCCAAAACGAGCAAAGGCAGCCGCCCAAAACTCGTCTTCGGCTGACGCCGAACAGAATTCCCTCTCATAGAGGAACTCGAAGCCCTGCGTTCCGAATCCGGTATTTAGCATCCGGACTATTCTAGGCGGGATATTTACATCAAGAGCTACCTTGACGCGCTTCACGCGGCTTTTGCCACTTTTGCTTCGTCGAGATATTTCTCGAATTTGACAGCTTCGTGCACTTCAAGTGTCGGCACCTCATACCAATGGCTCACAGCATCAGCGTTCCGTCCCTCGGCGTGCCAAGCATCTACCAAGGCGGCTGTCGGGATTTTGCTTGGACCGGTTGGCTGGCCATAAGCAATTTTCGGATCAATTACAATTCTAGGAAATATATCTGGAACTGGTACCCACGCACGTGCAAGATGCGTACTCGTATCAAATCTAACTCCTGGCAATAGGGATTGCTTAATTGCTTCGTAGATGACATAGTTACTTGTTAACAAGCTCCAAAGCTTTGGATCTTCGGCCGCTGAAGCGCTTTCTTTGAGCGTTTCTTCTACAAGTATATCTGCCTTATCAGCGACGAAGACCACACGATCCAAAGCGAATGGATGAGCAGTCTTGAATCGCTCCCTCAGCTTTTCTGCCGCAAGCCGGAGGGTCCGTACACGAACCCCGTGCTCTCGAAAATGCTCAACAAAGCGAACCTCCATCAAATCCAGGAAACTCAGCTCCTCTTCGCTACCAACTGGCTGGTAGTCTCTAGCCAACAGGGGGCCAATGCGGCGGTGAGGATACCCGCGAAGCCAGCCGTAAATGCGCTGGGTGCTTCCGATGCGGATTAGGCGCGCAGCCTCCTGAACGGTATAAAATCCGCGTGCCAAGGGGTTAGTGGACGCCGTCCGAACCATCACCGGACCATGTATGTCATTCGCCGGCTGACCAGCACGTGGAGTGCATGCGCCCTATCTCTCCCTTGGTTGCGCTCACCATACCTGAGAATGGGCCATGCCAGGTAGCATTATGAACTCGCCGCGACGCGGCAATTGGGTCGACATTGCTTGCGCCTCAATCTCTTGGGTCGCGCATAGGCAGATAAGCGGTTAGCGTTTGAGCGCCGCCGCGTCCGCCGCCAGCTTCTCGATCCGCGCCCAGTCTCCCGCCTCGACGGCGTCCTTGGGCGCCACCCAGGAGCCGCCGACGCAGACCACGTTCTTGAGCGCCAGATAGGTCGGGGCCTTCGTGGCGTCGATGCCCCCGGTCGGGCAGAAGCGGACCTGGGGAATGGGCTCGCCCAGGCTCTTGAGCAGCGGCACGCCGCCCGTGGCCTCGGCGGGAAACAGCTTCTGGCGCAGATAGCCGCGCTCGGCCAGCGCCATGACCTGGGAGGCATTGGCCGCACCCGGCAGCAGGGGCAGGCCCACCGCCTCGGCCGCGTCCAGGAGTGCCGGCGTGGCGCCGGGGCTGACCGCGAAGCGGCAGCCATGGTCGAGCGAGGCCTGCATCTGCTCGCGCGTGAGCACCGTGCCCGAGCCGACCGTGACCTCGGGCAGCGCCTCGG
>JBFWWD010000252.1:0-8535 GCA_050246385.1 Geminicoccaceae bacterium
GGCTCGCAACGGACGATGGCCCGCATGAGGCACAGGACGCACTTAATCTCTACTGGCTTGATGGATTTTTCAAGCCCGGATGCGTGGTCTGACGAACCGCTTGACCGTGTCCGCCCGCTTTGTTCGACTGCCATGGCGGCCGGAGACGGCCAATTCGATGGAAAACTGCGGAGAGGTCAGTCCGTGAGTCACACCGCCGATATCGCCGCGGGACGCCTGCCGGCGGAGATTCTGGCCGAGCACTTCGCCGATCTTCATCCTGCGCTGACTCCTCGCGAGGCGCGGGTCGCGGCCGAGCGTTGCCTGTTCTGCTACGACGCGCCCTGCGTCCAGGCCTGCCCGACTTCGATCGACATCCCCCTGTTCATCCGCCAGATCGCGACGGGCAATCCGCTGGGTGCGGCCAGGACCATCCTCGACTCGAACATCATGGGCGGGATGTGTGCCCGCGTCTGTCCGACCGAGATCTTGTGCGAGGGGGTCTGCGTGCGCGAGGTGGCCGAGGGCAAACCGGTCGAGATCGGGCGGCTGCAGCGCCATGCCACCGACACGCTGATGGCGGCCGGACGGCAGCTCTACCACCAGGAACCGAGCTCGGGTCGCCGCATCGCGGTCGTCGGTGCTGGCCCGGCAGGGCTCGCCTGCGCGCACCGGCTCGCCACGCTCGGGCACGCCGTCACGGTCTACGAGGCACACGGAAAGCCGGGTGGCCTGAACGAATACGGCATCGCCACCTACAAGACCGTGGATGGGTTTGCGCAGGCCGAGGTCGACTACATCCTGGGGGTCGGCGGGATCGAGCTGCGCGCGGACGTACGCCTCGGTCGTGACCTGTCGCTCGCCGAGCTGCGGCGCACCCATGATGCGGTGTTCCTCGGCCTCGGCCTGGGCGGGGTGAACGCGCTCGGCCTTGCCGACACCGCCATGCTCGGCGTCGACGACGCGGTGGACTGGATCGCCCGCCTGCGCCAGTCCGAGCCGGGCGAGGTGCCGGTCGGCCGGCGGGTGGTCGTCCTGGGCGGCGGCATGACCGCCATCGACGCGGCGAGCCAGGCGATCCGGCTCGGTGCCGAGGAGGCGACGATCGTCTATCGCCGCGGCCAGGAGCAGATGCCCGCCTCCCGGGTGGCCCAGGAGCTCGCCCAGACCGACGGCGTGCTGATCCGCCACTGGCTGCGCCCGACTAGGGTGATCGCCGAGGCGGGGCAGCTCGCAGCCGTCGAGCTTGCCTACACCGACGGCACCGAGGGCACGCTGACCCTGCCCTGCGACCAGCTGCTCAAGGCGATCGGCCAGGCCTTCCTGCCCGGTGAGCTGGGTCACGAGGTGATCGAGCTCGAGGGCGGCCGGATCAAGGTCGATGCCCAGCGCCGCACCTCGCTCGCCGGTGTCTGGGCCGGCGGCGACTGCGTGGCCGGCGGCAAGGACCTCACCGTCGCGGCGGTCGAGGACGGCAAGCAGGCCGCCCTGTCGATCGACCGCACCCTGCGCGCCGCCACCGCCGCCCGCGCCGCCTGAGGAGAAGCGAGATGGCCGATCTGCGCGTCGAGTTCTGCGGCATCAAGGCGCCGAACCCGTTCTGGCTGGCCTCCGCGCCGCCGACCGACAAGGCCTACAATGTCGAGCGCGCCTACTGCGCCGGCTGGGGCGGGGTGGTCTGGAAGACGCTCGGCGAGGACCCGCCGATCGTGAACGTCAACGGTCCGCGCTACGGCGCCATCCACGCCCAGGACCGGCGCGTCATCGGCTTCAACAACATCGAGCTGATCACCGACCGGCCGCTCGAGGTGAACCTGCGCGAGATCAAGGAGGTCAAGCGCAACTGGCCCGACCGGGCGCTGCTGGTGTCGCTCATGGTCCCCTGCACCGAGGAGAGCTGGAAGGCGATCCTCGCCCGCGTCGAGGACACCGGCGCCGATGGCGTCGAGCTCAATTTCGGCTGCCCGCACGGCATGTCCGAGCGCGGCATGGGCTCGGCGGTCGGACAGGTGCCCGACTATGTCGAGATGGTCGCCCGCTGGTGCAAGGCGAATACCCGCATGCCGGTGGTGGTCAAGCTCACCCCCAACATCACCGACATCAGGATGCCGGCCGAGGCGGCGCATCGCGGCGGCGCCGACGCGGTCTCCCTGATCAACACCATCAACTCGATCATGGGCGTCGACCTCGACGCCATGACCCCCGCCCCCGCCACCGACGGCTATGCCACCCACGGCGGCTATTGCGGCGTGGCGGTGAAGCCGATCGCGCTCAACATGGTGGCCGAGATCGCGCGCAGCCCCGCGACCCGCGGCATGCCGATCTCGGCCATCGGCGGCATCGAGACCTGGCGCGACGCCGCCGAGTTCATGGCGCTGGGTGCCGGCACGGTGCAGGTCTGCACCGCCGCCATGGTCTATGGCTTCAAGATCGTCCAGGAGATGATCACCGGCCTGTCCGAATGGATGGACGAGAAGGGCTACGCCAGCGTCGAGGAGGTCGTCGGCCGTGCGGTCCCGCGCGTCACCGACTGGCAGCACCTCAACCTGAACTATGTGGTCAAGGCGCAGATCGATCAGACCAAATGCATCCAGTGCGGCCGCTGCCACATCGCCTGCGAGGACACCAGCCACCAGGCGATCACCCATCTCGAGGACGGCCGCCGCCACTATGAGGTGATCGACGCCGAGTGCGTCGGCTGCAATCTGTGCGCCGTCGTCTGCCCGGTCGAGGGCTGCATCACCCTCCAGCCGCTGACGCATGGCATCGACCCGCGCACGGGCATCGCCGTCGGCGGCCACCGCACCTGGCTGGAGCACCCGAACAACCCTGGCGCGGCGAAACCGGCCGAACGGGCGCTGGAGCCGGCGGAGTAGGTCGGGACCGCGGCCAAGCGACGCCATTGCAGGTCAAGCCCTTGATCTGGCATGTTTTTCTTGGTCCGGATATCCCATCATAGGAATTCGTTCGTGCATTCTCGCGCATGCGCCCGCACCCGCGCTCGGGTTCGCGCGTGCACCCCAGGAGATCGCGCGGGCGAAACTGGACGGCATGGTGGGGCACTGGCTCCTAGGAATGAAAGCCTTGCACCATGCCACGAGGAGCCAGCGAAGTCGAGGGCGGCAGGTTCCGCCGAGTTCGCCCGTGCCGCGGGACGCTCGTTCGTGACATCACGCGCCGTGGTCGTGACGAGTGGGGCGACCGCGGCGGGGCAGCCCGAAAGCCTGCCGGGTTCGCGCCGATCGCCGACCCCGCGCGCCACTCCTCTGCACAGGGGCGGAGCCCCTCCCTTCCACGACGGACCCCACACGCCCGGCTCCAAACGTGCCGCGGCCGAGCTCGTTCGTGCATGCTTCGGGCTGAAGGACCTTGGGTTCGTTTCGTCGCGCCCGGCCGCCGGGTTCGGGCGTGCCGCTTCTGGGAATTCGTTCGTGCAACTTTCGGGTGCGACAGCGCTCGGGTTCGGACGTGCGCGGCGCCAGTTCGTCTGTGCAATTTTCGCGCGGAAGCGGGCACTTGGGTTCGTTTGCGCAGATTTCCGAGCGGGTTGTGCGGTCGCGGGCACGCGAGCGATCGGCGACCGCGTGACCGGCGGGAGGGGTGCCGGGAACGGCATGGCAAAACGCCTCCAGGACAAAAAGCCTTGGACAATCCCATGTGTCAGCGGCGGTGTCAAGGGCGGGATCGCTGACGGGCGGCCGGGATCTTCACGGCACGGCTGGGCGATGGCATGACCTTGGCCGCAGGTGGCGGCGAAGCGATTTCGCGGGCTGGCACCAGGTAGCGTGAACCCGCGGCGAGCAGCAGGGGCACGAAAAGGTTCACGTTATAGTTCTCACGCACGAGGCCCGCGGATGGGCCGGTTAATACCGAAGGCTTTTAATTTCGCCGCAATTTGCAGCTTCTGGGGAAAGTGGACATGACATGTCAAAATCCTGCCAGAGGAACGGCGCGATTCCTTTGCCGGCAGTTCAACGCAGACAATTTACCATGCACTTTTGTCGCATTCCCGCCAAGGAGACCAGCGGATACTCTGATACAGTAGAGATGTGGGGTATATTGCGACGAGGCCTGTCATGCCCGGAGCCGTCGTCACGGTTCAGGTGTTCGCGTCGGCCATAACGCTCGCGATCGGCGTTGTTGTCGGCCCAGCATGGGCGCACGGCATTACCGACCGGGTGAGCGTCGGCCCGCGCGGTGTCCAGGGCAATGGCAATAGATTACCGCCGGCGATCTCGGCGGACGGACGCTTCGTCGCCTTCAGCTCCGCTGCCGCCAACCTGGTGCCGGGCGACACCAACGGAGCCGACGACGTGTTCGTCCGAGCCCTGGTGCCCTGAGAACCCGATTCGATTCCCAACAAATAGCGCCCAGAGCGCTGGAGGCGGTCGATGGCGACCTCTACGGGCCTCGTGACGGATCGGGACCACATCGGCGTTCCCGCCAACGGCCGCCGTCTGGCTGCCCTGGCGCTCGCCCCCTTGCTCGGCGGTGTGCTGGCACACGCGACGCCGGCCTGGGCGGGCACGCTCTCGCCCGCGGCCACGGCGACCTCCAGCCTTGCATTGCGAGGGCCGGCGCGGACCGTCACCGTGACCACCGCGGCCGACCGCGTCGACCCGGGCGACGGCGTGCTCAGCCTGCGCGAGGCGGTGGCAAAGGCGAACGCGACCGCCGCCTTGGACGCGATCGTGTTCGAGCCCTCGCTCGAGGGCCGGACGCTGGTACTGACCGGCGGTGAGCTCGTGGTCAGCGAGGATCTGTCGATCGACGGCGATCGCGACGACGACGGCAGCGAGGTCACGCTCAGCGGCGGCGACGCTAGCCGGGTGCTGACCATCGCCGGCGGCGGCACTGACGTGGCCCTCCGCGACCTGACCCTGACCGACGGTCGCGCCTCCGACGACGGCGGGGCGGTCTACCTCGGCGGCGGCAGCAGCCTCGCCATGGTCGGCTGCACCGTCCGCGACAGCAAGAGCTCTATCAACGGATATGGGGGCGGAATCCACGCCGCCAGCAACAGCCGGTTGACCATCACCGGCAGCCGCATCGTTGGCAACAACGGCGGCAACTATGGCCTCGGTGGCGGGATCGACACCGCATCCGACGTGGTGCTCACCATCCGCGACAGCCAGGTTTTCAGCAACAGAAGCGGCTACGGCGGCAGCGCCATCCGTGTGCGGGATGGCTCCTCGCTGAGTCTGGAGGCCAGCACGGTCAGCGGCAACGTCGGCAGGGACGTGGATGGAAACGAATTGGGCGAGGCGCTTCTTCTCGACAGCGCTACCGCGACGATCGCGGCCAGCACGATCTCCGACCAGGTCGGCAGGGGCATCAGCGCCTTCGACAGCCGCGTCAGCCTGATCGACAGCACGGTAGCGGGCAATACTGCGAGCGGTTTCTACGGCGCGAGTGGGGCCGGGATACATGCCTACCGGAGCACGATCGTCGTGCGCAACAGCACGATCACCGGAAATAGAGCACAGAACGCAGGCGGCGACGCGTACTCGGCTCAGGGCGGGGGCATCGGCGACATTGGGGCATCGGTCACTCTCGACATTGCCAACAGCGTCGTCGCCGGGAACTCCGTCGCGGGGTTCGGCAGCGCGGCGCCCGACGTCTTCGGCACCATCACCCGCAGCGATGGTCACAACGTCTTCGGAAGCGTCGTCACCGACAGCATCGCCGGCGACCGCACGAACGTCGCCGCCGCCGCCCTCTTTGCCGCGCTCGACCCCAGCAGCGGCGGTGGCAAGCTCAACGCCAAGGGTGTCGTGCCGCTCAAGCGCAGCGCCGCCAACCCTGCCGCGAGCGGCGGCGACCCGCTGGCCGCCGGCACCTCCGGCCAACTCGGCACCACCCGGCGCCCGCTGCCCGCCGGCAGCCTGCCCGACATCGGCTCGGTCGAGATCGACCAGCCTTTGTCCACCGGCGTCACGATCAACAACGACGTCCTCATCGGCAGTGCGGCCGCGAACCATCTCGTGGGCCTCGCCGGCAACGATCTGATCGAGGGCCTGGGTGGCGACGACAGGATGGGCGGCGGCGACGGCAGCGACGTGCTCGACGGCGGTCCCGGCGACGACCTGCTCAACGGCGGTACCGGCGTCGATCTCGCCAGCTACGCCGGCACCGCCGCCGTGGCGGTCGACCTCGGTGGCCGAAGCGGCGTCGGCACCGCCAGGCGCGGCGACGAGACCGACAGATTGACCTCGATCGAGGGTGCGATCGGCTCCAGCAAGGCCGACAGCTTCAAGGGCGACGCCGGCAACAACGAGTTCCGAGGCGGGCTCGGCAAGGACCGCTACACCGGCGGCGGCGGGCGCGATCTCTACGACCTCAACGCCGTGGCCGAAAGCCCGGCCGGCGCCGGTCGCGACGTGATCACCGACTTCGCGCCGGGCCAGGACCTGATCGATCTCAGCGGCATCGACGCCGACAGCACCATCCCCGGCGACCAGAGCTTCCGCTGGGTCGGCCAGGCCGCGCTCACCGGTGCGGGGCAGCTCGGCTACTATGTCCGTGGCGGCAACACCATCGTCCGCGCGAGCACCAATGCCGACGGTGCCGCCGTGTTGGAGGTCCAGCTCGGCGGCAAGAGGACACTGACCGCGGGAGATTTCGTGCCCTGAGGTGAGCGAACCCGATTCCGGGGACCAGATTCGGCGAAAACAGGGTCAGCGACTGTCTTGATCTGTCAAGCCGAGTGCGTCGGCTGCAACCTGTGCGCCGTGGTCTGCCCGGTCGAGGGCTGCATCACGCTCCAGCCGATGACCGCAGGCATCGACCCGCGCACGGGCGTGAGGGTCGGTGGGCACCGCACCTGGCTGGAGCACCCGAACGATCCGTCCGCAGGAACGCGGACCGGGCGGGCGCTCGAGCCAGCGGAGTAGAGCTCCCAAGTATTTAGGCGCCGTCTCGAGCCGGCGCCGTGAGGAAACTGCCAGCCGAAGGCCGCAAAGCGGAGGGTGTTCGAGCTAGCTCCTGCCCCGGAGCGCCGCGAACTCCGTCGCATTGGCGCAGAACTCGGCTGGCTCGTCGTCTTCACCCCCGAGATAACGGTGGCAGCGCTCGACTGCGCCGCAGGCGGCGCAGCGGGTCTCGGCGGCGAGCCACTCGAGCGGGTGGGCGCGCAGTGCCACCGCCGATACGTCGTGGCGCTCCAGCATCCGGCCCATGTCCGCCTGGACGCGGTCGGCCGTTCGGGAGTCACGGCCCAAGGCACGGAGGCGGTGCGCCAGCGTATCGGTCATGGTCGGCTCCGGTGAAGGGGCAGCATGACACCGCCCTACCGGGAGCCGGCCCGCGACGCGTTGACGTCGATCAATTTTCGTCCCCTCACCCGTCGCGCCGGGTGAGCACGTCCAACAGCTCCTGGACCTTGCGGCGCTGCTCGGCACCGTCGCCGCTGGCGATCGCACCCTCGACGCAGTGGGCGACGTGGTCGCTGAGGATCAGGTCCTCGACCCGCCGCAAGGCCGCCCGCACGGCACGCAGCTGGGTGAGGACGTCGATGCAGTAGCGGTCCTCGTCGATCATCCGCGCGATACCCCGCGCCTGCCCTTCGATTCGCCCGAGCCGCGCCGCGCATTCCCTCTTCGTGTTCGTCTGCATGCCCTTGTACCTTACCCCAGTGGGGTATATGTAAGATGCCCGATCGCCATGCGGAAGGTCCCCAGATGGCCACGCAGCCCGCCCCTCGATCCTGTCACCATCACGCCACGACATCGTCAGCGACCGACCCGGTATGCGGGATGCAGGTCGATCCAGCGCGGTCGAAGCACCATCACGAGCATGCCGGCACCGTCTACCACTTCTGCTGCAACGGCTGCCTCGGCAAGTTCGAGGCCGATCCCGAGCGGTATCTGAGCGGCAAGCCGGTGCTCGAAACCGCCGCTCCGGCGGCGCCCGACGCGATCTACACCTGCCCGATGCATCCCGAGATCCGGCAGGTCGGCCCCGGCTCCTGTCCGATCTGCGGCATGGCGCTCGAGCCGGAGGCGGTGTCGGCCGACACGGGTCCCAATCCCGAGCTCGCCGACATGTCGCGCCGCTTCTGGATCGCGCTGGCCCTGGCCCTGCCGGTGGTCGTGCTCGAGAACGGCATGCATCTGCTGGGCCAGCGCTTCGACGCGATCGTGCCGCCGCGGCTGAATGCGTGGCTGCAGCTCGCGCTGGCGACGCCGGTCGTGCTCTGGGCCGGCTGGCCGTTCTTCGAGCGCGGCTGGGCCTCGCTCCGCTCCCGCAACCTCAACATGTTCACCCTGATCGCGCTCGGGACGGGCGTCGCCTGGCTCTACAGCCTGGTCGCGGTGCTGGCGCCGGGCCTGTTCCCGCCCGGCTTCCGCCGGCCCGATGGCGGTGTCGCGGTCTATTTCGAGGCCGCGGCGGTGATCACCACGCTCGTCCTCCTGGGCCAGGTCCTGGAGCTGCGGGCGCGCGAGCGCACCGGCGGCGCCATCAAGGCCCTGCTCGACCTCGCGCCGAAGACGGCCCGCCGGGTGCGCGCGGACGGGAGCGACGAGGAGATCGGCCTGGATGCCGTGCATCCGGGGG
>JBFWWD010000253.1:0-8479 GCA_050246385.1 Geminicoccaceae bacterium
TCCCTCAAGAGCGGCCAGAGCAGGCTGTCCTGGATGAACTGGAACTGACCCAGCCCGTAGTAGATCAGGAACAGCTGGATCAGCAGCGGCGTGCCACGGAAGAAGTAGGTGTAGGCCCAGACCGGCCAGTTGATCAGGGGATTCTTCGAGGCGCGGGCGACCGCGAGCGGTATCGCCAGGCACAGGCCGGCCACCACCGCGACGGCGACCATCCAGACCGTCGTCCACAGGCCCTGGAAGTAGAGCCCGAGACTCTCGCGGACGATGTTAAGATCCATGGCCCGGCCGCCGGTAGGGCCGCTCGGCGCGACGCTCGGCCCAGTCGAGCAGCGAGGTCGAGACGGCGGTGAGTATCAGATAGATCAATGCCGCAGCGAGGTAGAAGGTGAACGGCATGCGCGTCGACCCGGCCGCCTTGCCGGCCATGAACAGCACGTCGGCGAGGCCGATGATCGACAGGAGTGCCGTGGTCTTCAGTAGCACGAGCCAGTTGTTGCCGAGGCCGGGCAGGGCGTAGCGGATGGTCTGCGGCAGCAGCACCTCCTTGAACACCTGCCAGCGGCTCATGCCGAACGCCTGCGCCGCCTCGAGCTGCCCCGGAGGCACGGCGAGGATGGCGCCGCGGAAGGTCTCGGTCATGTAGGCGCCGTAGATGAAGCCGATGGTGAGCACGCCGGCGAGGAACGGGCTGACGTCGATATACTCGTCGTACCCGACCGACTCGGCGATGCTGTTGACCATCATCTGGCCACCGAAGAAGATCAGCAGCATCAGCACGAGGTCGGGAACGCCGCGGATCAGCGTCGTATAGGTGCCGGCGATCGCCCGTGCGGCCGCGGAGTGGGAGGTCTTCGCGAGCGCGCCGAGCCCACCGAGCAGCACCGCGATGACCAACGAGAGCACCGCTGCCTCGATCGTCAGCACCGTGCCGGCGAGCAACGTATGTCCGTATCCCTGTAGGTCCAGCACCCTGGCCCGGTCCCCCGCGACATGGTCGCGGCGGCGCTCAGCACGCCGCCGCGGCTGTGAGATCAGCTGCCGTAGACGTCGAAGTCGAAATACTTCTGGGCGATCTTGTCCCAGGTCCCGTCGGCTCGGATCGCGTCGATCGCCTCGTTGAACTTGTCACGCAGGTCGGTGTCCGACTTGCGCAGCGCGATGCCGACACCGTCGCCGAACCATTTCGGGTCGGAATAGTCGGGCCCCACGAACTCGAAGTCCTTGCCTTGGTCGGTCTTGAGCAGGCTCTCGCTGAGGGTGACCGAATCGGCCAGGATCATGTCGATGCGGCCCGACACCAGGTCGAGATTGGCCTCGTCCTGGCTGGCGTAGCGCACGACCTCGACCGCGTCGCCGAAATTGTCGGTCAGGAAGCTGTCGTGGATGGTCGCCCGTTGTACGCCGATCTTCTTGCCGGCGAGCGATTCCTTGGTGATCTCGGTCACCGCGCCCTTCTTCGCTACGAAGCGGGCGGGAGTTTGGTAGTATTTCTTGGAGAACTCGACCTTCTGCTTACGCTCCTCGGTGATCGACATCGAGGCGGCGATCGCGTCGAACTTCTTGGCGAGCAGCGCCGGGATCATGCCGTCCCAGTCCTGCTGGACCAGGGTGCACTCCACCTGCATGTGCTCGCACAGCGCCATGGCGATGTCGACGTCGAAGCCGACGATCTGGCCGTCGGGCGACATGTAGTTGAACGGCGGGTAGGCCCCCTCGGTGCCGATCCGCACCTTGGTCCAGTCCTTCGCCCAGGCTGACGTGCCGAACAGAACCGTGGCCGCGGCGGCAGCCGCGGCGAGCCTGCGTGACATTCGCATCATCGTGCCTCTCCGTACTTGGCCATCCAATGGAGCATGCCTCTGCCTGCGAGCATCGTCACGCTGCGGCACCCTGGCCCTGCTTGGTGAAGTTCGACAGAAACTGCCGGAACCGGTCGCTCGGCGGGCTCGCGAACATGCCGTGCGGCTCGCCCTGCGCCTCGACCCGGCCCTGGTGCAGGAACACGACCTCGCTCGCGACGTCGCGAGCGAAGCCCATCTCGTGCGTGACGACGAGCATGGTCCGGCCCTCGTCGGCCAGATCTCGCATGACCTTGAGCACCTCGCCGACCAGCTCGGGATCGAGAGCCGAGGTCGGCTCGTCGAACAGCATCACCGTCGGATCCATCGCCAGCGCCCGTGCGATCGCCGCGCGCTGCTGCTGACCACCCGAGATGTGCGCCGGATAGGCGTCGCGCCGCTGGAAGATGCCGACTTTGTGCAGGAGTCGCTCGGCGCGCTCGACTGCCTCCTTGCGCGGCACCTTGAGCACGTGGACCGGCGCCTCGATGATGTTCTCGAGGATCGTCATATGAGACCAGAGATTGAAGCTCTGAAACACCATGGCGAGCTTGGCCCGGATCCGGGCGAGCTGGCGCGGATCCTTGGCCTGCAGCGAGCCGCCGCGGCCCGGCGTCAGGACGATCTCCTCACCGCTGACCATGATCCGGCCGGCGTTCGGCGTCTCGAGCAGGTTGATGCAGCGCAGGAACGTGCTCTTTCCCGAGCCGCTGGCGCCCAGGATGGCGATGACGTCGCCGCGACGCGCCTGCAGCGAGATGCCCTTGAGGACCTCGACCTGGCCGAACTGCTTCTTGATGCCCTCGACCGCGAGGGCCGGCTGTTCCTGAGTCGCCACGGAACCCCCCGCGCACCCGATTCTCGGCGACGGAAATTGCGCGCGCGTCGAGGCGCGCTGTCAAGCCCAACGAGGCAGGCGCCATGGCTGCCGCCGCGCTCCACGGCTTCGTGAAGCCGGTTCGGAGGGCAATACCGGGAGATCGCGCAGCAGCCACACGGCGAGACGCCCGTCCCGACCCCTGAGATCGATCTCACGCCGCTTCGCGCCGATCGGCTCGACGCTGCCGGCGCGAAACACCCTGTCCGAGGCGATGAGCACGCAGCCGACCTCCTTGGTCAGAGCCTCGAGCCGACTCGCGACATTCACGGTGTCGCCGATCGCCGTCAGGGCACGATCGGCGCCATGCCCCATCTGCCCCAGGATGACCGGCCCGAGATGAAGTCCCAAGCCCATCCGGAGCGGCGTCTCGAGCTCGAAGCCCAACTCCTCGTTGACCTGCTCCAGCGCCAGCACCATTGCCCGCGCTGCCTCGGTCGCCGTGTCTCCATGCCGAACAGGGCCATCACGCCATCGCCGATGAACTTGTCGACGCGACCAACGGCCGCCTCGACCGCTTCTCCCGTGGCCCGAAAGTGGCGATTGAGGACGAACACGGTGTCATAGGGCAGCCGATTTTCCGACAGCCGCGTGAATTCGCGCAGGTCGCCGAACAGCACGACCAGGTCGCGCGCGACGCCGAGGGCCTGCGGGACCGGATCGAGCAGGTTGGCGGCACCCGCAACGGCAGGCAGAAGCGGTGCCAGGGCGAGATTGTCGCGCAGGCGCGCCCGGCAGGCCAGCCGCAGGCCGGGCGGCGCGCCGATCCGTGCCAGCACCTGCAGCTCGTCCGCTGCTGGAGGCGAAAGGCGGTCGGCCCCGCGGCCCACCCGGATGCGGCAGGTCGAGCATCGGCCGCGACCGCCACACACTGCGGCATGGGGGATTCCGGCCAGCCGGCTCGCCTCCAGGACGGTCAGCCCGCGCGGCACGACGACCCGCCGGCCGCCGGGATAGTCGAGCACCACGTTCCCGCGCCGCAGCCAGGCCCGACGCAGCAGGCGCAGGAGCAGAACCAGCACGACGAGGGTCGCGAAGGCGGCGATGATCCACCGCGCGGGTGCCTGCACCAGCGCGGCCCGGAGCTCGGCGCTGGGCCAGCCCTGCGCGTCGCCGAGCGCGGCCCAGCCGACCGGGTTCGTGTCGCGCAGCACCGCGATCTCCCGCCCGGCGCTGGCGAAGCCAGCGAGCGCCATCGCCGGGAGCAAGGAGCCGATCACCAGCAGCGCCGGCAGCAGCGGCTCGAGCGCCGGCCGCAGGCGCGGCCAGCGGTAGAGGCCGATCATGCCGTGCGTCCATACCACCGCGATCAGCGTCGACTGGGCGAGGGCGCCGTGGGGCCACAGCATGCCGAGCTGGTAGGCGTAGGTGTCGTCCACGGCACAGCAGCGGTGCAGCCACCCGGTCGCAAGCACGTGCGTCGTCAGGTAGAGCGGGATCGTGAGGCCTAGCACCAGCTGAACGGCGTCGATCAGCGGCATCCGCAGCGTCCGGCGGCCCCGGAGCTGCCACAGCCCGAGCACCAGGTGGGTCAGCAGGGCTGCGGCGAGGCTGGCCTCGATCAGCGGCGAGCGCCAGAACGCCAGGAAGACGAGACGCCCCGCTTCGGCGGTGCGCAGCGACACCAGATCGAGCGCGTGGTTGACCAGGTGGCATGTGGCGAAGAACAGCAGGCACAGACCCGTCGCGAGCCGCAGGCGGTTGAGGCCGATCCAAGGGCCCCGCGGCGTTCGGCCGCCGGGACCGCTTCCGTCCGCCGTCACGAGGTTGGCAGCACGCTCTCGACGGCGTTGCGGATCTCGGCCGAATCGGGCTCGATCGAGGATGGCCATGAGCTCAGTGCACGGCCATCCACCCCGATCAGGTATTTGTGAAAGTTCCAGCGTGGACCGGCATCTGGGCCGAGCTGCGTCCGCAGCCAGACGAACAGCGGATGCGCCTCCGTACCTTTGACCCGAACCTTCTCGGTCAAGGGAAAATCCACCTCGAAATTGACCTCGCAGAAGGTCTTGATCTCAGCGGAGCTGCCGGGCTCCTGGCCGCCGAAGTCGTTGGACGGCACGCCGAGAACCACGAGGCCACGGCCGCGATAGGCGGACCACAGCCTCTGCAGGGCCGCATACTGATAGGTGTAGCCACACATCGAGGCGGTGTTGACCACCAGCACCGGCCGCCCCGCATAGGCCGCCATGGGCAGGGCGTCCCCTTCGATCGAGGTGAACGTGAAGGCGTGCGCCGAGGCCTCCGCATGGACCCGCTGCGGGGACACGCAGAGGACACCGGCGAGCAGTGCCAGCAGCCAGATGCCGGATCGTGCCATGTCACCTTCCCCTCTTGATCGGCCCCATGACTTGCATAGGCCGGATGTTGCGTATACGCCGCAGAAGGCAGCCGTGGATCGCCCAGGGCAGGCCTGTGCAGCCCATCAGCGGTTTCATGCTCAATCTGGCCGTCGCCGCTCTGTTCCTGCTCGGCACGCATTTCGGCATTGCCAGCACCTCGCTGCGCCCTCAACTCGTCGCGCTGGTGGGGGAAAGTGCCTACCGGACGCTCTACTCGATGCTCGCGCTCGCCGCCCTCGCCTGGCTGGTGTTCGCGTGGGCGGCCGCGCCCGTCATCCCGCTCTGGGGTGCGGGGATGGGCTTGCGCCACCTGGTGGCGGCGCTCATGCCGATCGCCTTCCTCCTGGTGGTCTGCGCCGTCACGGCGCCCAATCCGACGGTGATCGGGCAGCGCCCCGATCCCGATGCGGGCGCACCGGCCACGGGCATCATCCGGGTCACGCGCCACCCTTTCATGTGGGGCGTCGGCATCTGGGCGCTCCTGCACCTCTGCGCCAACGGCGACCAGGCATCCCTGATCTTCTTCGGCACTCTGGCCGTCCTCGCCGTGGGAGGAACCGTCCTCATCGACCAGCGGCGGATGCGGGAGAACGCGCCGGGATGGGGCGTGTTCCTGCAGGCAACGTCGAATCTGCCCTTTGCCGCCATCCTCGAACGGCGCCAGAAGCTGGTGCCTTCGGAGATCGGACTCTGGCGGGTAGCGCTGGCGCTGGGCCTCTACGTCGCCATTTTCTGGCTGCATCCCGTGCTGTTCGGCGCTGCGCCGCTGGGCTGAGCCCGGCTCAAGTCCGCACCGCCTGGCGACGCAGCACGATCCGCCTCACGGCCTGCCACAGCAGCACGAAGGCGACGCTGCCGATGATCGACAAGACCGAGATCGCAGGCACCATCGGTGCGTAATTGGTCGCCATGCGGGAGAACAGCCACTCCGGCAGGGTGGTATCCGGTCCGGAGGTGTAGGCCGACAGCGGCAGGTTGGACCAGGACAGCAGGAATGCGAACAAGGCTCCCGAGACGATGCCCGGCAGCATCTGCGGCAGCGTGACGGCGACGAACGCCTGAACCCGAGTGGCGCCCAGATCGTACGCGGCCTCCTCCTGGGCGGCGTCGTAGCCATAGAGCCGGATCGACACGATCAGCGTGACGATCGGGACGATCCAGACCAGATGGGCGAAGACGGTGGTGCGCCAGGACGGCGTGACGCCGACTGCGCTCATGGCGACCAAGAGGGCAAGCCCAAGGACGGACTGCGGGAAGAACACCGGCAGCAGCAGGAGCTTCTGGTAAATCGAGCGGCCGCGCCAGTCGAAGCGGGAAAAGGCGAGCGCGCCCGGGATCGCCACGACCAGCGCCACCAGAGCCACGCACAGCGCGATCGTCAGCGAGATGCGCTGCAGCTCCCAGGTGAGGTCCTGCGCGACGGCGTCGCGATAGGGCTGCAGCGACCAGATCCTGTGCGGAAAGCGCATGAACCGGGTGTTGGCAAGGGAAGCGAGCACGATGCTCAAGATGGGCAGGTAGAGAACCGTGATCACCAGCCCGGTCCATGCGAGGCGTCCGATCCGGGCCGCACGGCTCTCCATCCGCTCAGCGCCGGAACAGGCGGTCGATGTCGAGCCGCCGCATGACGGGCGACACGATCAGGCCGGTCAGCAGGCAGAGGATGGTGGCCAGAGCCGAGCCCAGCGGCCAGTCCTGGGCATAATTGAAGCGCTGCTCGATCGATTGTCCGACGACCGTGACAGACTGGCCGCCGAGGATGGTGGACTCGGTCGTGGCTCCGAGGGCGAGGACAAAGACCAGCAGGGCGCCGATCATGATGCCAGGCCCGGCGACCGGAATCTCGACGTTGGTGGCAACCTGCCAACCGGAAGCACCGAGATCGCGTGCCGCCTCGACCTGTTCGCGCGGTACCTGGGCGAGGCCCAGCACCATCGGGAAGATGGCGAACGGCAGGTGTACGTAGATCAGCCCGACCAGCGTGGCGATCGGGGTGTTCAGGAAGCTGCCGATTTGCCAGCCGAACAGGGCGTTGAGGCTGCCGGCGAAGATGCCGCCCCGGGGCATGAGGAACAGGAAGGCGCCGAACAGCCGCACGCTTTCGGCAACGAAGATCGGCACCGCGATCAGCACGGACACGACGAGCGCAAAGCGCCCCGGATGGCGCACCAGCGCCTTGGCGATCGGCCATGCGATCAGCGCGCACGCGAGCGTGGTGGCACAGGCGAACCCGAGCGACCAGGCGAACGGACGCCAGTAGCCGTCGACGAGGAGCGTGACATAGTTGGTGAGCGTGGGCGGCGCGTCGAGCGCAAAGGTGCGCGGCGGCATGAGGCTCGTCCAGACCACGAAGCCAACTGGTGCTGCGAAGCCGAGCAGGAGCAGGATCGCCGCCGGGAGCATGGCGATGGTGCCGGCGCGCGGCATGGTCACTCCGTCACCACGACCGCATCGGCGGGGTCAAACCCGAGGCGCACGGGCTCACCCGGCTGCGGCAGGGATATGCCGGCAGGGAGCTCGGCGATGTAGGTGCGCCCGTCGCGGCGGGCATGAACCTGGGTGCGCGAGCCGAGGACATAGTCATTGAACATGATGGCCTCGAACGCGATGCCGGCCGGCTCCTGAGCGGTCAGCAGCCGCAGGTGCTCCGGACGCAGCACCATCCAGCCGGGCTTGGCATCCGGCGGCGGGATTGGGAGGTCCAGCGCGAGTTCGGGCGCCTGCCACCTCTCCCCCTCCTGCTCGAGCCGGATCACGTTCACCTCGCCCATGAACTCGGCCACGAAGCGCGACTTTGGCCGGCGATAGATTTCCAGCGGTTCGCCGAGCTGCACGATCCGGCCTGAACGCATCACCGCGATCCGGTCCGACATCACCATCGCCTCCTCGAGACTGTGGGTGATGTAGACGAAGGTCTTGCCGGTCGCCCGATGCAGATCCTTGACCTCCATCTCGAGAATCTTGCGCAGGCGATAGTCGATCGCCGAGAGCGGCTCGTCGAAGAACAGGATCTCGGGGTCCGATGCCAGCGCCCGCGCCAGGGCCACCCGCTGTCGCTCCCCGCCGGAGCACGCCGTGACCGGCTTGCCGTAGAACTCGCTGGGCAGCCGCAGGAGCTCCATGAGCTCCAGGGCACGCCGGCGCCTCGCGTCGGGCGCCACTCCGCGCATCTTGAGGGCGAACTCGATGTTCGCACCCACGCTCATCAGCGAAAACAGGGCCAGCGACTGGAACACCATGCAGGTAGGCCGGCGGTTGGCCGGCACGCCGTCCAGCCGCTGCCCGCGCAGCAGGATCTGGCCCGAGGAGGGCGTCTCGAGGCCCGCCAGCATCCGGATCAGCGTGCTCTTGCCGCTGCCCGACGGCCCGACGATGGTGAAGAGCTCGCCCAGCCGGATGTCGAGCGTGATCCCGTCGACCGC
>JBFWWD010000254.1:0-8408 GCA_050246385.1 Geminicoccaceae bacterium
CGGCCGCGGCTGGATCGCGCTGGCGCTGGTGGTGTTCGCCTCCTGGCGGCCGATGCGCCTGCTCGCCGGCGCCTATCTCTTCGGCGGCGTCACCATCCTCCAGCTCTACGTCCAGGGAATGGGCGGAATCGGCGTGCCGGCGCAGGTGATGTCGATGCTGCCCTACCTCGCCACCATCATCGTGCTCACCATCATCTCGGCCGGCTCCGTGCGCGGCAGGCTTGACGCGCCCGCCTGCCTGGGCAAGCCGTTCCGCCCAGCGACCTGAGCGATGCTCATCAACACGAGGGAGAACAAGGAATGACACTCCAACTTCGGCGCCGCGGATTCGTCCTCGCCTCCGCGGCGACCGGGCTCGGCCTGGCCGCGGGCCTGCGCCCCGCCCGGGCGCAGGAGCCGCTCAAGGTCGGGTTCATCTATGTCGGGCCGAAGAGCGACAATGGCTGGAGCTACCGCCACGAGGTGGGCCGGCAGGAGGTCGAGAAGGCGTTCCCCGGCAAGGTGACGACCTCCTTCGTCGAGAACGTGCCCGAGGGTCCCGACGCCGAGCGCGTGATCCGCAAGCTGGCGAGCGACGGCCACGGCCTGATCTTCACCACCTCGTTCGGGTTCATGAACCCGACGCTCAAGGTCGCCAAGCAGTTCCCGAACGTGAAGTTCGAGCACGCCACCGGCTACCAGATCACCCCCAACGTCGCGGTCTACAACGCCCGCTTCTACGAGGGCCGGGCGGTGATCGGCACCATGGCCGGCATGATGAGCAAGTCCGGCGTGATCGGCTATATCGGCTCGTTCCCGATCCCCGAGGTCGTGATGGGCATCAACGCCTTCACGCTCGCCGCCCAGAAGATCAACCCGGAGATCCAGACCAAGGTGGTGTGGGTGAACTCCTGGCACGACCCGGGCAAGGAAGGCGATGCCGCCAAGACCCTGATGGACCAGGGTGCGGACATCATCAGCCAGCACACCGACAGCGCGGCCCCGCTGCAGCAGGCCGAGGAGCGCGGCAAGTTCGGCTTCGGCCAGGCCGCGGACCAGAGCGCCTTCGCGCCCAAGGGCCAGCTCACCGCGATCGTCGACAATTGGAGCCCCTACTATATCGAGCGGACCCAGGCCGTGCTCGACGGCACCTGGCAGTCGCAGAACGTCTGGTACGGGCTGAAGGAGGGCATGGTCAGCATCGCGCCCTACGGACCGTCGGTACCGCCCGACGTCGCCGCGGCGGCCGATACGGTCAAGAACGAGATCATCGCCGGCGCGCGCCACCCCTTCACCGGGCCGATCCTGGACCAGGCCGGCACCGAGCGGGTCGGGAACGGGCTCACCATCCCGGACGAGGACCTCTTGAAGATGGACTGGTACGTGAAGGGCGTGCAGGCCTGAGGAGCATCGCGGCGGCCGGACATCCGTCCCGGCCGCCGCAGCCCTGTCCGACGCTTCCTGGTCAAGCGGGACCGGCGGGCGTGAATGCGGCACGGAAGCGCTCGAGCGCCAGCTCGTCGTCGCCCGACGCCCAGGCCTCGAGGCCGATCGTGCCGCGATAGCCGGTCGCGGCGATCGCGCGGGCGACGGCGGGATAGTTGATCTCGCCGGTACCCGGCTCGCAGCGCCCCGGCACGTCAGCGACCTGGATCTCGCCGATCCAGGGCGTGGCGCGCCGCACCAGCTCGATCAGGTTCCCCTCGCCGATCTGGGCATGGTAGAGGTCGAGCATCAGGCGCAGGTGCGGATGGTCGACCGCCTGGACCAGGGTCAGGCAGTCGGCCGCGCGGCCGAACGGCACGCCGCGATGATCGACCTCGGCGTTCAGGTTCTCGAGCACGAACATCACCCCGTGGCGCCCGCCCAGATCGGCGATGCGGGCGAGCGTATCGCGCGCCTTCAGCCACATGGCGCCGGTGACGAGCTGGATCGGCCTGACCGGCAGGCCGCGGCTGTCGAGCCCGGTGCCGTGCAGGTTGAGGCGCGGGATGCCCAGCCGCTTCGCGACCGGGATCGACTGCGCCGCGGTGCGCAGCAGCTCGTCGGCCCCGTCCGGATCGATCAGATCGCCTGTGACGTAGCCGGTCATCGAGGAGAAGGTGGCACCGGTCCGCTCCAGCGCGCCGATGTCGTGCCGGGTCCAGTCCCAGATCTCGACCGCGAAGCCGAGCTCGGCGATCCGGCGGGCCCGCACCTCGACCGGCAGGTCGCGAAAGAGCATCTCCGCACATGCTGCGAGCGTGAACATCGAGCTCTCCCGGGCGCCGGAGGGGCTAGTGCGGCCTCAGCGCCTCGGCCATCGCATGCTCGGCCGCCGCCGCGGCCTCGAGCGGGGATTGCCCGCCCGTGGCCCGGGCATGGTCGGCGCGGCTGAACTCGTCGAGCTCGGCCGAGAGCTCCTCCAGCTCCTTGCCGCCGGCCATCATGTTGAGCAGCTCCTCGCGGGTGATGCTGGCCTTGGTGTGGGTGCCGAGAGTCTTGCCGCGATTGAGGACGGTGAACTTGTCGCCCACCGCCCAGGCATGGTGGACATTGTGGGTGATGAAGATCACCCCGAGGCCGCGATTGCGCGCCTGCGCCACATATTTGAGCACGACCGAGGCCTGCTTGACGCCGAGCGCGGAGGTCGGCTCGTCCAGGATCAGCACCTTGGCGCCGAAGTAGACCGCGCGCGCGATCGCCACGCACTGCCGCTCGCCGCCGGAGAGCGTGCCCACGGCCTGGGTCGGGTCGCGCACGTCGATGCCGATCTTCCTCATCTCGTCGCGCGCCACCCGGTTGGCGGTCTCGACGTCGAACCGACGCGCCGGCCCGGCACCCTTGGTGCATTCCCGCCCCATGAAGAAATTGCGGGTGATGCTCATCAGCGGGATCATCGCCAGGTCCTGGAACACGGTGGCGATGCCGCGGTCGAGCGCGTCGCGCGGACTTGCGAGGACCACCGGACTGCCTTCGATCACGATCTGGCCGGCGCTCGGCTGATGCACGCCCGACAGCGTCTTGATCAGCGTCGACTTGCCGGCACCGTTGTCGCCGAGCAGGCAGTGCACCTCGCTCGGGTGGACGGCCATGGAGACACCCGAGAGTGCGATCACCGAGCCGAACTGCTTGCTGATGTTCTGGACGTCGATCAGCGGCGTCGTGGCCATCTCAGCGTCCTCCCGTCACCTTCTTGCGGATATAGCTGTTGAACAGGACCGCGATCAGCAGCATGGCACCCAGGAACACCTTGAACCAGTCGGTGTTGACGCCGGTGTAGAAGATGCCCTGCTGCACCGTGCCGAACAGCAGGGCGCCGAAGGCCGCACCCACCGCCGAGCCGTAGCCGCCGGTGAGCAGGCAGCCGCCGATCACCGCGGCGATGATCGCCTCGAACTCCTTCTGCGTGCCGCGCAGCACGTCGGCCGAGCCGGCGCCCAGCGTCTGCACGCAGGCGAACAGGGCGGCGGCCATGGCGGTGCACATGAACAGGCCGATCTTCACCTTGGCCACCGGCACGCCGACATTGCGCGCGGCGTTGGGGTCGCCCCCGGCGGCGAAGATCCAGTTGCCGACGCGGGTACGCAGCAGCACCCAGGTCGCGATCACCGCCAGCGCGATCCACCAGACGACCGACATCGGGATGCCCTGGACCTGCGGCGTGCCGTCGGTGCGGGCGGCGATCCAGCCGTTGGCGGCGAGCCAGGCGAACACCGAATAGCCGACATTGCCGGCGAACAGGGGGGCGAGCCAGTCCTGCTCGACCAGGGGCTTGAGACCCGAGACCTGGGTCCGGCCGGTGATCAGGCGGGTGAAGCCGATCGTCAGGCCGCGCAGGACGAACAGCCCCGCCAGGGTGACGATGAAGGAAGGCAGGCCGGTCCGGACCACGATCATGCCGTTGATCCAGCCGACCAGGGCCGACACCACGAAGGCCAGGATGATGCACAGCCACAAGGGCCAGCCCCAGATCACGGCCGGGATCGCGAGCACCACGCCGGCGGCACCGATCATCGAGCCGACCGACAGATCGAACTCGCCGCCGATCATCAGGAGGGCGGCCGCTACGGCGATGATGCCGAGCTGCGCCGACACCTCGAGGAAGGTGACGATGCCCAGCACCGAGAACATGCCGGTGCCGCGCGCGGCGATGCCGAAGAACAGGAAGACCAGGATCGTGCCGGCGACCGCGCCCAGCTCGGGACGGGTCATCAGCCTGCGGACGAGCGGGGTCTCGGCCAGGCGCTCGTCGCGGAGCGGCGCGCTGGTGGCGGCCATGTCGCATCCCTCCCTGAAGGCGAGGATGCTCCCCGGCCGGTTGGACGCGCCGGGGAGCCGTGGTCGTGCCTAGCGGATGCCCTTGGCGGACAGGTCGATCACCTGTGCCGCATTGTCCTTGGTGACGAAGCCGGGGCCGGTCATGACGGTGCCG
Source organism: Geminicoccaceae bacterium (assembly GCA_050246385.1). Lineage (GTDB taxonomy): Bacteria > Pseudomonadota > Alphaproteobacteria > Geminicoccales > Geminicoccaceae > Benzoatithermus. The sequence goes on from JBFWWD010000254.1 coordinate 4,394, forward strand.
GCCGGCATCAGTCCATACTTGTGATAGAGGGTGAGCAGCTCGACCGGCAGGTAGCCCTGCAGGAACTGCTGCTGGTCGATCGCGAACATCATCTTGCCGTCGCGGATCGCCTCCAGCACGCTGGGCGACAGGTCGAAGGTGGCGAACTTCACCTTGTCCAGCATGTCCAGCTCCTCGAGCGCCGCGAGGGTCGGCTCGGAGGCCACCGGTCCCAGCGCCAGCACCCCGTCGATGTCGGAGTTGGCCGCGAACTGCGCCTTGATGGCACTCTGGGTCTCGGTCGGGTCCATGCCCACCGCGACCACCTTGACGTCGCCGCCCAGGCCCTTGGCGAAGCCTTCGCAGCGCAGATCCAGGGCGACGTTGCCGACCTCCTGGTTGACGCAGATCGCCTTCTTGACGCCGGCCTCCTTCATCTTCTTGCCGCCGCCCTCGCCGGCCTCGAACTCGGTCTGGCCGACATGCACGAGCACGCCCAGGCTCTCGCGCACGTCCGAGCCCGAGTTCATCGAGATCACCGGGATGCCCGAGGCGACCGCGTTCTTGATCGAATCGCCGAGCGCATCGGCGTCGGGGATCGACACCACCAGGCCGTCCGGCTTGCTGGCGACCGCGGCGTCGATCAGCTGGCTCATCTCGACCATGTCGAAGGTGGCGGGCGCGCGGTACTCGACGGTCGAGCCGGTCACCTTCTGCGCCTCGTCGACCCCGTTCTTCACCACCGACCAGAACGGGTCGGATGCCTGGCCGTGGACCACCACGACGATGCGCGCCGGCGCATCCTGCGCCATGGCCGTGGTGGCGAGACCGAGCGCCAGGGCGGCCGTCGCGGCCAGGCTCGCAACTCGTGTCATGATGGTCCCTCTCCCTGTCGGGGCCGTGGCGGCCCTGCTGCTTCGATCCATGCCTCGATGCCTCCTCTCGTGCGTCCCGACGCCCGGTCGGGTTCGCGGGTGAAAGCCGCGGTCAGCCGAGCAGCCAGCGATGGGCGGGCTCGGTGTTGAACCGCCAGACGCGCTGCGGCCCGGCCATGACGTTGAGGTAGTAGAGATCGTAGCCATGCGCGGCGGCGCAGGGATGATAGCCCCTGGGGACCAGCGTGACATCGCCGTCCTCGACCGCCATCGCGACGTCGAGCGAGCGGTCGTCGGTGTAGACGCGCTGGAGCGCGAAGCCCTGCGCGGGATCGATGCGGTGGTAATAGACCTCCTCGAGCAGCGACTCCTCGGGGAGATTGTCGGTGTCGTGCTTGTGCGAGGGATAGGACGACCAGTTGCCGCCGGGCGTGATCACCTCGACCACGAGCAGCGAGTGCGCCGGCTCGCCTTCCGGCAGGATGTCCCGCACGTGACGCACATTGCTGCCCTTGCCGCGCCTGCTGACCGCCACCGCCTCGGGCGGTATCAGCCGGACGGGGTGGCTGCCGCCGCCGGGCGACCAGCAGACGGCGAGCTCGAGCTCGGTCACGGCGGTCACCGCGAATTCCTCGCGCCACGGGACATAGACCGAGCAGGGGCTCTTGTCCTCGAACGGTCCGCCGCGATCGCCGAGACCGGTCCAGGACTGCCCGCCAGCGGAAATGTCCGCCCTGCCGCCGACGATGACCAGGCAAGCCTCGCGCTCGCCGGTCGCCCCGGCGATGCGCTGGCCGGGCTTCAGCCGCCACAGCTCGAAGCCGACATGGGTCCAGCCGGCGGACTCGGGCGTGACCCGGTGGACGAGACCCGACGCGTCGGGCGCATGGTGGCGCAGGAGCAGGTCGCTCATGCCGCGGTCTCCCAGGCATCGATCAGGCGGCGATAGGCTGCGGACATCGCCTGGATCGCCTGCTGGTCGTTGATGCGGCCCGCGAACCAGCCTTCCGCCACCTTGCCGAAGATGGTCCGGCCGACCGCGAAGCCCTTGCAAGCCGGGTGGCGGCGCGCCATGGCGAAGGCCGCGAACAGCTCCGTCTCGGGCGCGTCGAGACCGAGCAGCAGGACGCCGCGGCAGTGCGGGTCGTGGTCCTCGATCGCCTCACCGAGGTTGCGCCACGCCGTGTCGCTGCCGGGATGGGGCAGCTTCCACCAGTCGGGATAGACCCCGAGCTCGTAGAGCCGGCGCATCGCCCGGGCGAGCGTGCGCTCGTCGACGGGCGCCTCGGATTTGCTCGGGATCACCTCGAGCAGGAGGTCGTGCCCGGTCCGGCGGCTGGCGTCGGCGAGGATCAGCACCTGACGCTCCTGCTCGGCACGCAGCTCCGGCGGGTCGTCGGGATGGTAGAAGACGAGGCACTTGACGCAGTGCTCGGCGGGCCACTCGCGCAAGCTGCAGCCTAGATCCGGGCCGCCCTCGAAGCGCAGCGGGCGCGAGCCGGGCAGCTCGACCGGGCGGCCGATCCACAACCCTTTGCCGGTGGCCTCGTCGAGCGCGTCCTGGCCGAAGCGGCCGTCGAGCAGAATCCCGCCGTCGCCGCGCCCATCGGCGGTCATCATCGCGGCGCTCAGCGCCAGGCGCTTGAAGTAGGGGATGTGCGCGGGGCTGGTGCCGAACCGGGCGGACAGCTCCTCGAACTGGACGCGGTGGTCGAAGGCGAAGGCCAGCACCTGCGGCCAGTCGCGGCTGCGGTTGGTGGCCCAGTGGATCTGCTCCAGCCGCGCATCCTCGCGCAGGCGGCGGTGCTCGCTGCCCGACGCCAGGAAGCCCTCGAGCTCGGTCCAGGACGGGATCGCCGGGGCGCAGCCATGGCGCGAGACGGCGAAGGCGCCGCAGGCATTGGCGAGACGGCAGCACTCGGCGAGCGGCAGGTCGCGCAGCCAGCCGCGCAGGAAGCCGCTCATGAAGGCGTCGCCGGCACCGAGGACGTTGAACACCTCGACCGGGAAGCCCGGGCCGGAGACGCCGTCGTCGAGGCTGGCGGGGATCTCCCCCGGAAAGGCGGTGCAGCCCATCGGGCCGCGCTTGACTACGATCAGCGCCTCCGGCGCCGCGGCGCGGACGGCGCGGATGGCCGCCATCGTGCCGGTGCTGCCGCCCGCGATGTGGATCTCCTCCTCGGTGCCGACGATGAGGTCGCACTCGGGCAGGATGCGCTGCAGATGGGCAGTCACCTCGTCGCTGGCGACGAAGCGCTCCTCGCCGAGGCCGTGGCCGGTCAGCCCCCACAGGACCGGGCGGTAGTCGATGTCGAGCACGACCTTGCCGCCATGGTCATGGGCGAGACGCATCGCGCGGCGCGAGGCCGCGTCGAGGCTGGCGGTGCTGAAATGGGTGCCGGTGACGACCACCGCCTTGGCCGAAGCGATCAGCGCCTCGTCGATGTCCGCCTCGCTCAGCGCCGCGTCGGCACAGTTCTCGCGATAGAAGATGAGCGGGAAGGTCGCCTTGTCGCGGATGCCGAGGATGACCAGTGCCGTCAGCCGGTGCGGGTCGGTGACGATGCCGCGGACATCCACGCCCTCGCGCGCGCACTGCTCCTTGACGAACCGGCCCATATGCTCGTCGCCGACCCGGGTGATCAGCGCCGAGCGCAGGCCGAGCCGGGCGGTGCCGACGGCGATGTTGGTCGGGCAGCCGCCGACATATTTGGCGAAGCTCGCCATGTCCTCGAGCCGCCCGCCGACCTGCTCGCCGTAGAGATCGACCGAGGAGCGGCCGACCGTGACGACGTCGAGTTCCCTGGCCATCCTCGCCCCTCACCGCATGGTGGGCATGACGAAGTCGGCCCCTTGGCGGATGCCGGTGGGCCAGCGGGAGGTGATGGTCTTCATGCGGGTGTTGAAGCGGATGCCCTCCGGCCCGTGCATGTGGTGGTCGCCGAACAGGGACTGCTTCCAGCCGCCGAAGCTGTGGAAGGCCATCGGCACCGGGATCGGCACGTTGATGCCGACCATGCCGACCTCGATCTGGTGCGCGAACTCGCGCGCCGCGTCGCCGTCGCGGGTGAAGATCGCGGTGCCGTTGGCGTAAGGGTGCGCCCCGATCAGGGCCGCCGCCTCGGCATAGTCGCCCGCCCGCGCGATCGACAGCACCGGGC
>JBFWWD010000255.1:0-8395 GCA_050246385.1 Geminicoccaceae bacterium
GCACGCCGCCGGCCCGATCAGCAGGCAGGCGCGCGCCGGCCAGTCCGGCCAGCGCAGGACCGCGTCCAGCGCGGCATGGTTCGGTGCCGCGGGCATGAAATCGGTGAGACGGTCGCCGTCCGCGTGTGGCAGGTCCAGGGCGAGCTGGACGGCGCGCGGCGGCAGCCGGTCGGGAGCCCGCGGCGCAGCGGCGGTCACCGGGCAGCGCGGGCCGCCACCCAGGTCTGCGCCGCCGCCCGGAGATAGGCCACCGCCGAGGCCAACACCGTCGCCGCGGTGAGGAGCAGCAGAGGCTCGATCCAGACGCCGAGGCCGGGGAGCATCGACAGCTGCACGAGCACCGTGGCGCCCAGCAGGAGCTGCATCAGGGTGGACGCCTTGCCGACCAGGAGCGGCTCGACGCGGAACTCGCCGGCGACGAGACGCAGCACCAGCGTCCCGAGCACGATCAGGACATCGCGCGCCAGCACCAGCACGACGATCCACACAGGCAGGTGCCCCATGAACGCCAGGGTCACGAACAGGCTCGCCATCAGCACCTTGTCGGCGATCGGGTCGAGCACCGTGCCGAGCGGGGTCACGCCGCTGAACCGCTTGGCGATGAAGCCATCCAGCCCGTCGGACAGGGCGGCGATCAGGAACAGCACCGCGGCCAGATGAAAATCGTCGGATCGCACGAGCAGCACGATCGGCACGGCCAAGCACAGCCGCACCACGGTCAGCAGGTTGGCGATGTTAGCGCCCAGCACGCTCAGCGCGTAACGTCCATATCGGGCGGAAACACCGACGGCTCCCCCAGGACGTCCGCCGGTCGCAACTGCCATCCGTCGACCTCCTCGACCAGCGCCAATCCGACCCGGCCTACCGCCGCCTTCAGGCGCTCGAGGTCGCCGAGATGGCCAATGGTGACGCGGGCCCGGCTCTGCGTGAACGATCCCACCGCAACCGATCGAACCTCTGGCAGTGCGGTCAGTTCGCGCTTTATCTGCACCCAGCTTGCCAGACCAGCAAGCGGAACGGTGGCGTCGAGCGTCGAGACCGCCGCGGCCTGTTCCGCGGTACGCTGCTTCCAGTCGTCCTCGATGGCGACGATCGCCTCCGCCACCACCGGCTTCAGCGCGGCGACCGGATCCGTGCCCTCGGCGACCTCGACGCTGCGGCGGAAGATCGGCGCCGGCCAGTCGTCCGAGCGGCGCAGCTCGACGTCCACCGTCCCGGTAAACGACGGATCGGGCGCGCTCGCGATCGCGACGATGGCGCTCAGAGCGCCGTAGCGCGTCGCCAGCGTCTCGAGCATGGCCGGGTCGCCGGTGCCGAGCCCGGCCGGCGTCGCAGCCGCCATGTCCGCCAGATCGCCCAGCGGCAGCGCGAGCGTGACCACCGTCGCGGCGTCGAAGCTCTCCAGCCAGGCCGCGCGCCAGGGGCTGATCTCGTCCCAGGCGACCGGCTGGCCCGCGACGACCGACAGCGGCACCACCAGGATCGGGTCGGAGCGGCGGGTGACGAAGGGGATGCCCGCGGAGGACAGGAGACCCCGCACCGCGTCCGCGACATAGCTGACGTTGATCACGCCGAGATACTGGGTCGGCCCGACCCGCTCCTCGGCGATCTCGAAGCTGTTGACGTAGGATTCGATCGGCAGCGCGGCGACATCGGGCAGGCGCCCATGATCGGACGGCGAGGTGAGCCGGCGCATGAGTCGGACCAGCCCCTCGCGCTGGCCCGCCGCGATCGCGGCCGCACGGGCCGCAACGCCGCTCTCGCCGGTCGCATCGACCGGGATGCCGTCGATGCGGTAGGTGTCGGCCGCATGTGCGAGGGGCAGGGTCCAGAGCAGGAGGAGCAGGGCACAGGCGAGAGCAGCCCGTCCCACTCCGCGCCAAGCCAAGTTGCGCATCGCACAGCCAATCGGTAAGCGTTCCCGGCGCCCGTCCACACGGCGCTACGCGTCACCTAGCGACCCGGGCATGACGACTCAAGCGACACCCCACGGCGGACGTTACGCGGAAGCCGGCGTCGACATCGACCGTGGCTCGGAGCTGGTCGAGCGGATCGGCCCGATCGCACGCGCCACGGCGCGACCGGGCGCCGTGCCCAGCCTGGGCGGCTTCGGCGGCCTGTTCGATCTCGCCGCCTGCGGCTTCAAGGACCCGCTGCTGGTCGCGGCGACGGACGGGGTCGGCACCAAGGTGGTGCTCGCCGCCGAGGCGGGCCTTCTGGGCGGCGTCGGGATCGACCTGGTCGCGATGTGCGTCAACGATCTCGTCGTGCAGGGTGCCCAGCCCCTGTTCTTCCTCGACTATTTCGCCACCGGCGCGCTCCGGCCCGGCGAGGCCGCCGAGGTGATCGCCGGCATCGGCGCGGGCTGTCGGGACGCCGGCTGCGCCCTGATCGGCGGCGAGACGGCCGAGATGCCGGGCCTGTACCGGCCGGGCGAGTTCGACCTCGCCGGGTTCGCCGTCGGAGCGGTCGAGCGCGGCGAGCTGCTGCCACGGTCCGACCGGATCGCGACCGGGGACGTGGTGCTGGGGCTGGCCGCCTCGGGCGTGCATGCCAACGGCTTCTCGCTGGTCCGCCTCGTCCTGCGCGAGCAGGGCCTCGCCCTGGGCGATCCCTGCCCCTGGGATCCGCGGCACAGCCTCGGCGAGGCCCTGCTCGCGCCGACCCGGATCTATGTCCGCGGCTGCCTCGCCGCGATCGCATCGGGAGGCGTCAAGGCCCTCGCCCACATCACCGGCGGCGGCCTGATCGAGAACCCGCCCCGCGTGCTGACCGACGGCCAGGCGCTCCGGCTGCGCCTCGACGCGTGGCGGCTGCCGGCGGAGTTCGCCTGGCTGGCGCAGGCCGGCCGGCTCGACCGCCACGACCTCTTGCGCACCTTCAATTGTGGGATCGGCATGATCCTCGTCGTCGAGCCCGCCCACGCGGCCGCCTGCCGTGCGGCACTGGAGGCTGCCGGCGAGACGGTGAGCGAGATCGGCGAGATCGTGGCCGGTTCGGGCGCGCCGCGGGTCGAGCTGATCGGGCAGGGAAGCGGATGGCCCGCCGCCGCGTCGCCGTCCTGATCTCGGGCGGCGGCTCGAACCTCCAGGCGCTGATCGACCGCGCCACGGCACCGGACGCGGCCTACACGATCGAGCTCGTCATCAGCAACGAGCCGGGGGCGTTCGGGCTCGAGCGATCCCGGCGCGCCGGGATCGCGACCCGGACCGTCTGCCATCGCGACTTCGCCGACCGTGCCACGTTCGAGGCCGGGCTGGACCAATGCCTGCAGACCGCCGCACCGGACCTGCTCTGCCTGGCAGGGTTCATGCGCATCCTCACCCCCGGCTTCGTCGCGCGCTGGCGGGATCGGCTGCTCAACATCCACCCCGCCCTGCTGCCCGCCTTCCGCGGCCTGCACACGCACGAGCGGGCGTTGGCCGAGGGGGTGCTGATCCACGGCTGCACGGTGCATCTGGTGCGCCCCGAGCTCGATGCCGGCCCGATCCTGGTCCAGGGGATCGTGCCCGTGCTCGCCGGCGACGACGCCGAAGCGCTCGCCCGCCGCGTGCTCGAACTGGAGCATCGCTGCTACCCCCTGGCGGTCGAGGGCATCGCATCGGGCGCGCTCAGAGTCGAGGGCGACCAGGTCCTCGGCTCCGGCCGGCGACTGGTCCTGCACACGCTCCTCACGGGCCGCTGAGCGATGCGTCGGATCGCGGCCGGCGACTGGTTCCGGGTTCGCCCTCTCGCCGACGGCGTGACCTGGATCGACGAGCCCTGGGTCAAGGAGTTCTACCGCTGCAACATCTGGCACCTGCGCGGGCGCGACCGCGACCTGCTGGTCGATTCGGGCTGGGGCGTGGTGAGCCTGCGCGTGCACATCCCGCTGGTCACCGAGCGCCCGTTGGTGGCGGTCGCCAGCCATACCCACTTCGACCATGTCGGCGGGCACCACGAGTTTGCCGAGCGTTGGGCTCACCGGGCCGAGGCGGGTATCCTGGACCACCCGACGCGGTCCAACACGCTGGTCGAGCCCTATGTCACCGACGAGGTGTTCGACGGCCTGCCGCCCCTGCCCTATGCGTCCACCACCTACTGCCCGAAACCGGCGCCGACGACCCGCGTCCTGGAGGATGGTGACGTGGTCGACCTGGGCGATCGCGCGCTCGAGGTGATCCACACCCCCGGCCACTCGCCCGGCGGGATCGCCCTGTTCGAGCGCGCGAGCGGCATCCTGTTCTCCGGCGACCTCGTCTATGACGGTCCGCTGGTCGAGGACTGCCCCGGCGCCGATCCGGCCGACTATGTCCGCAGCATGCGCCGCCTGCTGAGCCTGCCGGTCAGCGTCGTGCATGGCGGCCACTTCCCGAGCTGCTCCGGCGCGCGGCTGCGCGGGCTGATCTCCGACTGGCTGCGCGCCCACGAACATCGCGCCTGAGCCGGCCACGCCGGCTGCGCGGGCCGGGCCGTGCTCCGACACTCGCTACGGGAAATCCAGGCCCACGAACGCCACGTAGTTGCCTGCGTCGCCGGCAGCCGCTCTGCGCCACAGCTCGATCTCGAAGAAATAGAACGCGTCCGCCTCGATCGGGTGGGGACACGCCACGACCTGGTGGGTGAACGAACCGGTGGTCGTTCCTTGCTTGTTCGACAGGAAGTCGCAATCGAGGTAGGTCGTGTTGCCCGGCCCGTACAGCGGCGGCACCTTGGCCCGCACCAGCAGCGCCTTGACCGACGCGTTCCCCGTGCGCCCGTCGGGATCACGGTAGGAGATGCGGAAATCGGTGAGGCTGCCGGTGGCCACCGGCAGCGCGCAGGTCAGCTTGAATGTGCCGTTCCTGGACAGATCCCAGCTGCCCACCGTCCACTTGCCCAGAGCGTTCTGCGCCGGCGTGCCGCTGGGCACGCAAGAAGCGGCAGGAATGGTGAGATGTCGGAATTCGGCACTGTTGGCGAGCGCGGCCGAGCTGCTCGCGACGAGCGCGCAGGCGGCCATGCCCAGGACGGTCCCAAAGATGTCGCTCCGGTGAAATCGAGGCACCGCTTTCTCCCCAATCCTGCAAATGCTGGAACAAACGGCCGTGGTATCGAGCTGTTGCTCCGCTCAGCTGGCTATCAGAGGTCGAGGCCGACTTCGACGGTACGGGGCTACGGTCGAGCGCATCATGGTATGCTCGTATCGCCGGGAAGCGCCTGAAGTGGACAGCGGTGGCGGGCGGCGAGCTCATCCTGATCAAAGCCGCGTGAAGAACAGGCCGGACCCGGAGGGCTACGCGGAAATTTTCTCGCTGGTCATTCTCTTTCCCGACGCGAACGCCCCGCGCAGGCGATCAGGGCGGCCCGGTGCCGCCCCCTCTCCGTGTGCCCGGCCGGTCAGCCGACGATCTCGGTCCCGGCGAAGAAGAACGCGATCTCGATCGCCGCGTTCTCCGCGCTGTCCGAGCCGTGCACCGAGTTGGCCTCGATGCTCTCGGCGAAATCCTTGCGGATCGTGCCCGCGGCGGCGTTGGCCGGGTTGGTGGCACCCATCACCTCGCGGTTCTTCGCGACGGCATCCTCGCCCTCGAGCACCTGCACGACCACCGGGCCGCCGGTCATGAACTCGACCAGCGAGCCGAAGAACGGCCGCTCGCGATGGACGCCATAGAACGCCTCGGCCTGGGCACGCGAGAGCTGCAGCCGCTTCTGGGCGACGATCCGCAGGCCCGACTTCTCGAACCGGTCGTTGATCGCGCCGGTCAGGTTGCGCCGGGTCGCGTCGGGCTTGATGATCGACAGGGTGCGCTCGATAGCCATCGCCAGGATCCGTCTTGAGGGTTCGTGAAAGCCGGGCGCCTTATAGCGGCGGCCTTGCGGGCGCGATAGGTGGCCCCGCTCAGCCCGCCTTGACCCAGCCTCCCCGCTCGCCCTGCTGCCAGTAGGTGCAGACATGGCCGGCGTCCCGCCCCTGGCGCCAGCGCTCGCGGGCACGGCCCACGGCCTCCTCGTCGTGGCCGTCGAACAGGTCGAGGCAGCGATCGAAGGCATCGAGATCGGGCGCCTCGGCCTCGTCGACCCGGATCAGGATGGTCGCCCCGTTCGGGTTCTCGACCTGGGCGGTCAGATAGATCGGCTGGTCCTCGGCGAAGCCGTCCGAGCGGGCGCCGTGCGGCAGGAAGCTGTCCTTGCCGTAGGTCCACAAGGCCCGGTTCAAGAGCTCGATCCGCTCCGGATCGCCGCCGCGCACCACCACCCGGTGCCCGGCGGCGTAGGCCTTCTCCAACAGGCGCGGCAGCGCCTCGTCGAGCGGGCTGCGGGTCAGATGGTAGAAGCCGATGTCGGTCAAGCCGGCACTTCGTAGCCGTCGGCCACCAGCCGATCGAGCAGGCGCACGCCGAAGCCGGTCGCACCCTTCCCCGCCAGCGGCAGGTCGCGGCCGGTCCAGGCGGTGCCGGCGATGTCGAGATGCGCCCAGGGCGTGTCGCCGACGAACTCCTGCAGGAACACCGCCCCCGCCGTGCTGCCGGCCTCGCGGCCGCGGCCCACGTTCTTGATGTCGGCGATCTCGGAGCGGATGTGCTTCTCGTAGTCCTTGCCCAGCGGCAGGCGCCAGAGCAGCTCGCCCGTGGCGTCCGCGGCACCGGTGAGCGCCGCGGCCAAGCCCTCGTCGTTGCTGAACAGGCCGGCGCGCTCGTGGCCGAGCGCCACGATCACCGCACCGGTCAGCGTGGCGAGATCGATCATCGCCTTGGGCTTCACGCGCTCGCGGGTGTAGTGGAGCACGTCGCACAGGATCAGCCGGCCCTCGGCGTCGGTGTTGATCACCTCGATGGTCTTGCCGGCCATGCTGCGGACCACGTCGCCGGGCCGCTGCGCGGTGCCCGAAGGCATGTTCTCGACCAGTGCCACCACCCCCACGACATTGGCCCGTGCCTTGCGCCCGGCGAGCGCCGCCATCGTGCCGAACACGGCCGCGGCGCCGCCCATGTCGGCCTTCATCTCCTCCATGCCCTGCGCCGGCTTGATCGAGATGCCGCCGGTGTCGAAGCACACGCCCTTGCCGACCAGAGCCAGGGGTTGCTGGGTGCCGCCGCCGTTCCAGCGCAGGATCACGACGAAGGGCGGCTCGACGCTGCCCTGGGCGACGCCGAGCAGGGCGTTCATGCCCAGGGCGGCGAGAGCATCGCGGTCGAGCACCTCGACCTCAATGCCCAGCTCGGCGAGCTCTCCGCATCGGTCGGCGAAGGCTCGCGGGGTGAGCACGTTGGCGGGCTCGGAGACCAGGTCGCGCGCGCGACAGACGGCCCGCGCGAGGGAGGTCGCGGCGCCGAAGGCGGCCGAGGCGCCACCGGCGAGCACCGTCAGCCGCTCGATCACCCGCTCGTCCTCGTCCGGACCCGAAGCGGTGCGATAGCGCATGAAGCGATAGGCCCGGAGCTGTGCGCCCGCGGCCAGGGCCGCCACGACCTCGGCCGTGGGCAGCCCGAGCTGCAGCCCTTCCGATGAGGCCAGGGTGGCATCGGCCACCTTGAGCTGGCGCAGCTTCACGGCGGCCGAGCCGCCCGCCTTGAGCAGATCGAGCTGGCTCACGCCTTCCGCCTTGCCGAGGGGCAACAGGAGCAGCCGCTCCAGCTGCAGTCCGTGCGGCAGCAGCAGCTCGACGACACGTCCGTGCTTGGCGCCGCCGTCGACCGACTTCAGTGCCCGGCTGATCAGCCCTGCGCTGGCGCGGTCAAGCGTGGCGGCGGCGTCGCCGAGCGCGCCGTCATGGCCAACCGGCACGATCAGGGTGCCGTGCTCCGGCAGCCCGCCAGCTTCGACCAGAAGTTCCATGTGCGCGCATACGCCTCCAGGCAACGCCCCGCCTGCGCCGAGGGCCGCGGGTGCGGAGTGCTATCCCTGCGTAGCTCTCCGCGGCTTGTCAACGTTGCGCCACCGTCATGGACGCTGGCCGCGGCCATGATTAGAACGGCGTGCTTGCCCAAGAGAGACGACCGGGGACGGACCCGTGCCGATGAGCCAAAACCGAGCGCGCCGACGACCGGTGGCGGCGCCCGCGCTCGCTGCGGCGTTGCTGCTTGCGACGCCAGCCGCGCTCGCCCAGACCACAGATCCGAACTCGCCCGAGCAGTCGCCGTCGGTGCTGACATCGGACACGCTCACCTACGACACCGAAAGCGAGGTCGTCGTCGCGACCGGCAATGTCGAGATCAGCACCGGCGAGCGGCGCCTGCTGGCGGACGAGGTGCGCTACGACCAGCGCGCCGACAAGATGCGCGCCATCGGCAACGTCGTGCTGATCCAGCCCAATGGCGACGCGATCTTCGGCAAGGAGGTCGAGATCACCGGCGACCTCCAGGAGGGGTTCGTCCAGGCGGTCGGCATGCTGCTCAACGACGATTCGCGCATCGCCGCCAACCGTGCGGACCGG
>JBFWWD010000256.1:0-8371 GCA_050246385.1 Geminicoccaceae bacterium
GCCCGGTCGAGAACATCGGCATCGGTCTCGCCATCGACAATGCACCCGGTGCTCCCGATACCCTGACGGGCGCTGACGCCATCACCGGCGGTCCCGTGTCGCGCTTCACGTTCGAGTACGACTCGTCGATGAGCGCACCCGGCACGGTCGGCGTCAGCTCGATCCGCTTCGACCTGACGGGCGGTGGCGGTGGCGGTGGCGGTGGCGGCAGTGATCTGCCGCCAGGGTTCGATGGCCTGCAGTACATCGCCTCCTACGCCGATCTCACTGCGGCGTTCGGAGCCGATCGCGCGGCCGGCGAGGCTCATTACCTGAACGCGGGCAAGGCCGAAGGGCGCAGGATCGACCTGTTCAGCGAGACCCAGTATCTCAAGAACTATGGCGACCTGCAGGCGGCCTTCGGGCACGACGCCAATCAGGCGACGATCCACTACATCAGCAGCGGCGCGAACGAGGGGCGCACCGACGATGCTCCCTCACCCGCCGAGGTGGACGGGCTGCAGTACATCGCGTCCAACCCCGATCTGATCGCGGCCTTCGGCGCCAATGCCGCGGCGGGTCAGCAGCACTATGCCCAGTTCGGCCAGGCCGAGAACCGGCTGCTCGACAACTTCAACGAGACGCAATACCTCGGGAACTATGCCGACCTGTCGGCGGCCTTCGGCGACAACACCGATGCCGCCACGACACACTACATCCAGGCCGGCTTCGCCGAGGGCCGCAACGACTTCATCATCTGACCTGAGCTAGACGAGCTGCGGCTCTCGCAGCAGCTCGTCGAGGTCGAGCCGACGGGTGACCATCGCCAGGGTACCGTCGGCCGACCGCGGCCACTCGCTTTCCGGGCGGTCGCGGTAGAGCTCGACGCCGTTCTCGTCCGGATCGCGCAGATAGAGCGCCTCGCTCACGCCATGGTCGCTGGCGCCGTCCAGCTGGATGCGCGCAGCGATCAGGCGACGCAGCGCGTCCGCCAGCGCGGCGCGGCTCGGATAGAGGATCGCCAGGTGAAAGAGGCCGGTGGTGCCGGGCGCCGGCGGTCTGCCGCCGCGGCTTTCCCAGGTGTTCAGGCCGATATGGTGGTGGTAGCCACCCGCCGAGACGAAGGCGGCATCTCGTCCATAGCGCTGCGTCAGCTCGAAGCCGAGCACGCCGCAGTAGAAGCCCAGCGCCCGCTCGACGTCGGCCACCTTCAGGTGAACATGGCCGATCCGGGTGCCGGGATCGATCGGACGGTTCATCACAATCTCCGCTCCTCAGAGGTCCTGCAGCGCTTCCAGGCGCAGCGGCAGAGGCTGGCCGAGCCACAGCGCGTGGCGCGTATGATCGGCGAGGTCGTCGCCGGTCTCGGGATGGATCAGCACGTCGAGCCCACGCCGGTTGAGCATCAGCCACGGCACGATCCGACCGAACTGCTCGGCAGTGAACAGCACCTGATACATGCCGCGGCTGTGCGGCCCGACCGGCTGGTCGTGCCAGCGCCCGAGCCGCGCGGTGAACCTCCGGGCGAGGCCCTCCCGCACCAGCTCGGCCTCCGACCTGGTCCCGGCCTCGTAATACACATGGGCGTGGTAGTGGTGCACCCGCCCAGGGTCCGCCTCATCGTGGCCCATCGCTCAGGCAAGCCGGGGCGAGATCACGGTCCCGCTCTCCAGGTCGCGCAGCGCGAACGCACCAGGGCCGACGAGCGCCAGCGTCAACAAGGCCGCGGCCCAGAACAGCGGATACTCCCAGCCGCCGTTCGGACTCGCGAACATCCAGCCGTTGGGGAGGTGCACCATGACCGCGCCCAGCAGGATCGGGACCTGCACCAGGGCTACGATGCGCGCGTAATAGCCGACCAGCAACGCGACACCACCGAGGATCTCCACCAGCATGACCGCCCAGGCGAGCCAGGCCGGGTAGCCGAGGGAGCCGAAGAACCCGACGGTTCCGGCGGGTGTGAACACGAGCAGCTTCGTCAGGCCGTGCGAGAGCGCCGCCAGGCCCAGCGTCAGGCGCAAGACAAAGGCGCCGTAGGCTGCAGTACGCAAATCGATCATGGGCTTCCTCCAACTCGGTCGGACATTATCCTCGGCTGAAAAACGCCATTCAGCAAATTCACTGATCGCAATACCGAAATTCACACGGTAAATGTCGGTCATGTCGCTGGATCGTCTTGATCTCAATCTCCTGCGCGTCTTCCAGGCGATCGACGCCGAACGCAGCGTGACGCGGGCCGCCGCGCGCCTGGGCATCACGCAGTCGGCGGCGAGCAACGCTTTGGCACGGCTGCGTGCGGCGTTCGACGACGAGCTGTTCCAGCGCGCTCCCGGCGGCATGGAGCCCACGGCCCTGGCCCGCGAGCTCTCTCTGCCGATCAGTGCTGCACTCGACGCCGTGCGGGAAGCGGTCGAGCTCAACCGCCCGTTCGATCCGGCCATCGCAAGCGACGAGTTCGTCGTCGGCGTGTCGGACTATGCCGAGTTCGTCCTCGGCCCGAGGTTGGTCGCGACGCTGCGGACGCGTGCGCCACACGTGTCGGTGGTGTTCCGCCACTCCGATCGCGAGGGCGCGCTGGCCCTGCTGGACGAGGACCGGGCACACCTGGCGCTCGGCATGCTCCCCGAGCCGCCGGCACGGATGACCAGGGTCGTGCTCATGCGCGACCGCTTCGTGGTGCTGATGCGCTCCGACCACCCTGCCGCGGCAGCACTCGATCTCGACGCCTTCCTCTCCGCACCGCATCTGCTGGTCTCGCCGGTGGCCAGCAGGACCGGTGCCGTCGATCGAGCGCTGGGCGGGCTCGGGCGCCGGCGAACCCTGGCGGCCGTGGTCTCGCATCACCTCGTCGTGGCGCCGATCCTGCTGCGCAGCGATCTCCTGTGCACGCTCGCCCTTCAGCTGGCAGGCCCGATCGCGGCCGCCATCGGTCTCGCGCTGCGCCCGTTGCCGCCGGGCCTCGAGCTGCCTGCCCAGCCCACCTCGCTGGTGTTCCACAACCGTTACGTGCAGCGGCCGGGCCACCGCTGGCTGCGCGCGCTGGTGGCCGAGACCGCGCGGACGGTGCAGGCAGCCGACGGTATGAAATCTCGCAATACGTGAGAAATCGCACTGCACCTCCCGTCCGTTGCGATACTCTCAGGATGCAGAGGACTTGCGCGACCGCGGGAGCCCTCCACCAGAGGGGACGAACGCCATGTGGCCTGCATGGTGCCGGACGTTTGCCCTCGTGTCGCTGTTGTTCGGCAGCGGCGCGGCGGCGGGCGAAGTCCGCCTTGGCCTCGCCAATCCGTTCAGCGGTCCGTTGGCCGCCTCCGGCGAGCGCAACCGCGTCACCGTCGATCTGGCCGTGCGGACGCTGAACGAGCGCGGCGGGGTGCTGGGCGACGAGATACGCCTGATTGCCGCGGACGATGGCTGCAACATCGAACAAGCGGCGTCCGCCGCGCTGGATCTGATCAAGGCAGGCGTCAGGGCGGTCATCGGGCACATGTGCTCGCATGCGTCGCTGATCGCGGCGCCCGCCTACGAGACGGTGGGCATCCCGATGCTCACGCCGAGCTCGACCCACCCCCGTCTCACCGAGGAGGGGCGGTCGAACGTGTTCCGGCTGATCGGCCGCGATGACGACCAAGGACGGCTCGCGGGCGACTTTCTGGCACAGCTCCAGCCGTCGCGGCCGATCGCGATCGTCCACGACGGCAGCACCTATGGCAGCGGCCTCGCTTGGCAGGCGCGAGCGGAACTCCGGCGCAACGGCATCCGCGAGGCCGTATTTGCGACCTACGTGCCCGGCACGTCCGACCACACGACCCTGGTCGGCCAGCTTGCACGCGAGGCGATCGGAGTACTGTATATCGCCGGATACGCGCCGGATGCGGGACGCATTGTCCGGCAGGCGCGGGAGCGTGGTCTCGAGCTGCAGGTGGCCGGCGGCGACGGGCTTGGCGGACCCGAGTTCTGGACCGAGGCCGGCGACGCAGGCGAAGGAACGCGGTTCAGCGCGCGACCCGATCCCAGCACCTCGCCTGAGGCAGGCGTGGTGGTCGGAGCCCTCAAGGCCCTGGGGATCGAAATGCCCTCCGACGTTCTCGCCGCCTACGCTGCGGTTCAGGTCTGGGCCGAGGCGGCACGACGTACCGGCAGCACCGATCCGGTGGCGGTCACCGCCGCCTTGCACCGCGGGCGGTTCGAGACGGTGCTGGGGCGCGTCTCGTTCGACGAGCGGGGCGATCTTGTCGGCGCCTCCTGGCGCTGGCGGGTCTGGCGCGAAGGCCGCCAGGTCAGCCTGCCGCCGACCATGGCGATGAGGCTTCGCTGAACGGCCTTTTCAGATGCAGCGCCCGCCGTCGACCTCGAGCGCCACGCCGGTGATGAACCTCGCCTCGTCGGAGGCCAGCCACAGCGCGGCGTCGGCCACGTCCTCGGGCGTGCTCAGGCGGCCCAGCGGCACGGTCCCCACGAAGCGGGCCCGGTTCTCGGGCGTGTCGCCACCGATGAAATGCGCCAGGAGCGGCGTCTCGCCCGCGACCGGGCACAGCGCGTTGACCCGGATCTTCTGCGGCGCCAGCTCGACCGCCATCGACTTGGTGATCAGGATGCACGCACCCTTGCTGCCATTGTACCAGCACAGGCCCGGCCGCGGCCTCAGGCCGGCCGTCGAGGCGGTGTTGATGATCACCCCGCCGCCCTGCTCCGCCATCACCGGCACGGCATGGCGTGCCGCCCAGTACAGCGATTTGACGTTCACGGCATAGACGCGGTCGAAGTCCGCCTCGCTGACCTCGGTCAACTTCTGGTTCCAGTGCGAGACCCCGGCATTGTTGATCAGGATGTCGAGCCGGCCGAAACGATCCTTGGCCGCGGCGACCATCCGGCCGGTGTCGGCGTCGCTGGTAACGTCGGCCTGCACGGCGACACTGCCCTCGAACTCGCCCGCGACCCGCTCGGCTGCCGCTCCGTCGATGTCGGCCACCACCACCCTTGCGCCTTCGCGGGCGAAGGTGGCGGCGATCGCGGCCCCGAAGCCGGAGCCGCCGCCGGTCACGATCGCCGTCCTGTTTGCAAGCCGCATCGGGCATTCTCCCTCGTTCGCGGGTCAGAACCCGACCCGGTCGCCGCCCTTCAGGGCCAGGATCTCGCGTGCCTCGGCAGGCGTGGCGACCTCGAGTCCCAGGCCCTCGATCAGCGCCCGGGCGCGGCGGACCTGCACGGCGTTGCTCTCGGCCAAGCGCCCGGGCCCGTCCCAGAGCGAATCCTCGAGGCCGACCCGGACGTTGCCGCCCATCGCGGCCGCCATCGCGGCGATCGGCATCTGGTTGCGCCCCGCACCCAGGACCGACCAGCGATAGGTCTCGCCGAACAGACGGTCGGCCGTGCGCCTCATGTGCTGCACGTCCTCGGGATGCGGCCCGATGCCACCCAGAATGCCGAACACGCTCTGCACGAACAGCGGCGGCTGGACCAGGCCGCGGTCGAGGAAGTGCGCCAGATTGTAGAGATGGCTGATGTCGTAGCACTCGAACTCGAACCGGGTGCCGTTCTCGGCGCAGGTGCGCAGGATGTACTCGATGTCCTGATAGGTGTTCTTGAACACGAGGTTGCGGCTGTTCTCGAGATGCTGCCGCTCCCAGTCGTGCTTGAACTCCTTGAAACGGTTGAGCATCGGGAACAGCCCGAAGTTCATCGAGCCCATGTTGAGCGAGGCCACCTCGGGCTTGAAGGTGGCGGCCGGCCGGACCCGCTCCTCGATCGTCATGTAGGGCGCGCCGCCGGTGGTCAGGTTGATCACGCAGTCCGAGCGCTGCTTGATCACCTGCAGGAACGGCGCGAACGCCTCGGGGGTCTGGTCCGGCCTGCCGGTTTCGGGATTGCGGGCGTGCAGATGCACGATGGCCGCCCCCGCCTCGGCGGCGCCGATCGCGGCGTCCGCGATCTCCTCCGGCGTCACTGGCAGGTGCGGCGACATGGACGGCGTGTGGATGGCGCCCGTCACGGCGCAGGTGACGACGACCTTGCGGGCTTGCGGCATGGCCTGGGCTTCTTCCTTCGCTAGACGGGCTCTTCGGGGAACTGGACCGCGTCCGCGGGGATCACGATCCCTGGAAGCTTGCGCGAGGTCCAGATGTGGATGGCGCTGCGGAGATCCGCCGGCCGGTCGAGCGAGCCGCCCTTCACGGTCAGTACGTCGCGCCCCGGATCCTCATGCCACAGCCGCGAGCCGCAGACGGCGCAGAAGTGGCAATGCAGGACCCGGCCGCTGTCGGTGCCGCGCGACCAGACCCGAACTTCGCCGCGTTCGAGCCGGAAGTCGGCCTTGGGCACCGCGACCGAGACACCGAACGCCGAGCCCGACTGCTTCTGGCACTCGCGGCAATGGCAGACATAGACCGCCTCGGGTTCGGCCGTGACCGTGTAGGTGGCTGCGCCGCACTGGCAGCGGCCGGTAAACCGCGGCTCGGACATGACCTCCTAGCTTCCGATCTCTTCGGCGGCCTGTCGTTTGTGGCGCAGCAGCGCCATCAGGCGGCGGTCGCGCCAGCGCTGACGGTCCGCCAGAGCTTCCGCAGGCACCGCGGCGCGCCGCTCGGCCTCGACCTGCTCGATCACCGGCCCGGTCCAGTCGACCCGGCGCTGCATCGACTCGAACAGACGCTGGTAGATCTGCTGGTAGCGCTGGGCATAGTCGCGGACGCCGCCCGGCGCGTTGAGATCGGCGGTCTCGAACGGGCCGATGAACGACCAGCGCAGTGCCAGCCCGTCCTTCAGGCCGCGATCGATGTCCTCGGCCGTGCAATAGCCGTCGGCGACCAGCCGGAACGCCTCTTCGAGCAGGGCACCCTGCATCCGGTTCATCACGAACCCGTCCAGCTCGCGGCGCATCACGATCGGCGCTTGGCCGATGCCACGAGCGATCTCCTCCGCGCGCGTCATGATCTCCGGCGAGGTCCAGGGTGCGGGAACCAGCTCCACCGCCGGGATCAGGTAGGGCGGGTTGATGGGATGGCAGACGAGGCAGCGGTGCCGCCCGGCAAGCTCCTCGGTGAACAGCGAGGGCACGAGCGCCGAGGTCGAGCTCGACAGGATGGTGTCTGTGTCCGCAAGTCGGTCGAGGTCGCGCCAGAGCGCCTGTTTGATCGCCAGATCCTCCGGCGCGCTCTCCTGCATCCACTGCGCGCCGGCTAGCGCCTGCTCGAGCGTTCCCGCAGCGCTCAGGCGCTCGCGGACCGTGCCGGCCGAAGCGCCGTGCAGCATGTCCTGCGCCTCGAGATCAGCGAGAAGCCTCCCGATCGTCCCCAGGGCGGAGGTGGCCGCCCCCTCCGCCGGGTCCCACAGCCGCGCGGCCCAGCCGGCACGGGCAAAGGCGATGGCCCAGGCACGGCCGACAAGGCCGGTGCCAACGATCGCGACGGTCGCGGACATGTCAGAGCGCCTCCACATTGCCACAGACTCCCAAGGACTGGCCCGAGACGGCGCGTCCGAGCGGGGAGACCAGAAACGCCACCATGGCCGCCACCTCCTGGGGCGTCACCATCCGACGCAGGGAGACCTTCTCCAGATATTGGCGCTCCATCTCCGCGTAGGAGACGCCGAGCTGGGCCGCGCGGGCCCGAATGACACCGTCGATCCGCGGGCCGGCGACGATGCCGGGCAGGATGGCGTTGACCGAGATGTTGAACGGCCCGAGCTCCTTGGCGAGGCTCTGGGTCAGGCCGACCACGCCCCACTTCGCCGCCGCGTAGGGCGTCCTGAAGGCGTAACCGAAGCGGCCGGCGGCCGATGAGAGGTTGATGACGGCACCGCCGCCGGCGGCCTTCAGGAGAGGCACCGCGCGGCGCACGCACAGGAACTGTCCGGTGAGATCGACCTCGATGCAGCGCCGCCATTCAGAGGGATCGATGTCCTCGACCGCCGCCGTCGGGCCGGCGACGCCAGCATTGTTGACCAGCACGTCGAGACCGCCCAACGCCGTGCCTGCCGCGTCGAACAGACGGTCGACATCGGCCTCGTCCGCGACGTCGGCCCGCGTGCACGAGACCTGCGGGAGGGACTTGCCGACCTCGGCGAGCGCCGTCGCGTCGACATCGCACAGGTGCACGCGCGAACCCGCCGCCAAAAGCGCCTCGACGATCGCCCGGCCGATTCCGGCGGCACCCGCGGTCACCAGCACTCGCTGGCCCTCGGCGGCGCGCTCGCTCATCTTCGCCTCCCTTGTCAGGTCGTTGGCTCGTGCAATAGCCGGTGAGCACGCCGCCAGCCAGACCGATGGCCGCATGACCCGGTTGACTTTGCGGGCAGGCCGTACAGCTACCAACGCAGGGCAGGGTCGCCACAGCCCTGAAAGCGGAGTGAGGCCGGAGATGATGGTGAGCAGGATCGCGATTCTCGCGCT
>JBFWWD010000257.1:0-8335 GCA_050246385.1 Geminicoccaceae bacterium
AGCCAGTCGTTGAAATAGACATGCGTCAGCCAGCTGCGCCAGCGAATGGTCAGGTACTGCCGCAGCCAAAGGCGGTAGACCGCGACCACGATGAAGATCAGCACGAGGCCAGTGAACGAATAGAAGAATGAGCTGAAGCTGTCCGCAGAGAAAAGCAGGCTCCAGAAGGAGTCGCCATCCTTGTTCTGCAGCGCGTCGAAGAAGCGCCGGTTCCAGTCGTTGAGCTCCTTGAGGAGGAAGACCAGAAACACGGCCATGCCGATGATCACGGCCAGGAGGCCGCGCGCGATCCAGCGCTCGGGGATGCGAACCCGCACGCCGAAAAGCTCGCGATCGACGCCGATCTCGTCGCACCACCAGTAAGGTGCCGCCAACCGCCAAAGCTGGGCCAGGAACCCCCGCGCCGCCGCGACGCGGCCAAGAACCG
Source organism: Geminicoccaceae bacterium (assembly GCA_050246385.1). Taxonomy (GTDB): domain Bacteria; phylum Pseudomonadota; class Alphaproteobacteria; order Geminicoccales; family Geminicoccaceae; genus Benzoatithermus. The sequence continues at coordinate 428 of JBFWWD010000257.1, forward strand.
GTATTGCCATGGAAAGCCCTCGACAGGGCCGCCCGGCGACCCGACGCGCGAGGGGTTAGCCGCTCTCGGCTTAAGCGGCAAGCTGAGGGAGGATGACGGTTCTGTCAGGCAGCCTGCGGGGCTTTCTCCAGGACCCCGACGGCGGCGCCGAACAGGAGCGCACACGAGCAGGCTCCTGGGTCGATCCGGTTGACGCTGGCGGGTCCCAGGCCGGCCGCGAGCCCCTTCTTCGCCTCCAGATGGGTCGTGCCGTGCAGGCCGTGCGCTGCGGCGGCGACGATGCGGGCCGCGATTCCCGCCAAATCGCCGGCCTCGATCTGGCTGCGCACCCCATGGGTGACCGGGATCAGCACATCCAGCAGCGTCTTGTCGCCCTTGGCAGCACCACCTGCGGCCTGCACCGCCTTCACGCCGGCCTCGAGCATGGCGAGCAGCGCGTTCGCGTCGACGATTCCGGTCGCGGCACCGCCCATGCCGCGGCACAACGCACCGTAATATCTGCCGCCATCGCCGTCGGCCTCGCGCTCCAGAATCTCGGCGACCCGAGCCAGCGCCTCGGCCAGCGACAGCTCGCCGAGGCGGCCCTGCTGGGCGGACAGCGCAGCGAAGGCCCGGGCGAGATTGGTGCCGTGATCGCCGTCGCCGAGCGCCTCATCCAGCGCGTCGAGCTGGGCGGCGTGGCTCTGGATCGTCCCGTGCATGGCCTCGATCAGCTTGGGCAGCGGATGCCGGTCCATGCGATCTCCCTCCTCTTGGCCTAGGCCTTCCGATCGGGAGCTAAGGGCGCGAGGCTGCGCCGGTCAACCCGTAGCGCCTACTCCGCCGCAGCCTGGGCCGGCGCCTCCGGCATGGCGATCACCGGCTCCATCGCGGCCAGCTCGGCCATCTCGATGTGGCAGCGGATCTCGTGCCCCTCGGCGAAGATCCGCACGGGCGGCGCCTCGGTCTCGCAGATCCGGCCGATCTTGCGATGACATCGGGTGTGGAACGGACAGCCGGAAGGCAGCTTCAGCGCCGAGGGAATCTCGCCTTCCAGCACGATGTGCTTCTTGCGGATCTTGGTGTCGGCGATCGGCACGGCCGATAGCAGCGCCTCGGTGTAGGGATGGTAGGGCGGGCTGAACACCTCGTCGGTGGTGCCCTGCTCCATGATCTGGCCGAGATACATCACCACGACCCGGTCGGAGAGGTAGCGCACGAGCGACAGGTCGTGGCTGATGAACAGGAGCGTGGTCCGGTTCTGGCGCTGGATCTCCATCAGGAGCTGGGTCACCGCCGCCTGCACCGACACGTCGAGCGCCGACACCGGCTCGTCCGCGATCACCACCTTGGGCCGGCCGGCGAAGGCGCGGGCGATGCCGACACGCTGCTTCTGACCGCCGGAGAGCTGGCGCGGGCGGCGATAGTAGAAGGCCCGCGGCAGCTTCACGAGGTCGAGCAGCTCGAACACGCGCTCGCGCACCCTGACGGGGTCGGTCTCGCCGCCGAATTTCTGCACGACGCGCGCGATCTGACCGCCGACCGAATGGCTCGGGTTCAGCGTGTCGAACGGGTTCTGAAACACCATCTGCATGTAGCCGACGGTGTCGGGGCCACGGCTCTGCACCTTGATCCGCGAGATGTCCTTGCCGTTGAGGCGGATCTGGCCCTCGGTCGCCGTCTCCAGACCCATCATCACCTTGGCGAAGGTCGACTTGCCGCAACCGGACTCGCCGACGATCGCCACCGTCTGGGCCTCGCGCGCGTCGAAATCGAGCTGCTCGTTGGCCTTGACCGTCCGGGCCGTGCGGCCGCGGATCATGCCGAGCAACGAGGAATCGGCGAGCTCGTAGTACTTCTTCAGGCGGTCGACCTCGAGCACCACCGGGCCGAGCGGGGCGGCCTCGACCGCATGGCGCACCGGCCGGGCTGCCTCCCAGTCGATCTCTCGCCAGCGCACGCACCGCGCCGCATGGCCCGTAGCCGGCTCGACGGTTTCCATGCCGGGATGAGCCGCGCCGCACCTCCCGGTCTGGAACCAGCTGCAGCGCGGGCCGAACCAGCATCCCTTTGGCCGCTGGTGCGGCAGCGGGAGCTGGCCCGGGATCGGGATCAAGGGCCGTGCGTTCTTGTCCGCACCCGGCAGCGGGATCGAGTTGAACAGACCGCGCGTGTAGGGGTGGCGCATCTGGTCGAAGACCTCGCCCACCGTCCCGCTCTCCACCGCCTCGCCGGAGTACATGACCGTGATCCGGTCGCAGGTCTCGAGGATCAGGCCGAGATTGTGCGAGATGTAGATCATCGAGGTGCCGAAGCGGCCCGCGATGTCCTTGATGAGCTGCACGATGCCGGCCTCGACGGTGACGTCGAGCGCCGTCGTCGGCTCGTCGAGGATCAAGAGCGCCGGGTTCGACAGAAGCGCCATGGCGATCACGACGCGCTGCTGCTGGCCGCCCGAGATCTGGTGCGGATAGGAGCCCATGATCCGCTGCGGGTCGGGCAGCCTCACCGCGGCCAGCATCTTGACCGCACGCTCGGCAGCTTCGGCCTCGCTGACGCGCTCGTGATAGAGCGGCACCTCCATGAGCTGACGGCCGATGGTCAAGGACGGGTTCAGGGAGGCCATCGGCTCCTGATAGACCATCGAGATCTGCGAGCCGCGGAGCTGGCGCAGCTCCTCCTGGCTCATCCTGGTCATGTCGCGCCCCTTGAACTTCAAGGAGCCCTTCACGATCCGGCCGTTCTTGCCGAGATAGCACATGATGGCCAGCGCCACGGTCGACTTGCCGCAGCCCGACTCGCCGACCACGCCCACCGCCTCGCCCGGCATGACCTTGAGGTTGAAGTCGACCACGGCCGGGATCTCGCCCTGGCGCGTGAAATAGGAGATCGAGAGGTTCTCGCACTCCAGGATCGGCTGCTGGTCGGCCATGGGCTCAGTCCTTCAGCGAGATCTCCCGCAGGCCATCCGCGAGGAGGTTGAATCCCAGCACCAGCGAGGAGACGGCCAGCGCCGGGATGAGCATGGCGTGCATCGCGAACACGCCCACCGGGACCGCCTCGGCGATCATCTGCCCCCAGTCCGGGTCGGGCGGCGGCAGGCCGAGGCCGAGGAAGCCCAAGGTCGCGATGGTGATCGTCGTATAGCCCAGGCGCAGGCAGGCGTCGACGATGAGCGGCCCGCGCGCATTGGGCAGCAGCTCGACCAGCATGATCCACAAAGGCGATTCGCCGCGCGTCTGGGCGGCAAAGATGTAGTCGCGCGTCTTCAGGTCGAGCACCAGCCCGCGCACGATGCGCATGATGCCCGGTGCGGAGGCAAAGGTGACCGCCAGGACGATGTTCAGGCCCGATGAGCCGAGATTGCTGATGATGATGATGTAGAGCACCATCACCGGGAACGAGAGCAGCACGTTGGCGACGAACGAGATCACCTCGTCCCACCAGCCGCCCAGATAGCCGGCGGCCACACCCATGAGCATGCCGACCACATAGGCGACCGCCGTAGCCAGGGTCGCCCAGATCAGCACCCGCTGCGAGCCCCAGATCAGGCGCGAGAGGATGTCGCGCCCCTTGTGGTCGGTGCCGAGCGGGAAGAACTCGCCCTTCGGCCCATGGGCCCAGATCTTCTGGAAGGGTGCGATCGCCTGGTTCGGGTCGTGCAGCGGCAGCACCGGCGCCAGGATGGCCATGACCACCCAGAACAGCAGCAGGGCGGCGCCGATCATGCCGACCGGGCTCTCCCGCAGCAGGGCGACGGCGCCGAGGAAGCTCTGGAGCTTGGACGGGGCGGCCGGGGTCTGGCCCGCGATGGTGCTTGCCATGCTCAGCTGAACCTGATGCGCGGGTTGAGGAGCGTGTAGCCGACGTCCGAGATGAACTGCGAGAACACGGCGACGAACACCGCGACCAGCGTGCAGGCCTCGATCAGATAGATGTCGCCGAAGGTGGCGGCGTCGTAGAGCAGCTTGCCGAAGCCGCGGTAGGCGAAGAACACCTCGACCACGATCACGCCGGAGAGCAGCCAGTTGAGCTGCAGCACGATCACCGTGAACGGGGCGATCAGGGCATTGCGCAGGGCATGCCGCATGATCACGGTGCGTTGCGGCAGACCCTTCAGGATCGCGGTGCGGATGTACTGCGAGGTCATCACCTCGGCCATCGAGGCCCGGGTCATCCGGGCAACGTAGCCGAAGTCGTACAGCACGAGCACCAGGACTGGCAGGATCAGCTCGATCGGGCTGAAGCCGCCGGTCATGGCGGACGTCCCCGGCAGCCAGTTGAGCTGGAACACGAACAGCGCCACGAGAAACGTCGCGGACGCGAACTCGGGTACCGAGGTCGTGAGGATCGAGAGAAACGAGATACTTCGGTCGAGCCCCGAGCCCTCGCGCATCCCCGACAGCACGCCGAGGGTCAAGGACAAGGGAATCATGATCGCGAACACGCACAAGGCGAGGATGCCGGTATTGCCGAGCCGGTCCCAGAGGAGCTCGCTGACCGGCGCCTTGAAGCGGATCGAGTCGCCGAAATCGCCGCGCACGGCGTTGCCGACCCACTCGGCATAGCGGACCACGAACGGCCGGTTGTAGCCGTTCTGCTCGAGCCACAGCTCCCGCTGCTCAACGGAGGAATAGGGGCCGAGGACCTGGCCGGCCACGCGCAGCTTGTTCGATTCGAACACCAGGAAAAGAATGAACGACACCGCCGCCATGATCAGCACCATGGACGCGAGGCGGCGTACCAGCAGCAGGAGCATCGAACCCCTCCCCTAGGATCCGCGCCCGGCCCCGCGCGAGGCGGGGCCGGCAGGCAGGGCGGGCGGCGTCAGGCCTCCCCCATCCAGACGCGGTGGAACTGATGATACTGGGTCGGGTGAGCCTTCAGGTTCTTCACCTTGTTCGACGCCGAGAGGAACTTCGGCTGCCACAGGGGCTGCACCATCACCGCGTCGTCCTGGAGGATCTTCTCGACCTTCTCCATGGCCGCCCGCCGCTGCTCGACATCGATCAGCGCCTCGGCCTCGTCCAGCGCCGCGTCGAACTCCTTGCTGGCGTAGCCGCTCTCGTTCCACGGAACGCCGGTGCGATAGCCGACCGACAGCACCATGGTGCCGAGCGGCCGGTGCGTCCAGGCGGTGATGCCGAACGGTGTCGTGGTCCAGATGTCCCAGTACTGGGTCTGCGGCATGATGTTGATGTTGAGCTTGACCCCGGCCTCGGCCAGCTGACCCTGAAGGATCTCGCAGACCTGCTGCTGCCACGGGCCATTGGTGTTGCCGCAGTCGATGCTGATCTCGAGCCCGTCCGGAAATCCGGCGTCGGCAAGCAGCTTCTTGGCCTGCTCGACGTCGCGCTTGAGCGGCGGCAGGGCGAAGTACTCGGGATGGACCGGCGAGACATGGTGGTGCTCGCCCGCCTGCCCGCGGCCCTGATAGACCAGCTCGGGATAGGCCGAGGCATCGCAGCAGAGCTGGATCGCGCGCCGCACCCGCTGGTCGGTGAACGGCTTCTCCGTCACCTTCATCCGCAGGACGCCGGTCTGAGCCGTCTGCGCCTCGTAGATCATCGAATCGGGGATCGACGCCGCCATGGCATAGGAGGCGATGTCGAACTCGTAGATCATGTCGACCTGGCCGGACGCGAACGCGGCGAGCTGGGCGGTCGAGGCTGCGCCATGGTCGAAATAGTGGATCTCGTCGAGATAGATCGGGCCGAACATGATCGGGTCGTCGATGTCCTTGCCCCAGTAGGGCTGCTCGACCCGCTTCAGGATGCACTTCTGTCCGACGGCGAACTCGGCCAGCGTGTAGGGGCCGGTGCCGACCGGGGTCTTGGAGAGGTCGCTGCCGTTCTTCTCAAAGTCGCGATGCAAGATCGCCATCGGATAATTGTAGAAGTTCTCAGGCACCGACAGGATCGGCTTCGCGAAGTTCAGACGGATGGTATGGTCGTCGACCTTCTCGACCGCGCCCGGACGCTCGCGCTGGCCCATCTTGGCCGACCCGTCCGCATTCTTCTCGCCAGTATCGTAGTCCTCGGTCAGTCCGCCGAGCAGCCCGATGTTGGAGGAACCGGTCTTCGGGTCGAGCCAACGCTTGAGGTTGAAGACCACGTCGTCGGCGCTGAAATCGTCCCCGTTGTTCCATTTCACGCCTTGGCGCAGGTGGAACGTCCAGGTCTTGAGGTCGTCGGAAGGCTCCCAGCGCTCGGCGAGGTAGGGGCGCGTGACGTTGTCGGGCCCGGTGTAGGTCAGGTACTCGACGATGTGACGGGACTGGTTGGACTTCTCGGTCCAGTCGAACAGCGCCGGATCGGCCATTTCCTGGACGGCCATCGACACCCGCAGGATGCCGCCCTGGACCGGATCGCCCTCGGCCGCCAGGGCCGGCGGCGCCAGCGCCTCGCCCAGGATCTCACCGGCCATGGCGTATGCCGCGGCGGCCGATACGCCCAGGAGGGTCACGTTGCGCAAGAAGTCGCGCCGGTCGCTCTTGCCTTCCGCAAGCTGCCGTCGCGCCAGATCGACGAGCGGATGCTCCCGCTTTTCCTGCCGGTTGTCAGCCATTCGACTCTCCCTCGCCTCGGGTCGATTGCGCGATGATCACCGCGGTTCCTGGGCTGCCCAATTCCGATAACCGCGGACGCCGCCCCTTCATCGTCCCATTACGACATAACAGGTGATCGTGGCGACACTCGGTCACGAAACAACGCGGGCGGCCGGCCGGTGCGAACAAGTACGGTAGCGGCGCTGCGGGCCGGGACAAGCTAGGGCCGCGGCGTTGACGATGGAAATCGCAGGCGACACCGGCACGATGGCGCATGCCCGCCCGGATGGAGCGAGGGCCGCCTTTCGCAGCGCGCCGGCTTCGAAGCGCGTTCTCTTCTTGGAGGCCGCGTGTCGCCTTCCCATCGGGAGACGATAGGTAGATCCGCCCTGGGTGTCAAAAGCCCAGCGCAGGCCGCCCGTCCACGCCCGCGCGGTGGTCCGTTTCGTGCTGCAGGCCCGTGATCGGGGCGACCATCGGATGGGGACGGAACTATGGCGACATCGGCCCGATCGGCGGCATGATGTTCGGGGAAGCGAGCATGAGGTCAGCGCGGACATGCTCGCCGCCGGCCGACGCGCATGGCGGCATCTCCGCGCGACGGTGCCGCGAGACGACACTTGATTGCAGGAAGCCGGATGAGCCTGCGCAGCCTGAAGCATCTTCTCGAGCCGGAGAGCGTCCTCTGGGTGGGGCCGAGCGGCGACCCGCCGCCATGGGCGGCGATCGCCGAGGCCAATCTCTGGGATGCCGGGTTCACAGGCGCGGTTCGAGCCGTCCGCAGCACCGGACGGGCTCCCGTCGACGCGAGGCTCGCCGATTCCGCCGATGCCGATCCGATGCCGCAGCTCGCGGTGATCTGCCTTCCGCAGGACGACCCGGCGGCTCTGGTCACCGCGCTGGGGCGGCGCGGCTGTCGCGCGATGAGCCTGATCGGCGGCGGCATCGGCCGAGCCGCCCTGGGTATGACGGAAATGCGCAAAGTTCGCGCGGCCGCGGCCCAGGCCGGGATCAGGCTGATCGGTCCTGACCGGATCGGCGTCATCGTGCCGTCGCGCCGGCTCGATACCGGAACCGCTGTCCTGCCCGCAGCGGGCGACCTCGCCTTCGTCGCGCAGTCCGACACGATCGCCTCGACCATGCTCGACTGGGCCGCCTCGCGGGGCATCGGGTTCTCGCACGTGGTCTCGCTGGGCGAGAGTGCCGAGAGCGAGCTCGGCGACGTGCTCGACTACCTGGCCCTGCAGCTGTCGGCGCGGGCCATACTCGTTCACCTCGAAGGCATCGCCGACGCCCGCCGCTTCATGTCGGCGGCGCGGGCGGCGGCACGGTTGAAGCCCGTGCTGGTGCGGTAGGCCGGACGGCAGCTCGGCCAGCCGGCG
>JBFWWD010000258.1:0-8322 GCA_050246385.1 Geminicoccaceae bacterium
GATCCGGCGCAGCCGGGCGTCGTCGACAGGCAGCATCGGAGCCTCGTCCGCGCTGCCGACGTGCAGGACATGCAGGACGGCATCCGGGCAGCCCAGCGCGTCGGCCATGGCCAGAGCCAGCATGGCGGCTCTGCCGGGAGGCGTGGTGCGATCGGCCGGCAACAGGATGTTCCCGAGCGTCACCGCACCCGTATCGTGCGCGACGAAGCCGGGCACGCCATAGGGCAGGAACAGCGTCGGCAGCCCAGCACGGCGCGCCAGCTTCTCGGCGACCGAGCCGCGGAGCCAGTAGCTGGCATCGTCACGCGCATGGGTCGCGAGCACGACGAGATTGCCGCGGTTCTCGTCGATGAAGTGCACCATCCGATCGATCGGGTCGCGGTCGGGCACCTCGGCCTTGGTCACCCGCACCCCGAGCTGGGCGGAGACGGCTTCCGGCGGCGCGTCCGCGGGCAGCATGCCCCAGCGCCGCAGCGTGCTGCGCACGCCCGGGAAGGCATCCCAGTCGCCGTCCCCGTCCTCGCCGATATGGGCGGCGTGCACGAGGTAGAAGTGGCTCTTGCCGGCCACGGCCAACCGAAGCGCGTGATCGAACGCGGGCGTCCCGGCCTCGGCGAGATCGGTCGGGTGGACGATGCGGTCGAACGGCAGCGTGCTCACGGCGGCGATCTCCTCTCGGTCTTCAGATCGAGGCGAGGTAGCCGCCATCGATGTAGATGATCTGGCCGGTGATATAGCGCGCCGCATCGGAGCAAAGGAAGACGGTGGCGCCGACCAGATCGCGCAGGTCGCCAAAGCGTACGGCCGGAATCTTCGCGAGCATCGACCGTGCCCAGCTCTCGTCTCTGTAGAAGGTTTCCGTCAGCTCGGTGCGGAAGTAGCCTGGCCCGATCGCGTTGACCCGGATGCCGAGCGGCGCCCATTCCGTCGCAAGCGCCCGCGTCATGCCGAGCAGCCCCGACTTCGACGAGCCGTAGGGCACCGCCGTCGGCACGCCCACCGCCGAGGTCAGTGAGCAGACATTGACGATCGTGCCGCCGCTCTCTCGCATCAGCCGTGCCGCCGCCTGTGCGGCGAAGAACGCACCCTTGAGGTTGGTGTCGAGGATCCGGTCCCAGAGCGCCTCCTCGACCTCCAGCGACGGGCAGACCTGCTCCACTCCGGCATTGTTGATCAGGATGTCGAGCCCGCCCAATGCGTCCGTGGCACGCGCGACGCCTGCCCTGACCGTGGCGACCGACGCGGCGTCGAGCGCGATCGGCACGGCTCGCCTCCCTGCCGCGGCGATGGCTTCTGCGCAGCGCTCGAGGCGGCTCACGTCGCGGGCGGCCACGGCGACGTCGGCCCCGAAACGGGCGAGGCCGATCGCCAGGGCCTCGCCGATGCCGCGGCTGGCGCCGGTCACCAGGGCTTTGCGCCCCTCCAGTCCGAAAGTCGGCTCGCGCGCCTCGAGCATCACGGCTCCTCCATCTTGCCGCGACGGCACGGCTTGGGCAGTTTCGCCCGGCGAGCGGGGCAGCGGAAGGGATCGGTCGATTGGCAGCGAGCGCGCAGCCGATGGTGCGGCTCACCGGCGTCGGCCGACAGTTCGGCGCGAACCGCGCCGTCGACGAGGTATCGATGGAGCTGGAAGCCGGCGCCTTCCTCACCATCCTCGGGCCGTCCGGCTGCGGCAAGACCACGCTCCTGCGCATGATCGCGGGCTTCATCGCGCCGTCGGCCGGCAGCATCGAGATCCACGGCACGCCGGTCTCGGCCTTGCCGCCCTGGCGGCGCCGTATCGGCATGGTGTTCCAGAAGCTGGCGCTGTTCCCGCACCTGACCGCGTTCGACAATGTCGCCTACCCCTTGCGGATGCGCGGCTGCCATGCGGCCGAGCTGGCGCCGCGCGTCGAGCGCTATCTCTCCCTGGTCCGGCTCGACGGGCTCGGCCAGCGTCGGCCGCACGAGCTGTCCGGCGGGCAGCAGCAGCGGGTGGCGATCGCCCGCGCCCTGGTGTTCGAGCCGGACCTCCTGCTGCTCGACGAGCCCCTGTCCGCTCTTGACCGCAAGCTGCGCGAGGAGATGCAGCTCGAGTTCCGCCGCATCCAGCGCGAGCTCGGCGTGACCACGATCAACGTGACCCACGACCAGCGCGAGGCGCTGATCATGTCCGACCGGGTGATGGTGATGGATCGCGGCCGGGTGCAGCAGCTCGACACGCCGCTCGCGACCTATGCGCACCCCGCCAACCGCTTCGTCGCCGGCTTCCTCGGCCTGACCAACTTTCTGCGTGGCGAGAGTCTCGGGGAAGACCGGATCCAGGTCGGCGATGCCCAGCTCGACTGCCGCTCCTCCGGGCTCGCTCCCGGCACGCCGGTCGAGGTGGCGATCCGGGCGGAGCGCATCGGTCTCGATGCCGGCGAGCAGCGCGTGGCTGCCCAGGTCGTCGACGTGGTGTTCGAGGGCGACCGGCTGGTCTACGAGGTGCGCGTGCCGGCGTTCGGCGGCGCGAGCCTGCGCCTGTTCGACCTCGCCCCGCTCGACCATCCGCGCCATGCTCCCGGCTCGACGGTCTCCGTCGGCTGGTCGCCCGGGGATGTCTACGTCTTCACTGCGTGAACGAGGGAAGGAACAAGCACGATGAACAAGCCTCAGCTCAGCCGCCGCACGCTGCTCGCCGCCTCGGCGGCCGGTGGCCTCGCCGCACCCTTCGTCTGGCGCCGCAGCGCGCTGGCGCAGGACAAGCCCGCCGAGCTCATCGTCCGCGCCTGGGGCGGGGTCTGGGTCGAGGCGCTGGAGAAGGGCGTGTCCAAGCCGTTCACCGAGATGACCGGTATCCCGGTCCGCCACGACCTGACCGAGGACAACGAGATCCGACCCAAGATCTGGGCCGCGGTCGACCAGGGCCGGGTGCCGCCGATCCACGTCAACTGGGACACCTCGACCAACGCGACCAAATCGGCGCTGCGCGGCGTCACCGAGGATCTCGGCGACCTCGCCAACCTCAAGGACATGCTGCCTGCCGCGCGCCCGGCCGGCTTCGACGGCGTGCCGCTGATCAACATGTACTCCTACGTCTACGTCATGGCCTATCGCGACGAGGCGTTCGCGGGCGGCAAGCCGGACAGCTGGTCGGTGCTGATGGACCCCAAGGCCCAGGGTCGGATCGCGCTCTACGATGACGGCATCGGCTTCCATCCGGTAGCCGTGATCATGGGCGGCGGCACCATGGCGGACATTCCGGACAATATGCAGCCGGCCTGGGACTATCTCGCGAAGCTGAAGACGCAGAAGCCGTTGCTCGGCGAGGACCCGGATTTCACCACTTGGTTCCAGAACGGCGAGATCGACGTCGCCTGCACCATCCTGAGCAACGCCCGCGCCGCCAAGCAGAACGGGATCGCGGTATCCTGGACCGTGCCCAAGGAGGGGGCCAAGGTCGACACGGACGGGATGTGGATCCCCAAGGGCCTGCCGGAGAACGAGCTCCATTGGGCGAAGGAATACGTCAACTTCGCCATGAGCCAGGACGCGCAGCAGGTCTGGACCGACGCGCTTGGCCTGCCCGGCCTGCGCCCCGGGCTGACCCCGCCGGCCGATCTGAAGGGCGATCCGGCCTACCCGACCACGCCCGAGGAGTTCGCGAAGCTCCTGAGCGTGCCGACCCCGGTGCTGGTCGAGCACGAGGCCGAGTGGTTCCAGAAGTTCAACGAGATCATGCAGGGTTGAGCGGATCATCGCCCGCGACCGCTCTCTCGGCCTGCGCTGCCTCGATCTGATCGAGGCGGCGCGCGCCGCCTTGTGGCGCCCCGCCCTGGCGCCGCTGACGCCCTGGGCCTTCCTGCTGCCGGCGCTGCTGATCACCGGGCTCCTGGTGGCAGGGCTGGTGCCGCTCATCGACGCGAGCTTCCGGCCGCTCGACCGGGCGACCTTCCGGCTTGCGGACCATTGGGGTTTCGAGAACTACGCCGCGCTGCTGGCCCGGCCGGTCTATGGCTGGATCGGCCTGCGCACGCTGCTCGCCGCCGTGATTGTCACCATGGCCGCCCTGGCGCTGGCCTTCCCCTATGCCTGGGTGATGGTGCGCACCCCGCGGCCCTGGCTGCGCAAGCTGCTCCTGGTCGGGCTGTTCCTGCCGTTTTTCATCGGTCAGGTGGTGCGCGCCTATGGCTGGCTGATCGTGCTCGGCAAGCAGGGGCTGCTCAACGCCGGCCTCGACGCGCTGGGCCTGCCCCTGGTCTCCATCCTCTACACCTATCCCGGGGTGCTGGTCGGTCTCGTCCAGTACATGCTGCCCTTCGCCGTGCTGATGCTGGCACCGGCGCTGACCGCAGTGCCGGAGGAGGTCGAGCTGGCCTCGGCGAGCCTGGGCGCGCGCCCGCTCGCCACGCTGCGCCACGTCGTCCTGCCGCTCGCGCGGCCGGGGATCGTCGCCGCGGCGGTGGTCGTGTTCACACTCACCCTGACCGATTTTGCCATGCCCGAGATCATGGGCGGCGGCGGCAACGATTTCGTCGCCAGTGCCGTCTACGACGCCTTCTTCCAGCTCGGTGACCCCGGGCTTGCAGGTGCGCTGGCGGTCGCGCTCACATTGGCGGGCTCGCTCGTCGTCGGCGTGCTGCTCGCCATCTTCGGCCTCGGCACGCTCGGCTATGTGCAGGACCGGGCATGAGACGGGGCCTCGTGCCGGTTCTGCTGCTGGCGATCGCCCTGGCCGATCTGGTGTTCCTGGCGTTGCCGACGCTGGTGGTGCTGATCGCCTCCTTCACCCCGGGCAACATCGTGGCCTTCCCGCCCGAGGGCTTCAGCCTGCGCTGGTATGCCCATCTCGCCGCCAAGCCTGACTTCCTGGCCGCCCTGTGGCGCTCGCTCCAGGTCGGGCTCGTCTGCACGCTGCTCGCAATCCCGGCTGGCACGCTCGCCGCCCTGGCGCTGGCGCGTTTCCGCATCCGCCACGCCGTGCCGCTGCAGCTCTATCTCCTGCTGCCGTTCACCGTGCCGCTCGTGGTCTCGGGCGTCGGCCTGATGCTGGTGTTCGGGCCGCTGGGCTGGCTGGGCCGGGTCTGGCCGGTCGGGATCGCCTGCTGCGTGATCAACCTGCCGTTCATGATCTGGGCCGTCGCCGCTGCCGCCAACCACCTCGATCCCGACCTGGAGCTGGCGGCGCAGAACTGCGGCGCACCGCCGACCCACGCCTTCTTCACCGTCACGCTGCCGGCGCTGACGCCCGGGATCGTGACCGGTGCGCTGGTCATGTTCATCCTCGCGGTCAACGAGTTCCTGGTCAGCCTGATGCTGGTCGACGCTCGCACGGTCACCTTGCCTGTCCTGGTCTACAACGCCATCCGCTCGACCATCACGCCCGACCTCGCCGCGGTGTCGGTCGTCTATGTCGTGCTCGCCGCGGCGGTGATCTGGCTCCTCGACCGCAAGGTCGGGCTCGATCTGTTTCTCAAGTCCAAGCAGGGCTGACCCATGTCCTCGTCGATCAATCTGTTCGAGCTCGCGAAGCTCACCCCCGCGGCCCGCGACGGTCTGCTCGCGCGCGCCGAGTCCGACCTCTCGGCTTTCCTCGAGCCCGCGCGGCGGATCATCGAGGCCGTCCGTGCGGAGGGCGACGCTGCCGTGGTACGGCTCGCGCGCGAGATCGACCGGGTCGAGCTCGACCCCGCCCGGCTCGTGGCGAGCGAGGAGGAGTTCGCGGCGGCCGAGCGCGAGCTGGAGCCCGAGGTCAAGGACGCGATCCGCTACGCCGTCGACAACATCCGCCGCTTCCACGAGCGCCAGAAGCCAGAGCCGATGTGGCTGATGGAGATCCGCCCGGGTGCCTTGGCCGGCGAGCGTTGGACCCCGATCCCCTCGGTCGCCTGCTACGTTCCCCGGGGCAAGGGTGCGTTCCCCTCGGTGATGATGATGACCACGGTCCCGGCCGTGGTCGCCGGCGTGCCCGAGATCGTGGTGCTGACCCCGCCGACCCCGGAGGGCGGCATCGACGCGGCGAGCCTGTTCGCCGCCCGCACGGCGGGCGTGGCGAAGGTCTACCGGCTGGGCGGTGCGGTGGCGGTGGCGGCTGCAGCCTACGGCACGGCGAGCGTGCCCAGGGTGGCCAAGATCGTCGGCCCCGGCAGCCCGTGGGTGGTGGCGGCCAAGCGCCTGGTCGCCGACCGGATCGACACCGGCCTGCCCGCCGGCCCGAGCGAGGCGATCGTGCTCGCCGACGCCACCGCCGACCCGCATCTCGCCGCCCTCGACCTGCTGATCGAGGCCGAGCACGGGCCGGACAGCTCGGCCTTCCTGGTCACCGACAGCCCGGAGCTCGCGGCCGCGGCACGCCAGCGCCTGCCCGAGCTGATCGGGCGTCTGGGCGAGCAGCGGCGAGGCTACGTCGAGGCCGTGCTCTCGGGTCCGCGGGGTGGGATCGTGCTGGCGCCGTCCTGGGACGAGGCACTGCGGTTCGTGAACGACTACGCGCCCGAGCATCTGGAGGTGCTGTCGGCCGAGCCGCTGCAGCATCTGGGCGGCATCCAGCATGCCGGCGAGATCCTGCTCGGCGGCCATACCCCGATCACCATCGGCAATTTCTGCCTCGGCCCCGACTGCGTGCTGCCCACCGGCGGCTGGGCGCGCACTTGGTCGGCACTCGGCGTGCACGACTTCATGAAGCGCACCAGCCTCGGCCACGTCACCGCCGCGGGCTATCCCGAGCTGGCGCGCCACGCCGGGGTGCTGGCGCGCTACGAGGGTTTCGAGGCTCACGCCCAAGCATTGTCGGAGCTGCGGGAGGAGCTGGGCGGCGAAGCCGAAGCGACCTCGGTATCCCCGTAGACCTCGGCCTCCGGCAGGTTTACGCCGATCTCCGGCGGTGTCGCCGTGCCCTCCAGACCCTCCGCCATGTCGTCGCCCCACACCCGCACATCGAGGCGCGTCTCGTCGGTCGAGAGGTAGAGGATCCGTCGCAGGCCCGGCATTGCCTCGCAGGCCGGCCGTTTGCGGATCAGGTCGTGCTTGAGTGTGCCCTCGGCGAGGACCGCGGCCACCATCACCGGCTCGTCGATTGACGTGCGCGACCCAGACCTCATGCCCGAGCTGGTCCAGGCCGAGGTGGCGATCGAGTGCCGCAGCCTGACCGCGGCCTGCTCCGCCTGACCCTCGAGACCGCCGCCGGCCGCACCGGCCCGGCGCTGGTGGCAGTCCTGCGGGTGGACCGGTAGCGGCGGTTCAGCCGGCACACCAGTCGACGCAGGCGAGGCCGTCGACGCGGCAGAACCCGCGCAGATTTGCCGTGACCAGCGTGAGCCCGCGCGCCAGCGCCTGGCCGGCGATCAGCACGTCGTACGGGCCGATCGGCGTGCCTTGCGCCCCCAGCCGAGCCCGGATCTCGCCCGCGGCTTCGGCGTCGCCGCGCGCGAAATCGAGCGGCACCAAGTCCAGGAACAGCTGATCGAAGCGGCGCCGATTGTCTTCGGGCCGCGCGCTCTTGGCGGCGCCGTAGTAGAGTTCATGGGCGACGACCATGGAAGTGACCGCGGCACCGCGTGGCTGCGCCAGCAGGCGCGGCAGAACCGCCAGTCGCCGTTGCGGATGGAGGAGCCCGATTAGCGTGTTGGTGTCGAGCAGGTACCCGGTCACTCGAACAGCCGGTCCAGCTCCGGCCGCTCCTGTGGCGGTGGCTGCTCGCGATCGAAGGCGAACGGCCCCGCCGCGTCGAACTCGTCCAGCGCCGCCGTGAGATTCGCCCAGGGCTCCGCCCGGCGCGGTCGCAAGATCACGGCCTCGCCCTGCCGAGTGACCTCGACCTCATCGCATTCGAATCGGAATGCCTTCGGCAGGCGGACCGCCTGCGAGCGGCCGGACATGAAGACCTTCGCAACGTGGGTCATAGGGTCTCCAGCCAAGATATATCAACGATATATATCATCCTGCGACGTCGCCGCCCACTACTTCACCGCACCCATGGTCAGCCCGCGCACGAGATGGCGGGACACCGCCATCGAGAACAGGATCACCGGCAGGACGATCAGGGTGCCGGTGGCCATGATCTCGCCCCACGGCAGCTCGTAGCCGCTCATGAAGGTGGTGGCCGCGACCGGTGCGGTGCGCGTGCCCGAACGGGTCATGATCAGGGCGAACAGCAGCTCGTTCCAGGAGAAGATGAAGGAGAGGATCGCCGAGACGACCATGCCGGGTGCCGCCAGCGGCAGGGCGATGCGCAGGAAGATCTGGAAACGGCCGAGGCCGTCGAGCATCGCCGCCTCGTCCAGCTCGCGCGGGATGGCGCGGAACTGGTCGGAGCAGATCCAGATGACGATCGGCAGGTTGAAGGTGAGATAGAGCAGGACC
>JBFWWD010000259.1:0-8293 GCA_050246385.1 Geminicoccaceae bacterium
CAGGCGGGCGGCCGTCGCTTCCTCGTCCTCGACTCGGGAATGCACGTGCTGATCCGCCCGGCGATGTATGGCGCGCACCACCCCGTCCTGCCGGTGCGCGAGCCGGCCCAGGACGCGGAGGCTGTGCCGATGGATGTCGTTGGCCCGATCTGCGAGAGCAGCGACGTGCTCGGCCGCGACCGGCAGCTGCCAGAGCTGGGTCGGGGTGATCTCGTGGCGATCACCGGTGCCGGCGCCTACGGCGCCGTGATGGCCTCGAACTACAATTCGCGCCCGAGCCCGGCCGAGGTGCTGGTCGAGGAGGGCCGCTTCGCCATCGTGCGGCCGAGCCGGAGCCCGGAGCAGCAGTTCGCCGACGAGCGCATCCCCGACTGGCTGGGGTCATCGGCTTGAGCGTGCGGTCGAGGAACTCGGGCGACCCGCGCGAGCGCCGCGGCTTCCGCCTGCTCGTCTGGCTGGCGCGCCTCACCGTCACCGGCGAGCGCCTCTGGCCGGCCCTGTGGCCGAGTCTCGCCACCATCGGCTCGTTCATGGTGGTCTCGCTGTTCGGCCTGTGGCTGGCCGTTCCGCGGCCGCTGCACATCCTGCTGCTCGCGGTGTTTCTCGGCGTTCTCGGCTGGACGCTGTGGCGGGCTGCGGCGCTGTTGCGGCTGGCGTCGCGCGACGCTGCCCTGTCACGGCTCGAGCAGGACAGCGGCGCGGCGCATCAGCCGCTTCGCGCGCTGGATGACCGGCTTCCCGGCGACGTCACCGACCCCGCCACGCGACGTCTCTGGACGCTGCACCGTGAGCGGCTGGTCGCCAGCCTGGAACGGATCCGGCTGTCCCGTCCGCGTTCCGATCTGCCGCGCCGCGATCCCTGGGCATTCCGGGCAGCGCTGCTGCTGGTGCTGCTTCTCGCCTTCGTTCATGCCCGCGGCGACATCGGGCCCAGGCTGGCCAGCGGCTTCAGCTTCGCCGGACGGAGCACGGCGGCGGCGCTGCCGCCCGCGGTCGACCTGTGGGTGACCCCGCCGGCCTACACCCACCGCGCCCCGATGATCGCCGAGCAGACGCGCGGCGCTGCGGCGCTCTCGATCCCGACCGGCAGCCAGGCGCGCCTCCAGGTTCATCACCTGCCCGAAGGCGTGACGGCCGAGGTCGCCTACGGCGATGCGGCGACACCGTTCACCGAGCTCGGGCCGGGCAGTGGCGAAGCGGCGATGACGCTCGATCGGGACGCCCGCCTGACGGTGCGCGACGCGAGCGGTACGGAGATCGCGAGCTGGGCGATCGACGCCCTGCCGGACAACGTGCCGGCGGTGAGCTTCGTCGGCGAACCGCGCGCGACGCATCGCAGCGTGCTCAAGGTCGATCTGGAGGCGACCGACGACTATGGCGTGGCCGAGGTCGCCCTGCTGCTGGCGCCGCCCGGGCGCGAGGAGGAGACGGAGCGGCTGACGCTGCTCAAGCCCGGCAACCAGCCGCCCAAGGTGGCGACCGGCACCTATCAGGATCTGACGGCGCATCCGCTGGCCGGGCTCAAGGCCGTTCTGCGGCTGGAGGCGGTCGACGCGATCGGCCAGCGCGGCCAGAGCGGCCCGTTGGAGATCGTCCTGCCGGCCCGCGAGTTCCGCCACCCGCTGGCGCGCGCCATCATCGCCGAGCGGCGCAAGCTGGTCGCCACGCCGGAGGCGAGCGACGAGGTGGCGGCGACGCTCAACGCGCTGGGCGACACGCCGGCGGCGCAGGAGCTGCCGGCCGCCGTGCCGCTCGGGCTGCGGGTCGGTGCGCAGCGCCTCGCCATGAACCAGGGTGATGCGGCGAGCCGGCGCTCGGTCGTCGATCTCCTGTGGGATCTGGCGCTCTATATCGAGGACGGCTCGCTCTCGCTCGCCGAGCGCAAGCTGCGCGATCTGCAGGAGCAACTGCAGAACGCGCTCGAGGAAGGCGCTCAGGACGCCGAGCTCGAGCAGCTCATGCAGGAGCTGCAGCAGGCGATGGACGAGTTCCTGCAGGAGCTGACGCGGCAGGCGCTCGAACAGGGCCAGCAGATGCAGCCCTCGGAGCAGATGCAGCGGCCCCAGGATAACCAGGTCGTCGACCGGCAGGACCTGCAGGAGATGCTCGACCGGGCGCGGGAGCTGATGCGCAGCGGCGCGCGCGACGCCGCGCGCGAGATGCTCGCCCAGCTCCAGGAGATGCTCGAGAATCTCCGCGCGGGCATGCAGCAGGCGCAGCCCTCGCAGGGGGAGCAGCAGCTGAGCGACTTGCAGAAGATGATCCAGCTGCAGCAGAAGCTGCTCGATCAGAGCTTCCAGATGGACCGAAGCCAGCGCCAGCAGGGGCAGCAGGGCGAGCAAGGCGAGCAAGGCGAGCAGAACCAACAGGGTCAGCAGCAGCAGGGCCAGCCCGGGCAGCAGGGACAGATGGGTCAGCAGGGCCAACAGGGGCAGCAAGGGCAGCGAGGCGAACAAGGACAGCAGGGGCAGATGGGCCAGTCGGCCGCCGAGCAGGAGGCGCTGCGGCGGGCCCTGGGCGAGCTGATGCGCCGGATGGGCGAGGCCGGGATGGAGATCCCGCGGGCGCTCGGGCAGGCCGAGATGGCCATGCGCGACGCGCGGGGCTCGCTCGAGCAGGGTCAGCCCGGCGAGGCCGCCGGCTCGCAGTCGCAGGCGATCGACGCCATGCAGCAGGCCGGCCAGGCGATGATGCAGCAGATGCAGGAGCAGATGGCGCGCGAGCAGGGCGACGGTCCCGGCGGGCAGCCGCAGCCCAACGGCCGGCGCAGCCGCGATCCCTTCGGCCGGGCCACCCGCAACGACGGCGGGATGGATACGCGTGGCGTGCAGGTGCCGGAGGAGAGCGATCTCAGCCGCGCCCGCGACGTGCTCCAGGAGCTGCATCGGCGTGCCAGCGATCGCAACCGCGCGCCCCTCGAGCTCGACTATTATCAGCGGCTGCTCGACCGGTTCTGAGTGCCTTGCGGCGGATCGAGCTGCCGTCGCCAAACCGGGATGCCCGGCCGCCGGGTGCGCGGATCGATCTTCTGGTCCTGCACTATACCGGCATGCCGAGCGCGGCTGCGGCGATCGATCGGCTGCGTGATCCGGCGACCAAGGTCAGCGCGCATTTCCTGATCGACGAGGACGGCGCCGTGTGCGCGATGGTGCCGGAGGAGGCACGTGCCTGGCATGCCGGTGCCAGTGAATGGCAGGGCCGGGCCGCCCTCAACGACGTCTCGCTCGGCATCGAGCTGGCCAATCCTGGTCACGAATGGGGCTATCGCGCCTTTCCCGCCGCGCAGATGGCGGCCTTGCTGGCCCTGGCGTCGGAGCTGTGCCGGCGCTGGAACATCCCGCCGGACCGCGTCGTCGGCCACAGCGACGTCGCTCCCACCCGCAAGGAGGATCCGGGCGAGCTGTTCGACTGGCCGGCGCTCGCCCGGGCCGGGCTCTGCCATGCCGTGCCGCCGACCCGGCCCGTGCCGCCCGACGAAGCGGCGGCGCGGGCGGCGATGATGCGGTTCGGCTATCCGGACGCGCCCACGATCGCGCTCGTGTGCGCTTTCCAGCGCCGATGGCGCCCCGCCCGCTGCGATGGCGTGCTCGACGCGGAGACGATGGGCCTGGCGCTCGCCGTGGGCGCCTTGCGCCCGGACGCGGCGACAGCTACCTAGAGGCCGGCGTCAGGCGGCCGGATGGTCGCCCCCGCCCGCCGGGCGGGGGAGGAAAGTCCGGGCTCCACGGAGACACGGTGCCGGGTAACGCCCGGCGGGGGCGACCCCAGGGAAAGTGCCACAGAGAGCAGACCGCCCGCCGGGCTCGGCTTCGGCCAAGCTGCGGGCAAGGGTGAAAGGGTGCGGTAAGGGCGCACCGCGCCGGCGGCAACGTCGGCGGCACGGCAAACCCCACCGGGAGCAAGACCAAGTAGGGACGACGGTGCCGATCGCCGCGAGGCGGTCAGGTGCAGGCCGGTTTCCGGGCCGGTCGTCCGGGTCGGTCGCGCGAGGCCCGCGGCGACGCGGGTCCCAGAGGAATGGCCATCCCGCACCCTCGGGTGCGGACAGAACCCGGCTTACAGGCCGCCTGCGCCGCCATCCGCCGCAGAGTCGGGCAGAGGGTTGTGGCAGAACGGCTACGGCCAAGCTTCCCCGTTTCTTGCACGACTTATCCACAGACCTGTTCGCCAGCGCCATTTCTTCCGCCATTGCGCGCGGTTAGCGACCGGAGCGGTAAATTTCCTTGACCCGATATGGGTCATGGCGATAACTTGCGGCTGCTGAATGGGGCTGATTTCCGCTTGCGTGTCGCAGTAATACCGTAGTGCCCGTTGCCTCTTGCCAAGGCCCGGGAAAAGGTAGCGCGGAACGCAGGCGGTAGACCATAACGGCTGGCGCTACGTCCTCTTCCCGCTTCTTGCCCGAGCGGAATGACGCAAGCGACCCGCCAGGGGTCGACGGTGTAATGTCTTGCGATGCTGCACTCGTGAGTACTTGCCCGACGAATCGAGATCAGGCGGTGCCGATCGCGGGAACATCGCCGGGAAGCTAGGCGCGGGCGACTGCGCGTGAGCCCCGGCCGAGCATCTGCGGCGGCCTGTTGATATCTGTCTGTGGAAAAGCCGAGTGGCCCATCGGCCGGTTCTTCGCGACGAGGCTCTGACCGCCCTCCAACTGCGGGACGGCGGCGTCTATGTCGACGCGACCTTCGGCGGCGGAGGCTACAGCGCCGCCATGCTCGATGCCGCGTCGTGTCGTGTGATCGCGTTCGACCGTGATCCCGAGGCGGCCGCGCGTGCGGCGTCGCTCGCCGGCGCGTCGGCCCGATTCCAGTTCATCCACGCTCCGTTCGGCGCGATGCGGGCGAAGCTGGCGGAGCTGGGGATCGACCTGGTCGACGGCGTCGTGTTCGATCTCGGCGTCTCCTCGTTCCAGCTCGACCAGCCAGAGCGCGGCTTCTCCTTCCAGGTGGAGGGCCCGCTCGACATGCGCATGTCGCGCGAGGGCCCGTCTGCCGCCGAGCTGGTGGCGGAGCTGGGCGAGGGCGAGCTGGCGCGGGTGCTGGCGGACCTCGGCGGCGAGCCGCAGGCGCAAGCGGTCGCCCGCGCGATCGTCCGCGCCCGCGCCGAGGCGCCGATCGCCACCACCATGGCGCTGGCGGCCGTCGTGGCGCGTGCCAAAGGCGGCCGGCACGGTCCGCGCGATCCGGCGACACGCACCTTTCAGGCCCTGCGGATGGCGGTCAACGACGAGGCCGGAGAGCTGGAGCGCGGCCTCGCGGCGGCCGAGGCGGTGCTGCGGCCCCGCGGCCGGCTCGCCGTGGTCTCGTTCCACTCGGGCGAGGACGCGGCCGTCAAGGACTTCGTCAACCGAGGCGGGGGGCGGCGGCCGCAGCCTTCGCGCCATCTGCCGCCGGTGGCGCACACGGCGGCGCGGTGGCGCTGGCTGAAGAGCGGGGTGACCAAGCCCAGCGAGGCGGAAGTCGCGAGCAACCCGCGGGCACGCTCGGCGCGCCTGCGGGTGGCCGAGCGGCTGGGCGAGGACACGGTCAGCGCGGAGGATGGACGATGCCTGCTCGCCGCCTGAGCCTCGGCTACCTGATCTCGTCCATGGTGCTCGCGGTCGGCGCCGCGGCCGCCACGTTCCAGCTCAAGTATGAGGTGCGCGATCTCGAGCACGAGCTGGCGGCGGCCAAGGCCAAGATCGAGCGGGAAGGCTGGGCCATCCAGGGTGCGCGCGCCGATCTCGAATATCTGACGCGGCCGGACCGGATCGCGGTGCAGGCGGAGCAGCTCGGCATGATTCCCGCCCGGGGCGGCCGGCTCGCCCGGGCGACCCAGCTTCCGGACTGGGATCAGCTGCAGTGGGCGAACGCGACCATGCCGGCCGTGCTGCCGTCGGGCTGGGCGATCGAGCTGCGCGCCAAGCCGATGCCGGTGGTGTCGAGTCTCACGGCGGTGCTCGACTGATGGCGACCCTGCGCCCGAGGCATGCGGACGAGCCGGGCGACCCGGTGCTGGCCCGTGGCAGGGCCAGGCTGCGCGTGGTGGCGGCGGTGTTCGCCCTGGCCTTCCTCAGCATTGGCCTGCGTCTGCTCGACATGGTCGGCTGGCAGGCGGAAGGGGAGATCCGATCGGTCGCCGCGCCCGACGCAGACGAGGCCACCACGACCCCGGCGAAGGTGAGCCGCGCCGACATCGTGGATCGGAACGGACTGGTCCTCGCGACCAATCTTCGCGTCCCGAGCGTCTACGCCGATCCGTCCAGGCTTTTGGACAAGGTTGCCGCCGCGCGCCGGCTGGCCGCGATTCTGCCCGGCGTGGATGCCGCGGATCTGCAGCATCGCTTCGAGGTCGGGCGGCGGTTCGCCTGGGTCAAGCAGCGTATCACGCCCGCCGAGCAGCAGGCGGTGTTGGAGCTCGGCCTTCCGGGCGTCGAGTTCAGCCTCGCCGAGCATCGGGTCTATCCGAAGGGCAACCTGGCCAGCCACGTCACCGGCTATGTCAGTGTCGACGGGATCGGCCTCGCCGGCATCGAGCGGTCCGAGCAGGAGCAGCTCAGCCGCGGCGGCGAGCCACTGGCGCTGAGCCTCGATCTGCGGATCCAGCAGATCGCGCGCGAGGAGCTGATGGACGCCTATCGCCGGTTCCGGGCGATCGGCGCCAACGCCATCGTCCTCGACATCGTCACGGGCGAGCTCCTGTCGATGGTCAGCCTGCCCGACTTCGATCCGAATCGGGTCGGCAACGTCCAGGGCATCCAGTATCTGAACCGGAATCTGGGCGAGGCCTACGAGCTCGGCTCGGTGTTCAAGATCCTGGCGATCGCCGCGGTGCTCGACACCGGCAAGATCAAGCTCGGCGACACGTTCGACGCCACCGGCAAGCTGCAGATCGGGCGGTTCCGCATCGGCGACGATCATGCCAGGAACAAGTGGCTCTCGGTCTCGGAGATCTTCGAATACTCCTCGAACATCGGCACCGCACGCATGGCGTTCGCCGCCGGCGGCGGGCCGCTGCTCGAGGCGTTCTTCCGCAAGGTCGGCTTCTATGGGCCGCCGGCGATCGAGATCGACGAGGTGGTCCGGCCGCGCGTGCCCAAGCGCTGGGCCGACGTCACCGTGGCGACCACCTCGTTCGGGCACGGCATCTCGGTGACGCCGCTGCAGTTCGTGGACGCCGCCGGCGGCATCATCCGCGACGGCACGCGCATCCAGCCGACGCTGCTGCGACGCGACCCGGGCGACCTGCCGCCGCGCACCCGCATCGTGTCGGAGCAGACCGCCGCCATGCTGCGCTGGCTGATGTGGCTCACGGTCGAGCACGGCACCGGCACGCACGCCAAGCTCGCCAGCTATGCGATCGGCGGCAAGACCGGCACGGCGGACAAGCCCTCCCGCGGCGGCTACAGCCGCGACCGCGTGCTCGCCTCGTTCCTGGGCGCGTTCCCGATCAACGATCCACGCTATCTCGTCTTCGTCACGCTCGACGAGCCGAAGGGCGACGCGAGCACCTATGGCCTGCGCTACGGCGGCTGGACGGCAGCGCCCGTGGTCGCCGCGATCATCGACCGGTCCGGCCCGATCCTGGGCGTGCCTCCGAGCGAGCTGGAGGTGGTCGACGAGTACCGCGCCCGGCTCGCGCGGCTGCACCCCAAGGCCCTCAAGGATTCCCGACAGGAGGCGACGCTTGCGCCTGGCAGCGCTCTGCGATGACCAGATCCGTCTGCGCGGGCCGGGCGAGGTCGAGGTCGCCGGCCTCGCGCTCGATTCGCGCGCGGTGAGGGCGGGCGATCTGTTCGCGGCGCTGCCGGGCACCCATACCGACGGCGCCCGCTTCGTCGCGCAGGCACGAGCCGCGGGTGCGGTGGCCGTGCTCGGCGATGCCGGCATCGTCGCCGCGACCGACCTGCCGGCCCTGATCGCCGAGGAGCCGCGGGCGGCGCTGGCGCGGATCGCCGCCCGGTTCTTCGGCGCTCAACCCAGGATCGTCGCGGCGGTGACCGGAACCGCCGGCAAGAGCTCCGTCGTCGCGTTCACGCGTCAGCTCTGGGCCGGTCTCGGGCTCGAGGCAGCGAGCCTGGGCACGCTGGGCCTGCAGACCTCGGACGCGCCGGGCGAGGGCAGCCTGACCACCCCGGACGCGATCACGCTGCAAAGGATCGCGTCCGAGCTAGCTGCGCGGAGTATCGGTCACTTGGCGATCGAGGCGTCGAGCCATGGCCTGGACCAGCGGCGCCTCGAGGGCCTGCGGCTGGCCGCGGCCGCGTTCACCAACCTCAGCCGCGACCATTTCGACTATCATGGCAGTGCTG
>JBFWWD010000260.1:0-8255 GCA_050246385.1 Geminicoccaceae bacterium
CGCTGACGATACTGTTGATTAACGTGAGTTCCGTTCCAGCTGTAATATTTATCCCCCCACCTCTGACTGGGGATTCATCAGAGCCACGGTATGCATCATTCGTCGCCCTATTACCCGTCACTGTGGTCTCAACCAGAGTTACGCGGCTGTTGCCCGCAGCAATTATGCCTCCACCGAAACCTGTATAGTAACTTCCGTACGCCAAATTGCCAGCAACCGTGACGTTCTGCAACATCACATCCGAAGCATACGCTGCTATTGCGCCACCACGAAGAGCATTATTGGAGGTTATACTGGTACGTAGGATCGTAGCCGATCCCTCAATGATCTCGATAGCTCCTCCTATCCCATAGTGAGAAGCAGCATTGTCGGAAATTATCGAGTCTTCAATCGTCAGCATCCACGCGCTTATTGCGCCGCCAGCTCCGTAATAGCCAGTTCCATTATGTGAGATGGTACCGTGGCGAATAGTCACTTCAGCAAGCTGTTCGCCAAATATGGCGCCGCCGTTGCCATATGGCGCGCCGTTGCCCCGCAGGGTGCTGCCGATAACGTTCAGCCGGCTGCCACTTTCGGCGAATATTCCGCCACCGCTGCCGTCCGCGGCGACACAGCTCTCCAACGTCGAGCCGTTGAGCGTGACGCTGGTGCCGCCGCCGGCAAAGATGCCACCGCCATTAGCGCCGTAGCCGACATGGCCATCGACCATGGTCAGGTCCTGCAGCGTCAGGTCGGTACCGGCACCACTCGTGCGCAGGAGGCGCTGGTTATCGCCGCCGCTGAGCACCACCTCCAGCCCGTCGTTGTTCCGGTCGCCGTCGATGGTGAGGTCGCGGCCGATCACCAGCTCGCCGCCGGTGAGCGTCAGGGTCTGGGTCTCGAGCCCGGCCGCGAAGACGATGGTATCGGCCGCGGTCGTCGCGTTCGCCTGCGCCACCGCCTCGCGCAGGCTGAGCGCGCCGTCGCCGGCATCGACCACGTCCAACGCCGTGGTCACGGTAATGGTCGCCATGAAAGTTCCCCCCGAGCTTTTCAAATTGCGCGGGACGCTAGCTCAAGCGGATGGGCTCTTCTATTGCCCGAATGGATTAGATCGGGCCGGCAGGTACATCATGTCGCGGGCCGTGACGGCGGGGCGGGTCAGCTCAGGCGCAGGGTGATCCGGACGGCCAGGCCGCGCGGGTCGAACTCGAGCTCTGCGCCGCCGCCCAGGTCCGGCCCCATGAAGCCGATCAGCTTCAGGCCGAAGCCCTGCGCGGCGGGCGGGGCCACCGGCGGGCCACCGCACTCGCGCCACTCCAGGCGCAGCCGCTCCTCGTCGGCCGCCTGCTCGACCGTCCAGGCGAGCGGCAGCCGGCCTTCGGGAACCGAGAGCGCGCCATGCTTGACGGCGTTGGTGGCGAGCTCGTGCAGGACGAAGGCGAGGGCCTGGATCCGCCCGGGCGGCACGTCCACCGCCGGGCCGGTGCCGATCAGCACCCGCTCGCCGAACGCGCCGGGGATGTAGGGCGTGAGCAGGCGCGTGATCAGCGCCCGCAGATCGGTGCCCTTGTCGGTCTGGAACGAGGCTTCGTGGGCGGCGGCCAGGGCATCGAGCCGGCCCGTGAGCTTGCTGCGATACTCCTGCGCGGAGACGCCCTCGACCGAGGTCTGGCCGGCGATCGCGGACACGATGGCCAGCAGGTTCTTCACCCGATGCCGGAGCTCGCTGAAGCGGAGCTCGCGCTCGGCCTCGCTGCGGCGCCGCTCGGAGATGTCGCGCGCGATCTTGGACGCGCCGACGATGCGGCCGGTCTGGTCGCGGATCGGGGAGACGGTGAGCGCGATCTCGACCAGCGACCCGTCCTTGCGCCGGCGCACCGTCTCGAAATGGTCGACATGCTCGCCGCGCCGGATCCGCTCGAGGATCATCGGCATCTCGTTCTCGCGCCCCGGCGCCGCCAGCACCGCGATCGGATGGCCGACGATCTCCGCGGCGGCGTAGCCGAACAGCCGCTCGGCCGCGCGGTTCCAGCTCGTGACGGTGCCGGTGAGATCCTTGCTGGCGATCGCGTCGTCGCTGTTCTCGACGATCGCGGCCAGCAACGCGCTCTCCAGCCCGTCCAGGGCGCTCACGGGAGCCACGCTGAGCTCGCCCGACGGGCTCGGCGCTGCGACGCCGGCTTCCCCGAGCGATTCACCATGCCCCGACACGGTGGCGAGATGGCCGGCACCTGGTACGCTCAAGGTTCTGTCTCAGCGGCCGGGCGAGCGGCCCGGATAACCGAGACAAGCGACGCGTCCTCGACAGGTGGTCATGTTCCGACACGGATCCGACCAGCTCACCCCATCCCTTTCGATCCCGATGCGAGCATCCTGGCGACCGGCCGTCGCCGGAAGAGAGGGCGAGCCGCATCGGGAAGCTGCACAGTCCATGCTTGCCTGTTCTACGCCCGTTCGGCAAGCGGTGAAACCATCTCCGATGCCACGGGCAGAGATCCGCCGGGGCTCGGTATCCTGATCCCGGTGAGCTCGACCCGAGGCTCGGCTCCGGCATCGGTGCGGGCCGGCTATTCGCCCTCGACCGCCCGGTCCTCGCCCGCCAGCCGGACGAAGCCCTGCTTGACGCGATCCATCTCCGCCTCCGACATCTCCTCGAGCCGAAGCAGCCGGTTGCGGGCCTGGTCGTCGGCGCGGATCAGCTCGTCGATCTTCAGCTGCAGGGCCTCGGTATCCCGGTTCTGCGTGTTCTGGATCAGGAACACCATGAGAAAGGTGACGATCGTCGTGCCGGTGTTGATCACCAGCTGCCAGGTGTCCGACCAGCCGAAGAGCGGGCCGCTCAGACCCCACACCAGGATCGCGGCCACCGCCACGGCGAAGGTGGTCGGCCGGCCGGCATGATGCGCGGTCCCTTGCGCCAGCTTCTCGAAGGCATCGCTGAATCGAGCCATGACCCCGCCCACCCGGCTTGCCGGCCCCGCCCTGCCCGATCGCGGCGCGATCCGGCTGCTCGTCCTGTCGTCGTCGGCATGACGTAGGACTCCGTCCCGAGCCGGTCGAGCGCCACCCGGCGCCCGGCACGTTCTCTCCAGCGCTTGGTGACTGTTCTCCCAGAACGCTCACGCCCAAGGTTAACAGTCTCATGGTCGAGCTGCGGCCTGACGCTGGTCGGCGCTGCCGGGCGGGCCGCTCGGCGGCCTGGCCTGGACTGCAGGCAAGTGGCAAGCGCGGCTACCAGAGCGGCCGCGCCAGCCCTCTGGCCCAGGCGGCGCGGGCGGCGCGCAGCTCGGCGACGATGGCGGGGTTGGCGGCGGCGAGGTTCCGCTGCTCGCCGAGGTCGGTGGCGAGATTGAAGAGCTCGCTGCCGAGGAGCTTCCAGTCGCCCCGGCGGACGGCGCCGGCCGAGCGGTTGCCCCAGAACAGCTGGCCGTGCGGCTCGCCGCCGGCTCCTTGCAGGAAGGGCAGCAGGTCGACGCCGTCGGCCGCAGCCGGGGGGATCCCGCCGGCATTGCGCAGGAAGGTGGCGAACAGGTCGGACGCCATCACCGGCCGGGCGTAGCTGCCGCCGGCGCCGACCCGGCTCGGCCAGGCCATGACCATCGGCACGCGGATGCCGCCCTCCCACCAGGTGCCCTTGGCACCCCGCAGCGGGGCGTTGCGGCAGCCGCGGCCGGTGTTGCAGCCATTGTCGCCCAGGAACACGACCACGGTGCGCTCGGCGACGCCGGCCTCCCGCAGCGCCGTCCTGATCGTGCCGACGCCCTCGTCGAGCGAGGCCAGCACGGCCGCGAACAGCCGCCGCTGCGGATTGCGGATGGAGGCCAGCCGGGCCAGCATCTCGGGCTTAGCCGCCAGCGGCGTGTGGGTGGCGGTGAACGGCACGTAGAGGAAGAACGGGCGGCCGGCATGGCGGCGGATGAACGAGCCCGCCTCCGCCGCGCGCGTGTCGGTGAAGTAGCCGCTCGCCGGCACCGGCACCGTGCCGCGCAGGATCGGGTTGGTCGCGTCCTCGCCGTAATAGGGGCGGTTGGTGTCGAGCACGCCGAAGAACTCGTCGAAGCCGTGGTGGATCGGATTGTCCTGGGCCTTCATCCCCAGATGCCATTTCCCGACCATCCCGGTGACGTAGCCTCTGGCCTTGAGCGCCCCGGCGAGTGTGGTCTGGTCCGCCGGCAGCCCGAACGCGCTCGGATAGGGGCGCGAGCCCGGATTGCCGTAGATGCCGAACTCCTGCTGATAGCGCCCGGTCAGCAGTCCGGCCCTGCTTGGCGCACACAGATTTGAGGTGGCGTAGGCGTCGGTGAAGGTGACGCCGGCCTGGGCGATGGCGTCGATGTTGGGGGTGGGCACGTCGCCGACATGACGTGCGCCGACCTCGCCCCAGCCCAGATCGTCGGCGAACATGACGACCACATTGACCTTGTCCGTCCGGCCCTCGGTAAAGCCGCGCTGGATGTAGTGGATCGTGGCCGCCCGCCCGTCCGTGCCGAAGGCGGCGCGCAGGTCGGCGTAGCTCGCGAGATACTGCCGCTCGTCGAAGCTGTCCGGGCTCCGGCCCTCGGCCCGGCCGTACCGCTCGTAATGCGCCTGCCCCGCGACCGGGTCGGCCCCGAACGCCCGGATCAGGTCGGGATAGGAGGCGATGTACTGCAGCCCGTCGATCGCGGCCTGGGCAGGGCCAATGACCGCTCCGATCGTCAGCGCGAGCAGGACGAGCGCCGTCGGCAGCTTGAGCACCCTTCGTCTCCCGTTCCGCCGGCGCGGCGCGCGGCATGACGGGAAATGCTCCAGCCTGCGTCAGTTCCCGGCGCGGCGAAGAATTGGTTCAGTGTTGCACCGACCGTGGGAAAGCGTCAGGCGAGAACGGGCGCGGGCTACGGGCCGCCATCCGACCGGGCGAGCTCGGCCCGAGCGTGCAATGGCGAGCGGCGACGATTCGAGCCGCTGGAGCATGTGAGCTGGAATGGCGTCCCCTAGGGGACTCGAACCCCTGTTTTCGCCGTGAGAGGGCGACGTCCTGGACCGCTAGACGAAGGGGACAGCGGTTGGGCGGGCGGACATGTAGCGGCGGGGAAGCACGGGATCAAGGGCGATTCGCGCGACCGGACGTCCGCACGAAGCGGGCGGCGAGCTCGACCTCGGCACTCCACAGGAACTGGTCGATCGGCCGGACCTCCTCCAGGACGAAGCCGCCCCCGGTCAGCAGCCGCGCGTCGCGGGCGAAGCTCTCGGGGTGGCAGGAGGCGTAGATCACCCTGGGCACGCGCGATCGCGCCAGGGCGGCGCACTGCGTCTGGGCGCCGGCGCGCGGCGGGTCGAGGACGACCAGCTCCTGGGTCAGCTCGACCGGCTGCAGCGGGCGGCGCACCAGGTCGCGCTCGGCGACCGTGACGCCCCGGCCGCCGGCGGCGCGGCGCAGCGCCGCAGCCGCTTGCGGGTCGCTCTCGCAGGCGAGCACCCGCCGGGCTCGGCCGGCGAGCGGCAGGGTCAGCGTGCCGAGGCCGGCATAGAGGTCGGCGGCCTGTCGCGGCTCCCCGGCCCAGTCGGCGACCGCCCCGGCCAGCTCGGCCTCGCCGAAGGCGCTGGCCTGCAGGAACGCCCCGGGTGGCACCTCGACCGCCACGCCGGACAGGCGCACGACCGGGGCGCGCAGGGTCAGCAGCGCCTCGGGCGGCCCGCCGGCCTGCCAGGCGATCCTGGCCAGGCCCGCGTCACGGGCCAGCACCGCCACCCCGGCCCGCTCCCCGGCGGTCGGCGGCCGGGCGGCGTGCAGCAGCAGGTCCGGTCCGGCATCGGTCAGGGTCAGGCTCGCCTCGGCGGGCCAGGGCCGTGACAGCCAGGGCTGGAGCGCCGCACCGAGCACGGGCAGGAGGGTCGCCAGCTCGGGCATCGCGACCGGGCACTGGTCGAGCGCCACCACCGCGTGCCCCGAACGCTCGCGCAGGCCCAGCCGCAGCCGCCCGTCGACGCGGGTCAGGGCCAGCCGCAGCCGGCGCCGGCTCGCGGGCGGGCCGATCCGCGGCTCGGTCACGACGCCGGCCGGCAGGCCCTGGCGCCCGAGCGCGTCGGTGACGCGGCGGCGCTTGAAGGCGGCGTAGTCGGCGGCGGTCAGATGCTGCAGCCGGCAGCCGCCGCAGCGGCCGAACACCGGGCAGGGCGGCACCGCGCGCGGCACGGCCTGCAGACAGAGGAGCGGGACCGCCCGGCCGCCCGGACCGGCGCGCACGCGCCAGCGCTCGCCCGGCAGGGCCCCGGGCACGAACAGGCTGCCACCGTCCAGCGTCGCGATGCCGTCGCCGGCCGCACCCAGCGCCTCGATCGCGACCTCGGCCTCGCTCATCGCACCTCGGGCGTCAGCCACAGCAGCCGCCGGCGGGCGCCGCTGGCGGGATCGACCACCAGGACGAACTGGCCCTCGGGCGCACGGCCGAGCAGGACCAGATCACGCCCCGCCATGCTGGCCGAGGCGACCTCGCCGCCCGTCGGGATCACGGCGTCGACAGCCGCCGTGGCCTGAGGCGGCGGGTCGGCGATGCGGGTGCCGCGCTTGACCAGCAGGGTGATCAGGGTAGCAGTGCCGGCGATGATCAGCACGCCGCCCACGACGACGAACAGCTTGACCGCACGCAGCAGGGAATCGGACATCCTCGCTCTCTCAGGGGGCCGGGTCGAGCTGGTGGCGGAAGCCGCGAACGACGGCCTGCGGCTCGACCGCTTCCTCGCCCTGCGGCTGCCGGAACTGTCGCGCTCGCGCCTGCAGGCGCTGGTGCGCGAGGGCCGCCTGACCCTGGGCGGGCGGGTGATAGACGAGCCGGGGCACCGGGTCAAACCGGGCGACGCGCTCGTGCTCGACATACCCGAGCCGCGCGCCGCGACGCCCGTCGCCCAGGAGCGCGCGCTGGAGGTGCTGTTCGAGGACGAGCACCTGATCGTGATCGTCAAGCCCGCCGGCATCGTCGTCCATCCCGCCCCCGGCCATGCCGACGGCACGCTGGTCAACGCGCTGCTCGCCCATTGCGGCGGCAGCCTGTCGGGCATCGGCGGCGTGCTGCGGCCCGGCATCGTGCACCGGCTCGACCGCGAGGTCAGCGGCGTCATGGTCGTCGCCAAGCACGACCGGGCGCATATCGGGCTCGCCGGCCAGTTCAGCGTGCATTCGATCGAGCGGGTCTACGAGGCGATCGTCTGGGGCGTGCCCGGGACGGCGGCCGGCACGGTCGACCGCCCGCTCGGGCGCCACCCGGTCGACCGCAAGCGGATGGCGATCGTCCATCGCGGCGGCAAGCGGGCGGTGACGCATTGGCGGCTGCTGGAGGCGGCCGGAACCCGGGCGTCACGCCTCGAGTTCCGACTCGAGACCGGCCGCACCCATCAGATCCGGGTGCATGCAGCGAGCCTGGGCCACCCGATCCTGGGCGATCGGCTCTACGGCCGCGGCCGGGACGGCGCCGGCCCGGCACCCGTGCGCGAGCTCGACCGGATCCTGCTCCATGCGAGACGGTTGGGGTTCGTCCACCCGGTCACCGGCGCGGAGCTCCGGTTCGACGTTCCGCCGCCAAGCGTATACGAAGGGATTCTTGAACTCCTGCGCGCGTAGCATAATCTGCCCCGGCCTCCGCTTCGCCCCGGGGGCCCGTGCCGCGAGCAGGACCGTCGCGACCGTCAGCGCACCGAGGCTTTTCCGTCATGGCCAGTCTGCCGATTGTTCCCACCGAGGGTACCGGGCTCGCACGCTATCTCGACGAGATCCGCCGCTTCCCGATGCTGGAGCAGGGCGAGGAATATATGCTCGCCAAGCGCTGGCGCGAGCACGAGGACACCCAGGCCGCGCACCGGCTGGTCACCAGCCATCTGCGCCTGGTCGCCAAGATCGCCATGGGCTACCGCGGCTACGGCCTGCCGATGAACGAGATCATCTCGGAGGGCAATGTCGGCCTGATGCAGGCGGTCAAGCGGTTCGATCCGGAGCGCGGCTTCCGGCTCGCCACCTATGCGATGTGGTGGATCCGGGCGGCGATCCAGGAATACATCCTGCATTCCTGGTCGCTGGTGAAGCTGGGCACCACGGCGGCGCAGAAGAAGCTGTTCTTCAACCTGCGCCGGCTGAAGAGCCAGATGCAGGCGATCGAGGAGGGCGATCTCAGCCCCGAGGCGGTCAAGCAGATCGCGACCACGCTCGAGGTGACCGAGCAGGACGTGATCGAGATGAACCGCCGGCTGGAAGGGCCCGACCATTCGCTCAACGCGCTCCTGCGCGCCGAGGGCGACACCGA
>JBFWWD010000261.1:0-8251 GCA_050246385.1 Geminicoccaceae bacterium
CGAAGGCACCGACGATGACGCTGTCGGCCGCCTCGTGGTAGGTCTGGAGATAGCGCTCCTCATACTCGAGCGAGCCCTCATAAAGGTAGGGGAAGGCCCGGAACACGGCGATGCGCAGCCGCGCCAGGTCGGGCAGCAGCAGCTTCAGCCGGTCCCCGGTCAGCCGCTCGATGCGGACCTCGCTCACGCCGCGGCCCCGACCTGGCGGCTCCAGTCGGCGAGGTTGTAGCAGGTGGTGACGCGGGCGATCCTGCCGCCCTGCAGCTCGAAGAAGGTGCCGGCCGGCAGCACGTAGGTCTGGCCGCTGGCGGGCGGCAGGCCCTCGTCGGTGGCGAGGTAGGTGCCGTGCACCACGAACTCGGCCGCGGCACGGGTGCCGTCGGCGCTGGTCATCACCACGATGTCCGCGAGCCGC
This sequence comes from Geminicoccaceae bacterium, assembly GCA_050246385.1. Lineage (GTDB taxonomy): Bacteria > Pseudomonadota > Alphaproteobacteria > Geminicoccales > Geminicoccaceae > Benzoatithermus. Next base: position 416 of record JBFWWD010000261.1, read on the forward strand.
TCGCGGTAGCAGCGGTCCATGTGCGCCAGGAACTTGCGGAACGCGTCCTTGCCGGTCTCGCGGCCGCCCTGGTTGATGTCGTGCGCCACGTCGTCGGTGAGGAGCGACAGCATCGCCTCGCGGTCACCACGATTGAACGCCTCGTAATACTGGTGGATCACCGCTTCGCTCAATGTCCGCTCCTCCACGCGAAGTTCGTAGGGCTATAGCGCGGCCAGGATGCGGTCGGCGCCGGAGACCTCCATCACGCCCGGGCTCTCCTCGACGTTCAGCGTCTTGACCACGCCATTGTCGACCAGCATCGCGTAGCGCTTGCTGCGCGTGCCGAGCCCGAAGCCGGAGCCGTCGAAATCCATGCCGACGGCCTTGGCGAAGGTGCCGTTGCCGTCGGAGAGGAAGGTGATCCTGCCGTCCGTGCCACAGGCCTTGGCCCAGGCGTCGAGCACGAACGCGTCGTTCACCGCCACGCAGGCGACCTCGGCCACGCCCTTGGCCTTGAGCGCGTCGAGGTTCTCCAGATAGCTCGGCACATGCTTGGCGTGGCAGGTCGGGGTGAACGCGCCCGGCACCGCGAACAGCACCACCTTGCGCCCGGCGGTGAACTCGGCGGTGGAGACGTCCTTGAGCCCGTCCGGCGTGCGCACCTTGAAGGTGGCGCCGGGCAGCTTGTCGCCGACGGCGATCGTCATGGGGTCGGTTCCTTCCCTGTGGTCGCAGGCGGCTCGGGGTCACACCCGCGAGCGCGCGCAGTACATGGGATCGCCTGCCGGCGGCCGCAACCGCGGTGCCGCTCTTGTTGGCGGTGGGGGTGAGGCGTATCTTCGCCTCATGGCCCAGTCTGATCGTCAGCGGCACCTCGCCGGCATGCTCCTGGTCGCGATGCCCGGCATGGCGGACCCGCGCTTCGCCCGCAGCGTGATCTATCTCTGCGCCCATTCGTCCGAGGGGGCGATGGGCCTCGTGGTCAACCAGATCGCGGGCGAGATCTCCTTCCCGTCGGTGATCGGACAGCTCGGCATCGAGGCCGACCGGAGCTGCGCCGAGCGGCCGGTTCATGTCGGCGGCCCGGTCCAGCCGAGCCGCGGGTTCGTCCTGCACTCCTCGGACTATGCGCAGGACGGCACCATGGTGATCGACGAGCAGTTCTCGCTCACCGCCACGGTCGACGTGCTGCGCGCGATCGCGGCCGGCGACGGACCGCAGCGCGCGGTGCTGGCGCTGGGCTATGCCGGCTGGGACGCCGGCCAGCTCGACGCCGAGATTCAGAGCAATGGCTGGCTCGTCGCCCCGGCCGACCCCGACATCGTGTTCGACGGCGACAACGGGACCAAATGGGTGCGCGCGATGCGCACGATCGGCGTCGACCCCTCCCTGCTCTCGACCACTGCCGGGCACGCCTGAGCCCCGCGCGAGCGGGCGATTCGCCTTCCGAGAACAGGGCCAGGGCGATGCCCAGCCCGTTTTCATTCCGCCGGGTCGGATAAAGACCGAGCGGATGAGCAAAAAATAGCGGCGAGGCGCCGGCCTCGCCGCTTCAGCAAGCCACTTGCCGCCTGGGGAGGGTCAGGCGGCCAGGCGTGCCTCAGCCCGGTCCAAGGCGAGGCAACGCTGGGCGGCGGCAACGCCCGAACCCAATTCGATGTCGGCGCCGAAATCGTGCAGCGCCATCTCGGCACCCGCGAGTGCCGTCAGCACCATGAGCTCGTTGAGGGCACCGAGGTGGCCGATGCGGAACACCCGGCCCGCGACCTTGCTCAGCCCGACGCCGAGCGAGAGGCCGTAGGCCCGGTAGGCGTGGTGCGCGAGCCTGGTGCTGTCGATCCCCGGCGGCACGTAGATCGCGCTGACCGTGTCGGAGTGCCACCTGGGCTCCTTGGCGCACAGCCTGAGACCCCAGGCCGCCACGCCCTGCCGCACCGCCTCGGCGAGCCGGTGGTGGCGCGCGAACACATTCTCGAGACCCTCCTCGAGCAAGAGGTCGACCGAGCAGCGCAGGCCGCGCAGCAGCGTGGTCGCCGGTGTGTAGGGGAAATAGCCGCTCCCGTTGGCCGCGATCATGTCGGCGAAGTCGAAATAGCAGCGCTGCAGCTTCGCGGTCTTGTGGGCGGCCAGCGCCTTGGGGCTCACCGCGACCAGCGCCAGCCCGGTCGGCAGCATGAAGCCCTTCTGCGAGCCGCTGACGGCGACGTCCACGCCCCACTCGTCCATGCGGAAGTCGATGCTGGCGATCGAGCTCACGCCGTCGACATAGAGCATGGCGGGGTGACCGCAGGCATCCAGGGCCGCGCGCACGCCCGGCACGTCGCTGGTCACGCCCGTTGCGGTCTCGTTCTGGGTGACCAGCACCGCCCTGATGCGGTGCGCCCTGTCCTCGGCCAGGATCTCGGCGAACCGCTCGACCGGCACGCCCTCGCCCCAGTCGACCTCGACCTCGACCACGTCGAGACCGAGGCGCCGGCACATGTCGATCCAGAGATGGGAGAACTGGCCGATGCGCGCGGCGAGCACCTTGTCGCCCGGCGAGAGCGTGTTGGTGAGGCCCGCCTCCCAGCCGCCGGTGCCCGAGCCCGGGAAGATGAACACCTGCCCGGCCTCGGTCTTGAAGACCTTCTTCAGGTCCTCGAACAGCGGCAGCGTGAGCTGCGGGAAGTCGGGTGCCCGCATGTCCTCCATCGGCAGGCTCATCGCCCGCCTCACCGCGTCCGGAATGTTGGTCGGCCCGGGGATGAACAGTGCGGGATGGTAGCGCATAAGCCTCTTCCTGCTCTCGGGTGGCCCACCGCCCCGGCCTTTCGGGTGGGCTGTCCCCTACACTGTCGGGCTTGCCCAGGCCATGACGTCCACGCATGATGCCTTGCGCACCGTCCAAGCCAAACCTGGATAATTTTCATCGAACGATGAGAGATACGCATGGTACAGCTGCGGCGCCGTCTGCCGCCGGTGAACAGCATGGTGGTGCTCGAGGCGGCCGGGCGGCTGCTCAACTTCACCCGCGCCGGCGAGGAGCTGGGCCTGACCCAGTCGGCGGTCAGCCGGCAGATCCAGCTGCTCGAGGAACATCTGGGTGCCCCCATGTTCCAGCGGCAGGGCCGCAACCTGCAGCTGACGCGCGACGGGGCGCGGCTGCATCGCGCGGTGACGATGGGGCTCGGCCACATCGCCGACACGGCGGTCGACATCCGGCGTCACCGCGGCACCGGCGAGCTCACCGTCGCGACCAGCGTGGCGTTCGCCAATTACTGGCTGATGGCGCGGCTGGCCCAGTTCCGCGCCCAGTATCCCGAGATCGAGCTGCGGCTGGTGGCATCGACCCGGCTGCACGACCTGGTCGCGGCCGGGGTCGACATCGCGATCCGCTACGGCAGCGGGCGGTGGGACGGGCTCGAGGCGATCCGCATCTTCGACAACGAGATCTGGCCGGTGTGCGCCCCGACCTACCTGGCAGGCCGGGCGAAGCTGGCCCGGGTCGAGGAGCTGCTCGACGAGACGCTGCTGCATCTCAGCCAGTTCGATCGCAACTGGGTGACCTGGCCGGCCTGGCTCGCCTCGCAAGGCGTGACGGGCAGTCCGCGCAGGCGGGGGCTCGAGTTCGACAACTATCTGGTCCTGCTGCAGGCGGCGGTGCGCGGCGAGGGCGTCGCCCTGTGCGGCGGCCGGCTCGCCGAGGATTTCATCGAGCGCGGCGACCTGATCCGGCCGATCGAGGCCACGCTGGGCTCGGACCGCGCCTTCTACATCGTCTATCCGAGCGGAGTCCGGCTCAGCGACGCGGCGGCTCGATTTCGCGACTGGGTCGTCAAGGCCGCGGCCTAAGGCGAGAGCGCCTCGATGATCTGGCAGTCGGCGACGGTGCCGCAGCGGCACTGGTCGATCATGCTGGCGAGCTCGCGGCGCAGCGCCCGCAGATCGGCGATCTTGCGGTCGACCTCGGTCAGATGCTGCTTGGCGATGGCGTCGACCGCCTCGCACGGGCGGCCGCGATTGTCGGAGAGGTCGAGCAGGGCACGCACCTGATCGAGCGAGAAGCCGAGGTCGCGCGAACGGCGGATGAAGCTGAGCCGGCTCAGATGCTCCGAGCTGTAGGCGCGATAGTTGCCGGCGGTGCGCGCCGGGGCAGCGAGCAGCCCGACCCGCTCGTAGAAGCGGATGGTCTCGACCTTGGTGCCGGTGAGCCGCCCCAGCTCGCCGATGGCGAATGTTCCGTTCGACACGGCTTGACCCTGTAGTTGCTACAGGGTGCAGATGGTGGGTCACGTCGGATTTTCGAGGTGACGCCATGGCTGCCGCCAGCCTCAAGCTGCGGATCGAAGGAATGGATTGCGGCGCCTGCGCCTTGAAGATCGAGAACGCGATGCGCGGTCTGCCGGGCGCATCGGACATCTCGGTCAGCTTCGGTCAGGCGGCGCTCTCGCTCACGCTCGACGAGGATCGCACCTCCCCCAGCTCCGTTGAGGCGCGGATCAGGGCACTCGGGTTCACGCCCCTCAGCCTCGACGGACCGAACGCATCATCCTCAGCGGCCGAGCTCGAGGCCCGGTCGGACCGGATTTGGTGGACGACGCGGAAGGCGCGGCTGGTGATCGCCGTCGGCAGCCTGCTGCTGGCGGCCTTCCTCAGCGCGCAGCTCGCACCGGCTCTGGCGCCCTGGGCCTATTCGGTTGCGGCGCTGGTGGGGCTCGTGCCGATCGCCGCGCGGGCCTGGGCCGGGCTGCGGACCGGGACGCCGTTCGGCATCGAGACGCTGATGACGATCGCGACGCTGGGCGCGCTGGGGATCGGCGAGGCGGCCGAGGCCGCGATCGTCGTCTTCCTTTTCGCCGTCGGCGAGCTGCTGGAGGGCATCGCGGCCGGCCGGGCGCGAGAAGGGATCAAGGCGCTGATCGGGCTGGTGCCGCGCACGGCCTGCCGCGTCGCGGGCGCCGGGATCGAGACGGTGCCGGTCGAGGCGCTGGCCGTCGGGGACATGGTGATGGTCCGACCCGGCGACAAAGTCCCGTCGGACGGCATCGTCCGCGAGGGAACGTCGGAGGTCGACGAGGCGCCGGTGACCGGCGAGTCGGTACCCGTCGCCAAGGAGGTGGGCTCGCCGATCTTCGCCGGCAGCATCAACGGCCTGGGCGAGCTGCGGGTCGAGATCACCCGGCAGGCCGCGGACAACACCATCGCCCGGATCGTCCGCATGGTCGAGGAGGCGCAGAGCCGAAAGGCGCCGACGGCGCGGTTCATCGACCGGTTCAGCCGCTGGTACACGCCGGCCGCGATGGGCGTCGCGGCACTGGTGATGGTCGGCCCGCCCCTGCTGTCGGGTGCGGACTGGTTCACCTGGATCTATCGCGGCCTGTCGCTGCTGCTCATCGCCTGCCCCTGCGCCCTGGTGATCTCGACACCGGCCGCGATCGCCTCGGGCCTGGCGAGCGGCGCCCGGCGCGGGCTGCTGATCAAGGGCGGGGCCGCATTGGAGACGATGGCCAGGCTGAGGCGGGTCGCGTTCGACAAGACCGGCACGCTGACCGTGGGACGGCCGCAGGTGACGGACGTGGTCACGATCGAGGGCAGCGAGTCCGAGCTGCTGGCCAATGCGGCCGCGGTCGAGCGCGGCTCCAGCCATCCGCTGGGCGTGGCGATCGTCGCCGAGGCGCAAGCGCGCGGGCTGGAGCTGCCCAGGGTGTTCGGCGGCAGCGTCGCCATGCCGGGCAAGGGCGTCACGGCCCGCCTTGGGCGGGGGTTCGTCACGGTCGGAGCACTACGCCATGCCGCCGGTGCGGATTGCCTCCACGCGCGCATCACCGGCCTCGAGGAGGCGGGCAAGACGGTCGTGGCCGTCAGCGAAGGCAAGCGCCTCGCCGGCCTCATCGCGCTCAGGGATGAGCCACGCGCGGATGCCGCGGCGGGGCTCGCACGCCTGCGGGCGTTGGGCATCGATCCGGTCATGCTGACCGGCGACAATGCCCGGACCGCTGCCAGCATCGCCAGCAAGCTTGAGATCGAGGTCCAGGCCGAGCTGCTGCCGGACGGCAAGCTCGCGGCGATCGCAGGCTGGCGGGCGCAGGCGCCGATCGCCATGGTCGGCGACGGCATCAACGACGCGCCGGGACTGGCCGCCGCCTCGGTCGGGATCGCCATGGGCGCCGGGACCGACGTGGCACTCGAGACGGCGGACGCCGCGCTGCTCAACAACCACGTGACCGGCGTGGCCGATCTGATCGCCCTGGCGCGCGCCACCATGGCGAACATCCGGCAGAACATCGCGGTGGCGCTCGGGCTGAAGGGCATCTTTCTCGTCACCAGCCTGACGGGCGCCACGCCGCTCTGGATGGCGATCCTGGCCGACACCGGCGCCACGGTGCTGGTGACGGGGAATGCCCTGCGACTGCTGCGGTTCAGGCCCGGAATCTGAGCGAGCCTCAGACCGTGCTGCGCGAGCCCAGCACCAGCAGCGCGAAGCCGGCACAGGCCATGGCGATCAGGGTGGTGAAGCCCTCGGTCGGGCTCCATGCCATGGCGAACCCGGCGAGGCTCGGCCCGAGGAGGGCGCCCACACCCCAGGCGAGGCCCATGGTGGCGTAGATCGCGATCAGCTCGGTGCCTTTGAACCGGTTGCCGACCGCCACCAGCATGACCGTGTAGATGCCGACGAACACCCCGCCCCAGACGAACACGGCGGAAAAGGCGAGCCAGGGCAGCGCGAACATCGCCGGGGCCGCCCAGGCGCCGATCGCGGCGATCACCGTCAGCACCAGGACCAGGCCGCGCACCGGCAGGCGGTCGGCGAGCCAGCCGATCGGCAGCTGCAGGACGATGGCGCCGACCAGGAGCGTGGTGATCAGATGCATGCCCGCGGCCTCGCTCCAGCCCATCCTGGTCGCATAGAGCGTGATGAAGGACAGGCCGGAGGTCTCGACCGCGGCGTTGAGCAAAGTGGCGGCGACCGCCAGCGGCGCCAGCCGCAGCGATCGCAGCGGTGCGACCGGCGCCGCCTCCTCGCGCTCCGGCACGCGCAGGCGCGGCCACAGCAGCGGCAGGATCGCCACCAGCGCCAGGGCGGCGCCCGCGAGATAGGCGGCGTCGCCCGAGCCCAGCCAGGCGAGCAGCGCCGGCCCCGCGGCGAAGCCCAAGGACAGGGCGGCGGTGTAGGTGGCCATGATGCGGCCGCGCGCGGCTTCGGGGCTGAGCTCGTTGCTCCAGCTCTCGGTCAGCGTGAACAGCAGCTCCGACGCGGCGCCGAGTGCTGCGCGCAGCGGGAACCAGAGCAGGGTCAGCGCCACCAGCGGGAACAGGGTCAACAGGCAGGCGGCCGCCAGCAGTGCCGCGATGGTGAGCGGGCGCTGGCCGAAGCGCGCGGCGAGGCGCGGCAGGACCGGTGCCACGATCAGGACGCCCACCGCATGCATGGCGGCGTTCAGGCCGATCGTCACCTCGCCGAAGCCGCGCTCGTGGAGATCCAACGCGATCAGGGGAGCCGACAGGCCGTAGGTGACCCCGAACATCGCGGCCGCGGCGATCACGGCGGCGAGGGTGAAGGCGATCAATGGCGGCGCCAGGCGCGGAAGGGGAGGCGGATCAGGGCCAGCAGGCCCGAGGCCGGCGGGTCCTGGAGCGCGCGCATCGCCATCGCGTAGTCGAGCAGGATGCCGGGCGTCCAGGCCATGGTCCGCGCCCGGTGCCGCAGCTGGGCGGCGATCCACAGCTCGGGCGTCAGCAGGACGCGCAGCAGCAGGTAGGGGCCGACGCCGTGCCGGGCCAGGTTGCCCTCGATCGCGCAGTCGAGCGCCAACGCCACGGTGCTGGAGCAGTTGCGCCAGGTCAGGTTGTAGGTCGTGTCCCGGCGGTAGGCGT
>JBFWWD010000262.1:0-8247 GCA_050246385.1 Geminicoccaceae bacterium
ATCGGCCGCATGCGGGTCGGAACCGAGGAGTGGCGCAGCATCAGCGTCATCTGGAGCCAGCTCGGTTTCTGGGCAAGCTCACTCATCTTTGTGCTGGCGTCCACTCTGGTACCCGCTGCCGTACGAGAGGCGCGTCCGAGCGACCTTCTGCTGCTCGTCGCGCTCCTTGGCGGTGCTCTGGCTGCCCGGGCGCTGTGCCTATGGGGTGTCCTGCCGGTTCTCCGGCTGCTGTCGAGACAGCAGCCGATCAGCTCGAGCTACAAGCTGGTGATATTGTGGGGCGGCGTGCGTGGAGCGGTGACGCTCGCTCTCGCGCTTGCTGTCGCACAGAACCCCGATGTTCCTGCAGAGATTCGGCACGTCGTCTCCGTTCTTGCCACCGGCTTTGTGCTGTTCACGCTGCTCGTCCAGGCGACGAGCTTGAATTCTCTCATTCGTTGGCTCGGCGTCGACCAGCTCGATTCAGTCGAGCGTGTTCTGCGGGCCCGGGCGCTCGCCCTGACCCAGGGCGAGATCTTGGACCGCCTCTCGGAGACGGCGATCATCCATGGCCTCGATCTCGATGCTGCCGAGGAGGTCGGTGCCCTTTACCGCAGGCGCATGGCTACCCTGGAGGATGCGAGCGACACCACCGACGAGCTGATGCGCCAGCAGCTCATCGTGGCCTTGGCGACCATCACCGCGCGAGAAGCAACTCAATACACGGACGAAATGGCCGAGGGAGCGATCTCGCGCAGTGCGGGCTCGGTGCTGTTGAGCCGGACGAATGCGCTGCTCGATTCCCTGAAGGACGGCAGCCTGCACAGCTATCGACGGGTGGCCCGATCCGAGATCGGGAGCAATTACCTCCTGCGTCTCGCTGGCTTCCTCCATCGCCATCTCAGCTGGAACGGCATGCTGACCCGCCGCATGGCACAGCTTATTGAGCTGCGGCTGATCCAGCGCCGTGTGCTGGAAGGCATGGTCGGTTTCATCCGCAACAGGATCCGGGCGCTGTTCGGTGAACGGGTCAGCGAGTTGGCCCTTCGAGTCATCGAAACTCGTATCAAGGACATCGATCGCGGGCTCGATGCGATCCGCCTGCAATATCCGGCTTATTGGCGGACGGTATCAGGGCGGTTCGTCAGCCGCACCGCGGTCAGGCTCGAGCTCGAGGCGTACCAGCGCATGGCGGGCGAGGGTCTGCTCTCTCCCGAGTTGCTGCGGCACCTGATCGGCGAGCTGCGCACCAGGCTCGCCAGTTTCGAGGCGATTCCGCCGCTTGATCTCGGCCTCGACGTCGATGCGCTGATCCGCACCGTTCCTTTGCTCGGCGAGCTGGACGAGACGGCGCGGGCTGATCTGAGACCGATGCTGGTCGCTCGGCTGGCGCTGCCCAGCGAACGGATCATCCGACGCGGCGATCGTGGCGATGCGATGTATTTTATCGCCTCCGGCGCCGTCGAGGTTCAGCCGCCCGACTCTCAGGTCATTCGTCTGGGCACCGGAGAGTTCTTCGGCGAAATGGCGCTGATCCTGCGCCGTCCACGGACGGCTGACGTCGTCGCATTGAGCTACTGCCGGCTTCTGATGCTCCCGCGCGAGGCTTTCCGCGATTTCCTGCGCATGCATCCCGAGCTCATGGTGCAGGTGCGGGAACGGGCTGAGGAACGGCTGCGCGCGCTGCAGGCCAATCACGACGAGCTGGCCGAGGTGTGAGAGCCTGTTTCACGTGAAACATCGCGCGCAGACCTATTTCCCGAGACAGAACCGCGCGAAAATCTCGTCGAGAACGTCCTCCACGCCGATGGATCCGGTAACACGGGCGATCGCCTGAGCGGCGTGTCTGAGCTCCTCGGCACGCAGCGCCAACTCTCCCGGCGGCAGCGCTGTGAACGCGGTAAGGCTGTTCACTGCTTCATTCAGCGCCAGTCGATGACGAGTTCTGGTGATTAGTGGTTCACTGGCCAGCTCGGCCATTGGCGTCACCAACGCCTCGATGCGGTCGAGTAGCTCCGATAGACCCGCCTTGGTAACGGCCGATACCGCGACGGCCGACGACGGCAGGGATGCCGCTGGCGCCAGGTCGGATTTCGTCGCGACCAGCAGAGTTCCCGCAGCTGTTTCGGGCGCGTCGGTGCCCGCGACGAACAGCCGTAGCTCGAGGTCCGCTGTCTCGGCCGACGCCTTGGCACGAGCGATCCCCAGCGCCTCGACCGGATCCGCCGTCTCGCGCAGTCCTGCCGTGTCGAGCAGAGTTACCGGAACGCCGGCAACCTCGAGCTGTACCTCGATCACGTCCCGTGTGGTTCCTGGGTATTCGCTGACCAGGGCAACCTCGCGTCGTGCCAAAACGTTGACCAAGCTCGACTTGCCGACGTTCGGCGGACCAGTGACCGCTATGGTCAGACCCTCGCGGAGCCGCTCTCCACGGCGATCCGCGAGATGCGTCGCCATCTCGCTGGCAAGAGCCAACACCTCCTGCTCGAGCCCCGCGGCTGGAACCTCCTCTCCGTCGGCGCCGAAATCGATCTCAGCTTCCAGCCGTGCGAGTGCTCCGAGCAGTTGCGACCGCCATGCGCTGAAGACATCCGCGAGGCGTCCATCGAGCTGTCTGAGCGCCTGACGCGCCTGCGCCCGCGTCTGTGCGTCCACGAGGTCGGCCAAGCCTTCGACCGCAGTCAGATCCAGCTTTCCGGCAAGGAACGCACGACGCGCAAACTCACCGGGCTCGGCCAGGCGGCATCCGGGAAAGGATGCCAAGGTGTCGAGCAACCATTCGCGCACCGCGGGCCCACCGTGATGCTGGATCTCGAGAAGGTCCTCGCCAGTCGCACTCCGTGGCGCAGGAAACCAGAGCAGTATCGCCTGATCGATCTCCGACCCATCGCGCGGATCGTACAGGCGTCGCAAGGCAGCACGCCGGGGCACCGGCAGAGCGCTCGCCAGGGCAATGGCGACCTCACCGGCGGCTGGGCCGCTTACCCGGATCACGCTCAGCGCGAAGCGACCAACCCCGGTCGCCGGCGCATAGACGGTCTCGCCTGCGCGACGACGGCTCACTCTTTCGACTTGCGTGAACCCCGCGGCAGGCCGGCCGCCGCTTGGGCGACTTGCGTCCACATGGACTGCCACTGCTCGATGCCCTTCATGCCCATAGGCAGCCACTGATCGAGAAGCGTCTGCGAGTCGGTTGCCTTGATCGTGTCGATCAGCCGCTGCTCCATGGCCGCCATGACGGTTTGCTGCATGGGCGCGACGTCGGGAAGACCCAGGAACCGACGCGCCTCGTCGGGAGTACAGTCGACCTCGATGTTGACTTTCATGCCCGTCCCGCTGGCTGTGGGTCCCACCTGCACCAACTATAGGCGTGAAGCCCCACCTGCCTAGCCGATAGCGAGGACCGCCTCATGCCCAATGCCCTCGCCCATGCAAGTAGCCCCTATCTTCTCCAGCATGCGGACAATCCCGTCGCGTGGCAGGAGTGGAACGAAGTCAGCCTGGCTCAGGCCCGAGGGCTGAATCGGCCGATTCTGCTCTCGATCGGCTATGCCGCCTGTCACTGGTGCCACGTGATGGCGCACGAGAGCTTCGAGAACGAGGCGACGGCGGCGGTGATGAATCGCCTGTTCGTGAACATTAAGGTCGATCGCGAGGAGCGCCCCGACCTGGATACGCTCTATCAGCAGGCGCTAGCAGCGATGGGCCAGCAGGGCGGCTGGCCCCTGACGATGTTCCTCACGCCCGAAGGCGAGCCGGTCTGGGGCGGCACCTACTTTCCGGCAGAGCCGCGCTACGGCCGTCCCGGCTTCGTGCAGGTCCTGGAGCAGGTACACGCTCTCTGGAGCGCTGACGATCCGCGGGTCACGAACAATCGACGGGTGATCGGCTCGATGCTGCGTGAGCTTTCGCGGCCGAAGTCGGGCGCCGGCATCCCACCCGGCCGAGGTCTTGCGGTCGCGCGCGCCCTGGCCGAGCAGTTCGACGTCATCCACGGCGGCCTTCGTGGCGCACCGAAGTTCCCGCAGGCTCCGATTCTGCGATTGCTTTGGGCCGAATCCTGGCTCGCCGGTGATCCGCTCCTCGCTCGACGCGTGCAGCACACCCTCGAACGGATCTGCCAAGGTGGCATCTATGATCATCTCGGCGGTGGGTTTGCACGCTATTCGGTCGATGCCCATTGGCTCGTGCCGCACTTCGAGAAGATGTTGTACGACAACGCCCAGCTTCTCGAGCTGCTCGCCTTGTTGCACGCCGCGACGACCGAGCCGCTGTTCCGGGCACGGGCCGAGGAAACCGTCGCCTGGCTCGTGCGGGAGATGATCGGCGATGGAGGATTTGTCAGCTCGCTCGATGCTGACAGCGAGGGGGAGGAAGGTCGCTTCTACGTCTGGGACGCCGCCGAGATCGACCGCTCTCTTGGCGAGGAAGCGCCAGCATTCCGTCTCGCTTACGGCGTAAGCGACCAGGGCAATTGGGAAGGCCGTAACGTCCTGAACCGACTTCACGACCGAGGCCTTCCCCCAGGGAAGCAGAGTGCGTTGCTTGCAGCCTGCCGCGAGCGGCTGCTCAGGGTGCGCGAGCGGCGAGCACGACCGGGTCGAGACGACAAGGTCCTGGCCGACTGGAACGGCCTGATGATCGCAGCCCTCGCCCAAGCGGCGGGACGATTAGGCCGCGCCGACCGGCTGGAGCTCGCTCGACATCACTTCACTGATCTGGTTAGCGGCATGGGCGAGAACGGTCGCCTGCACCACAGCCGCCTTGGGGCACAGCGGCTGCGTATCGGCTTTCTCGACGATTATGCCCAGATGAGCCGAGCCGCAGTGATGCTGTTCCAGCAGACCGGTGACCCGACTTACCTGCGGCAGGCTGAAGCTTGGTTCGACCGATGCCGCCTGGATTTTGCCGACGCGGATCAACCCGGGTTCTTCCTCGGCCCCAAACGCGCCGATGGCCCGTTCGTTCGGCCACGCAACGCCCAGGACGGTCCGACGCCGTCGGCCAATGGCACGCTTGCCGAGGTCGCCACGATGCTTTGGCATCTGACCGGAGACGAGCGCCATCGGACCATGGCCGAGACGATCCTGGCCGCCTTTGCCGGCGATGCAGAGTCCAACCCTGCCGTCCACACGACCCTGCTGCTGACAGCCGACCGCCTTGCATCCCAGGTTCAGGTCGTCGTCGTAGGCACGCCGGAAGTGCTTGGTTTCGACGCGCTCTGGAAGGCTGCCACCACGTCGCTTCCCCCGCTCGCCGTGGTGCAGCGACGGGCCGTCGAGGATGAGCTGCCCGCCAGTCACCCTGCTGCCGGCAAGTCGCTTCTCGGCGGCCGGGCGGCGGCCTATGTGTGCCGGGGAGCCACCTGCGGCCCACCGGTCGGCGATGCTGCCGTCCTGCGCGAGCAACTGCAGCAGCCATTGCCGAACCACTGAGGGAGAGGAAGATGGCGCATCGGATCTCGGTCAAGCGCAATGGCGGGCCGGAAGTCCTTGAATATGAGAGCTACGAGGTCGCGGAGCCCGGACCCGGCGAAGCCCTGGTGCGGCACGCGGCAATCGGTCTGAACTACATCGACGTTTACCATCGTAGCGGCATGTATCCGGGCACCTTGCCGCTTACCCCCGGAATGGAGGGTGCGGGCACCATCGAGGCAGTCGGTCCGGGAGTCACCGATCTGCGGCCTGGGCAACGCGTCGCCTATGCTTCGTCGCCAGTCGGCGCCTATGCCGATCTCAGGGTGATACCTGCGGCCGTCCTGGTCCCCCTTCCCGATGCGATCTCCTTCGAGACCGCCGCAGCGATGATGCTCAAGGGCATGACGGCCCAGTATCTCTTGCGTCAGACCTACCCTGTGAAGTCAGGGGACACGATCCTGTTCCACGCCGCTGCCGGCGGCGTAGGGCTGATTGTCGGACAGTGGGCCAAGCATCTCGGCGCCACCGTGATCGGCACCGTCGGCTCGCCGGAAAAAGCCGAGCTCGCCCGCAGTCACGGCTACGACCATGTGATCGACTATCGCCGAGAGGACTTCGTCGCCCGTGTGCGCGAGATCACGAGGGGCGAGGGAGTGCCAGTCGTCTATGACGGAGTCGGTAAGGACACCTTCCTGCGCTCGCTCGACTGTCTGCGGCCGCTCGGCATGGGCGTCAGCTTCGGCAGTGCCTCAGGGCCGGTCGAGAACTTCAACCTCGGCATCCTCAGCGCCAAAGGCTCGCTCTACGTCACTCGCCCAACGCTGGTGACCTATACGCGCACCCGGGAGCTGCTGCTCGCCTGCGCCAAGGATCTGTTCGACGTCACCGCCTCAGGCGCGGTCAAGATTGAGATTCACCAGCACTTCCCGCTGGCCCAGGCCGCCGAGGCGCATCGCGCTCTCGAAGCGCGCGCCACGACCGGATCGACGCTCCTGATCCCGTAAGCTACTCGGCGGGGGCCGGAACGGCCGCAGCCAGAGTTTCGTGGTGCGGCCGGCTCCGGGCGAGCAGCATGTAGGCGGTCGGCACGACGTAAAGCGTCAGCAACGTGCCGAGCAGCAAGCCGCCCACGATCACCCAGCCGATCGCGTGCCGGCTCTCCGCACCGGCGCCGGTCGCGGCGGCGAGCGGCACCGAGCCCAGGACCATGGCACCCGTGGTCATCAGGATCGGCCTCAGACGCAGGGTCGCCGCCTCGACAACGGCCTGGAGCTTGCTCCGGCCATCCTCCTGGAGCTGGTTCGCGAACTCGACGATCAGAATGCCGTGCTTGGTGATCAGGCCCACCAGGGTCACCAAGCCGATCTGGCTGTAGACGTTCATGCTTTGGCCGGTGAGCTTCAGCGCGAGCAATGCTCCCGCCATGGACAGCGGCACCGTCAGCATGATGATCGCGGGATCGATCCAGCTCTCGAACTGCGCAGCGAGAACCAGGTAGATGAACGCGAGCGCCAGCAGGAAGGTCACATAGAGGCCGCTGCTCGAGCTGCGGAACTCACGCGTCTGGCCGTTCAGGTCGGTGACGATTCCGGCCGGCAGCGTCGCCGCCTGAGCGTCGAGGAAGGCGAGCGCATCGCCCATGGCATAGCCGGGTGCAAGCGTAGCGGTAAGGATGGCCGAGCGAAGCTTGTTGAAGTGGTTGAGCTCCTTCGGCGCCACGGTCTCCTCGATTCGCACCAGATTGGAGAGCGCGACCATGCTGCCGTCGCTACCGCGCACGAAGATCTCGCGCAGGTCGTCCGGATTGGCCCGGTCGACATCCTTGAGCTGCACGATCACGTCGTACTGCTTGCCGTCGCGCTTGAAGCGCGTCACCTGCCGTCCGCCCAGCATGGTCTCGACCGTTCGCCCGATGGTCTCGACATCGATGCCGAGCATGGCTGCCTTCTCTCGATCGATCTGGACCTTGAGCTGCGGCTTGTTGAGCTTCAGGTCGGTGTCGAGATTCTGCAGGCCCGGATTCTGCCTCGCCGCTGCCATGAGCTGATCGACCGCGCTCTGGAGAACCTCGTAGGGTTGCGAAGTCTGCAGGACGAACTGGATCGGCTTGTCGATCGGGCTCTGACCGAGAGAAGGCGGGTTCGATGCGAAGGCAAGCAGGCCCGGAATGGCGAAAAGCTTCGGAAACAGGCTTCTGGTGATCTCCTGTTGACTGACCGGGCGCTGTTCCCAGTCGACCAGACGCAGGAAGTTGATGCCCTGCGTCACGCCGGAGAAGCCGATGACGGTAAAGAAGCGCTCGACGAACGGAGTTTCGCGGAAGATCTCCTCCATACGCCTGACATACTGGTCCGTGTAGGCTGCGGTCGAGCCCTCCGGGGCGATACCCAGTGCGATGATGGTGCCACGGTCTTCGATTGGCGAGAGCTCCGCCGGTAGCTCGCGAAACAGAAACAATGCGACGGCCGCGACCAGGATCATCCCGACCACCACCGCGGCCTTGACCTGCAGCGCCGCGCGCAGTGACCGGCCATAGCCGCGGGTGAGACCGTTCAGGCCCGCTTCGATCCATCGATAGAGAAAGTTGTGCCGTTCCTGATGACGCAGCAGGCGAGAGCACATCATGGGTGAGAGCGTCAGAGCCACGAAGCCCGAGATCAGCACGGCACCGGCGAGGGTCCAGGCAAACTCCGTGAACAGGCGACCTGTCCGCCCCGTCTGGAAGCCGATCGGCGCATAGACCGCGGCGAGCGTGATCGTCATGGCGATGATGGCGAAGGAAATTTCGCGCGAGCCACGGATCGCCGCCTGCATCGGCGGGACACCTTTCTCGACATGTCGGCTAGATCGG